>JQID01000026.1 GCA_000770645.1 Desulfosporosinus sp. Tol-M
AATTATTATGTTTTTATCATCTTTACTAAATATAATTCTGTAATTACCAACTCTCAATCTGTAATCTGCAATACTTCCTTGCAGTTTTTTTACATCTCCAAACGGAAGTTGGCTTATAGCATTAATTATTTTAACCTGTGTATTTCTGTCCAATTTCTTTAAGTATTTAAGGCAATCTTTTTCATACTTAATTTTGTATCTCATCTTTATTTATCCCCAATTCTTGTAAAAGTTCATCCTGGTCAATAAATTGACCTGTTGCTTTTACTTCTTCAAGATGGGCCTGTTCTTCTGCCGTTATAAATTCATGTTCGGACTCATTAATTTCATCCCATTTCTTCTGGCTTTCTTTAACCTTTAAAAATTCCGCCAAATCGATAATTGTTTTAATGTTTTCAGGTTTTAACTCATCCTTTAAAATCTGCTCAATCTTTTGCGCTAGAGTCATACCGAATTCCTCCCTAAATTTTAACATCCTATTTCGCTTACTATTCCTTACATACCTAATATCATATCATATTCTACGATATTAGGTTGGGATATGCCGTGGAAACAACCACAAGAATATAGTTGGAGTAGTTATCAGAGTTACGTTCAGGAGGGTATAGAGAACACATAGTGGATTTTATATGATGAAACATTGTATTTATATTAAGAACACAAGTCACTTGATTGTTTTCAAATATAGAAATAAATATAGTGGTTTTTAACTTATACATTTTTAAAGAAGTTAAATTACCTAATAAGCTGCCTCTTTTAGCGTGGAATTCATTATCAGTAATTTTTTTAAATTGTGCATTTCTGTTTCCCCAGTATGTTATAATTTTATTTTTTATAGCTTCATCTAAAGTGGGAATTTAAAAAAGTTCTAGAAATTTTCAAAATATATACTAGACCTCCTTAATTGGCATGGAGTAGCTTTTTGTGTTTAGTATTTAAGCCAAAGAAAAGGCCCAAAGATTATCCGAGGGCCTTGTGCTCCTTATTATTTTTTCGTTACCCCTTCCGTTCCTCATTTATTCGTGTCCGTCTGATCCTTCTGATCCTTTTGATCCTTTTGATCCTTTTGATCCCCCTGATCTTTCGTCGCGTCTTTTGGTTGCTCGGATTGCTGCTTTAACATTTCGGCGGGCACGGTTTTTACCTGTTCATTAACAGTTTTCTCCGTGCCAATTACTTTTCCTTGAGCATCAAGATACTCCCGGGTTGTTTCAGTCTTAATCCGTTCCGTAACCTTTTGGACTCCGGCAGGAATAGGGCTTGATTTGGCCTGTTGTCCTTCGCTGCTTGCTTCTGACTTATTTCCACTCTGATCCTCTTGCTTGGCTTGCCCTTGATCTGTTGATTTAGAAGCTTGGTCCGCCTGCTCTTTTTCCTTTTTATCTTGTTCCGCACTTTGCAGGGTCAATGTGTAACTCTTCTGGATCAGCGCGAGATTATCTGGCGTTACAGCCTTAACCTGAATAATCTTGGCCGGAATTTCCCCTTGCTCACTTGTGATAGAATCATTGACATCCAGGGCTTCTTTTTTTATAATTTTTTGGGCCCATTGATATGCATTAACCCCCTGAAGATAAGGAGAAGTGTCGATATCTCCGGCTTGAGCTCCGCTGGACATCCGTTCCAAAGATGGAACACAAGCTTGTCCCCCAACTAAGCTGATTTTCCTATCCAACTGCGTTTGTTTCAAAACTTCGTTTGCTAAAGCTGCCAATTGCTCGGTATGAGCCAGGATGCCCTGGACCTTGCCGGGATTCTTTTGAAGAATATCCACTAACCCCTGCTTGGTGACCGCTTCGGAATCTGGGGAACTTACAATGTTTTGCACTGTTATTTTGGGATATTTGCTAAGCACCACTTTGTTGCCGGCCAAACGTTCCTGAAATCCAGTTTCGTTAGGGTCTCCCTGCAAAATTACGACCTGACCCTCAGCAACCTTACTTACCAACGTTTGGGCCATAAGCTCTCCGGTCTTTTCCTGATCCGGAGTAATCATCCCGACGAGCTTTACGCCTGCAGGAAGCTGACTTAAAGCTAACACTGGAATTTTGTCTGTTTCTGCACTCTTTAGCAGGCTCGCATTTCCCCCTTGATAAATAAGAACCTTCGCCCCTTTCAAGGGTGATTCTTCTCCCGCTGCACTTTGGCCCAGATACTTCACTTGCACGTTTTCCTTCTTCGCCAAATCGTCAATCCCTTTGGTAATAAGTAGTTTATTGGGATCTTCCTCATTTAAAGAAACTGCGATAACCGTCTCAGTCCCCCCTTTTGTTGAAGAAGTATTGTTCTTATTTCCAAAAAGGGATTGAAGACCACAGCCCGTTATTGTTAAACTAAGACATACGGAAATAATAACTAAAAGGTACCGTACTCTTTTTGACATGGGACACGCTCCTTTCGAAGCCCGGTCGTTAGTAGATCTTTAGATTAGTTTTCCCTTGTCAGCTAAAAAAATGCAGTAGAAATCTGATTCACATTTTAAACCTTTGTTTGTAAATCACACAAAATCTGGTTGAGTACGGTTTCCCGGTAACTATCCAACTGTTCGAAATTTACAGCAGCCATATAGATCCCTTTAAGCTGAGACCTGTGTGTTTGCCAAGATATTAAGGCCTCTATTAATTTTTCACTAAAAGGCCGATCTAATCCTTGATCTTTTAAATTTTCGGGATTTCCCTGCCAGATCGCCAAACGCCTTTCGGGGAAAACAATCCCAATCACTTCATCCGGATTGAGCGGATGTAAGACAATTTCAATCATTTGTCCCAGTTGTTGCGCTTCTCGCAAAACCCAATCTATGGCATCCAACGTTTCGTCCCCTTCCAGTCGAATTTGATCGAAGTCCGTCAGAAAATGCGGGGCAAGATTAAGCCACCCCTCTAAAGTTAAACCGTGTAAAAAATAAGGTACAATAATGCTTTTTTGTAAAAGTTTGAGGGCATTTTCGGCGAGAGGCCAAGGGCCGATGTGTTCTTTCTTAACCTTTAAACGGGCGGAGTTTCCCAAGATCCAGGAGAGGTCTTCGTTTTCCATATGACGTTTAGGTATCCTATTTCCAATTAATGATCCAAGTTCTGCAGTCAGCTCTTCCTCCAAGGTTGTTTGAAGCTCTTGAAGCAGATCTTCGATTTTAAAAATCTCTGAACGCTGCTTCTCTAACTTAAGTTCATCACAGAAAATGCTAAAATCAATAAACTTCTCAACAACTCCCGGGGCTCGCCAACGTAGTGGGGAAACTTTCATGGCATCCAGCATTGCCAATCCCATATGCGGTATGATAAAACCTGCCATTGAGTCTGGGTCCCGCACGGAACGCAAAAAATCAACGCCATATCCCCGGTCCAGCAGATCAAGACCAATTACCTTTATCAACGTCGATTTACCTGTTCCCGGTCCCCCCAATAAGACATAAACCCGTTGCCAACTCGGCATCATGTTGGGCAAAAGGGATATATAGCCCCTGGTGGTCATTCCTTCTGCAAAATAATGTCGAACACCGGTCTTATTTCTCATGCGTGTAACCCCCGTCGTTTATTCTGGTCAGCGTAGTCTATGCAACAACGTGAACGACGGTCACTCACTCCTGGAATTAAACTATCATATAATAATGTTATCCAAGAATAATAATAAATAAGAAGGCATCTCTTGCTAATCTTTTACAAGAGATGCCTTCTTCAGGCTCGGATGCATAGCCTCAAACAATTATAACTCGTAGTTTCCAACCGCTTCAGGCTGGTATAAAATTTCTTCAACTTTCAGGTTAACGACGCCATCTGGGACCTTCCATTTTATGATATCTCCCGCACGATATCCTAAGATAGCTGTCCCTACAGGAGCCAAAATTGAAATTTTATCTTCAATCAAGTTGGCTTCCTGAGGATAAACTAACGTATAGATCATTTCCTCTTCAGTATCCAAATCTATTAGAAGGACCTTTGAATTCATTGTAATTACATCATTTGGAACTTCTTGAGAAGTTACAATCTGTGCATTGTTCAACTCTTTTTCCAGGTTGTTTAAATACTCCCTATTACTTGTATTATTAAATTCTCTTTCCTTTCCAATTAGTTTCAGCAATCGGTCTCTGTCTATGGATGTAATATAAATTTTTCGCGCCATCTTCTTTTACCTTCCTATACTTATTATTTTCTATTGATTACATTCAAGCCCTGAAAAAAACCAAGTAATTAGTGAAAACTCAACATAATCACTATTTGAGTTTATGTTGAGCCATTTTCAAGACTAGCGTGATCCTTAATCATTCCTTATTTTAATTTTCCTTGTAACGTCTGGAGAGCTTTTTGAAGCTGCGGGTCAAAGTTGGTGTCCAGCGGGGAAATGGTGGTCGACTGCCCTTTTTTTAGTTCTACCACTATATCCGGTTCTATCCCTTGTTTGTGAATATCCACCTTATTCGGAGTCAAGTATTTGGCAGTTGTTAATTTGACACTCGTCCCCCCACCCAAGGGGAAAATCGTTTGCACAATACCTTTGCCAAATGTTTTTACTCCGACAAGGCTCGCCGTTCCTTTGTCCTTAATCGCTCCGGCTACGATCTCCGCAGCAGAAGCACTTTCTTCATTGACGAGAACCACCAAAGGCATTCCCAGAAATGTACCTGCCGCCATTTTTGTATCAACATTCCCTTTTTTATCCACAATATAAACAACTGGACCCTCTGGGATAAAGTAACTGGCAACCTGAACAGCAGCTTTGAGTTCTCCGCCATGATTATATCTCATATCCAGAATAAGCCCTTTGAATTTCTTGATATCCAAATTGGTCATAGTTTCTTGAAGTTCAGTCCCTGTAACTGAGGAGAATTGAGTAATATTAATATAGGCAATATCTGGATGCCCCGGCAATGCTTCTCCCTCTACTGTTGGAACTGTGATGTTTTCTCGCGTCAAACTGACCGTGAAGGTCTTATTCGTACTCTCCCGATAGAGAGCCAAGTTTACTTTTGTTCCAGGATCTCCGCGCATCATCCCCACCGCTTTTTCTTGCTCCATGCCAGCTGTCTCCTCATCATTAATCTTGCTGACGACGTCGCCCGATTGGATACCTGCCTTACTAGCCGGCGAATTCTTAATGGGACGCAAGACCACGAGCTTTTTAGGATCCTTAAGGCTAAGAACAATTCCTACCCCGCCGAACTTCCCTTCCAGCATTTGGAAAAGTTCTTGGTTCTCCTTAGCATTCATGTACGTCGAATAGGGATCTCCTAATATCTCTACAATCCCTTTTGTAGCACCTTCCACAAGCTGATCAGTCGTAACATTTTCTAAGTAGTCGCTTCGAATCAGTTGGATAACGTGAACTAACCGCCCCGCGTTATTTACGTTGGCAAGAACAATCCCACCCAGCGCCGTAGTCACTAGTACAGAAAATATCAATAGGATGACCCCGATGTTTTTAGCTACTCTTTTCCAGTTCCACTCCTGCAAGCAAGTCAAACCCCTTCCCTCGTGTCTCGCTCTATTATATGCTCTTTCCTGTGTAGTAATACTACTTATCCATTAATTAGGGACATACTGCAAAGGATCAGTAGGATTACCACTTACCCGGACTTCAAAATGCAGGTGCGGGCCTGTACTCCACCCCGTTGAACCAACATACCCGATCACTTGATTCGCTTGAACCGCTTGACCTTCGGTAACATTCAAGGCTGACTGATGTCCATAAAGCGTAGAGATTCCCTTGCCATGGTCAATAATTGTCATATTCCCATAGGCCGTATTCCAGCCGGCCATGATGACGACTCCAGCTCCCGCTGCGGTAATCTGTGTCCCTGACGATGCCGCAATATCCGTTCCGGTATGCAAACTTCGTTTCTGCGTTATGGGGTGAATCCTCCAGCCAAAGGGACTGCTGATTTCGTAATAACCGGGTACCGGCCAGGTAGTGATTGATCCGCTCACGCCGCCTGAACGTCCTGCCTGAGCTGCCTGCAATTTGCGAATCTTATCATTCCAGGCATTGGCCTCGGATTCCAAGCGTTCAATATTATCATAAGCCACTTGTTGGGCCTTTGTGTTTTCGTCCAAGGCTTCGCGCTGCTGAGCGTTCGCTTTATCAAGGTCCGTTTTGACTGAAGCCGCCTGCTTTTCGAGTAGTGCGGCTTGATCCCTTTTGCTCATCAATTCGTTCGTTTTTTGAACAATTTGTTCCTTTTGGGATTTAATATCCGTCAATAACTGACGGTCATTAGACACTAATTCCGCGAAATACTCCATTCGCGTAATGAAGTCACCGAGGTTCACAGACTGAAAGAGTAGTTCCAAATAGCTTACTTGCCCACTCTCATAGATTCCCTTTGCCCGTTTTCCAAGGGCCACCTGGCGGTCTTCAAGCTCCTTTTGTTTTAGATCCAGTTCTTTTTGAGCTGAGAGAACTTGGTTTTGGGCTTGGGCATAAGCGGCCTGTTTCTGTTCAAAAAGCATCTGAGCTGCGGCGATTTGCGTTTCCAGTTGAACCATTCGAGCCTTGATTTTATCTGCCGTATAGGTTAATTCATTTAACTTCCCCCGGGTTTGATCCTTTTGATTTAAAATGTCTTTCTGCTGCTGAACAGCATCTCCCAGTTCGTTAGCCCCAGAAGGCAATACCGATGTTCCAAGTAAACCAAGACAAATTATCACAATCGTTAGTACTTTCCTTTGAAACAAACGACCCCCTCCGTTCCTAAATTAAATTATTTTCGAACCTTCATCTCGTCTCCTACCCCGAAGCGCCTTTGCGTAAAGACACAAACAGTCCTTCAAAAGCGTCAAAACGTCTTCAATACCCCCGTCGACCCAAGCCGGAGAAAGTTTCTTAGCTTAAGGAGTATGGAGAGAGGAATCGTGTCAATGGATGAATGAAATGAATTGCACGTTCACCAAAGCTTTCGAGGAGCACTTCTTTGGGGTTGGCTTAAACGGTTCTCTTTGCAATTTCATTTATTCATGGCTTGGTCACGAGTGGCTTGATTACGACAAAGAACCAAACCGTCCCAAAACTCCCACCACAGTTCCACTCCTCCGTCGACCCTAGCTAGAGGAAGTTTCTTAGCTTAAGGAGCACGAAGAGAGGAATCGCGTCAATGAGCGTAGGCGATTAGGCGTGAAGAAAGGCAACGGTTAACTTGCAGAAAGCCCAGAGGTTTTGCCTTATAGCCTGAGCGACAAGTGAATAGCGATGGAACGTGTGCGACTGGGCTAAGACACTTCCTCTCTACGCTCGAAGGAACTTCTGTAAAGAGAACCCACTTCCCAGTGCACCCATCGCCATGCCAGCGAGCATAAGCCCCCCAGTGACTTGGCGAAAGAGAATCGCGTTTTGAACAACTGGGAGAAATGTTAATGTCGATTGGACATACATAGTAATCCAATTATAGCCCATACCAACAATACCAGCTGCCAGTGCTCCCCCAACAAATCCTAATGCTAACCCCTCAACAAGAAAAGGCCAGCGGACAAAACTGTTGCTAGCGCCCACTAATTTCATAATCTGAATTTCGCGGCGACGAGAAAAGACATTCATTTTAACGTTAATGGAAATCAACACAATGGCTGCAATGCCAAAAGCTGCCACCACACCAAAGCCAATCCACCTCAGCCATTGCGTAAATTTCAAAAGCTTATCCACAAATCCCTGTCCATAGCGGACTTTGTCTACCCCAGGAAGAACGGATATCGCGTCCGCCAAGGCGATAACGTTTTGAGGATCCGTTGCCTTGACTGTCAACTTATCCGGGAAGGGATTAGTCCCTCCAAGATCTGCCAAAAGATTACTTTGGGAACCACCCATCGTTTTCCCGAAATCAGCAAGGGCTTGGTCTTTGGAAACTACGGTTACGGAAGCCACCCCAGACATACCTTGAATCTGGGTTTTTAACCCTTCAAGTTCCGTTTGGGTTATGCTGTTTTTTACAAACGCCGCAATCTCCAACTGAGATTCAAAGGATTTCGCCATATTAGAAGCGTTTGCCAGGAAAAATACAGAAAATCCTAAGATTACAAGGGAAACCATAACGGTTAAAACCGACGCTATGCTAAGCCAAGGATTGCGTTTCATGGAGTGGACCGTCTCGCGCAGAATATAGCGAGCGGAATTAAGCGTCATAGCCGTATCCCCCCTTTTCTTCATCTCGTGCAACCCGTCCGTTTTCTATGGTAATCACCCGTTTTTGCATTTTATTCACAATCGCTTTAGCATGAGTAGCCATGACAATCGTCGTTCCACGTTTGTTGATATTATAAAGCAACTCCATAATTTCCCAGGCCGTTTCCGGATCAAGGTTACCCGTGGGCTCATCTGCCATTAATAGTGCAGGATTATTTATAATCGCCCGTGCAACACAGACCCGCTGTTGTTCTCCGCCGGATAGTTCATGCGGATAGACATTCTCTTTCCTCGCAAGTCCGACAAGTTCCAACGTCGTGCGCGTACGAATTTGAATCTCTTTCCTCGACACTCCGATCACTTCTAGCGCAAAAGCTACATTTTCCCGCACTGTTTTATTGGTCATCAACTTAAAATCTTGAAAGATGACGCCAATATTACGCCTTAGATAAGGCACATCCCTGCCTTTCATGCGCACCAGATTTTTACTATTAATCATGACCTGTCCCCGCGTCGGGGTTTCATCACGAAAAAATAATTTAATCAGCGTTGATTTACCTGCTCCGCTGGGGCCCACCAAGAAAACAAATTCCCCCTTGCCAATTCTTAGATTGACATCAATAAGGGCTCTGGCACCGTTTGGATATATCTTGGACACATTTGTCAATTGTATCATCCTGCTCACCTCGCTTCTGTTCCGATGTTTCTATGATTAAAGATTTTCTAACATCTCACCTTTTTTTCTCTATAACTCATAGAATATTCGACACTCGTCGTGAATTTCCTGTTTGTGAAATCAGAAATGGCATTGTGGTTAAAACCTGCAACTCCATAGAAGCTTAATGCAATACACCGAAAAAAACAAAAGCCAATTCACTATAAGAACTGGCAATACAAATGAAACATATTCTTAGGGGCTTCTTCTTACATATATTTTCAAGCATATGACAAAATAATTATACTGGTTTTGTGAGCTATCGCGTAAGAGGGTCATGCGGCTTGGAAGTTTGCAAGCAATACGAAGATCAAAAAGGTAATTCTTCATTCTTCAAACTAAGACTAAAATATTTGAATTTCATTAGGGGTGTAAGATGTTCGATTTTCATGTACTACTATCACTCATCTCAATATTCATTGCTTGGAAATGGGGAGATTGGCGAAATTGGAAATTATATTATCCTACAATTCTATATATGATAATTGGCAACCTGACTTATATTATATTATCAAAAAACAAACCCCTTTGGAAATATGAATCGCCTATTATTAGCGGTGATTTTGCAGAATTATTAATTGCTTTTGTAGTTTTCCCATGTACATGTTTTATCTTTTTTCAACTCTACTCAAAAGTTAATAACAGCAAGAGGATTCCGGTATATATCCTCTTTTTTCTCTTCTGCGCATTTGTGTATACTTCTATTGAATATCTTTCATTTTATTTAGGGTTTTTTTCTCACCATAATAGCTGGAATATTTATTGGTCTTTTGCTGTTAATCTTACTATGTTCCCTCTTCTTTTATTACATTATAAAAAACCGCTTTGGGTTTGGTTTCCATCAATCGCTTGTGCCTTTTTAGTTATATATAGATTCAACCTGCCATTTTTCATATTGAAATAGTGTACGCCACTTCTATCTTGAGTTTGGTTGTTGTGTAAACCAAAATGATTTATTGAAATCATTACCCCATATCCTATAAGGAGGTACACATGAATTCAACATTTTGGTCTAATACGATATGGTTCATATTATTATTTATTACAAGCATTATCACCATTGTTTTATCCTTATGCAAAACTAACAATAAAAAATTTGTTATAGCGTTTCTTTTTTCAATAATAGGTTTATCTTTTATACTTGAGGCAATTCTTGTACTCGGTTTAAATGCTTATAGTTATTATCCCAAAATATTTAGGGATTCCTATTTAGATATAATTTTTGGTAACTATTTTTCACAAATATCGGTTTGTTCAACATCATTATTACTTATTATTTATAATCTATCATTTATTTGGTATTGTTTTTTTGGTTTAGTATATTTTTTAATTGATATTTTTTTTGTTAAATTAGGTATATATGAACATTTTTGGTTTAGATCTAGCTATACTTTATTAAGTTTTATTCTTTTTTCATGGCTAGTTAAACAGTGGTATAAAACGGCAATAGCAAGGAACCCTTCAAACAAAATTATTAATTATATTTTGCTTTATTTCGGCGTAGCTTCATTCAGTACTTTTACCATTTTTCTGGGCCAACGATTATTAGGTATACAACTCTTACATAGTAATATATTTTTTACGGACATGAATAAAAATAATACATCATCCGGTTTTGTTTACCAATTTATTATATTTAACTATTTAATACCTTTATATAAATCGAAGCTGCACTGGTTAGTAAAAACGATAGCTCTTTCATATTTATTTCTTGCGCAATATCTTGCATATAAAGCAGGTTTTATTTATATCCACGAAGGGTTATTTTTTATAGTCACATTTTTGGATTTGATTGGATGTTATTGTTTGATTGCCGTCTTTGACTATTTATTAAAACCAAACCCTTCCTCATCATGATTAATAAATCTATGTTAGAATTATCCCAACTTTTTAGCAATGACCTCATGGACTGCTTTAATTAAGTCTTTCTTGGTCAAGCCATATTTCTCCAGCAGCTCCTGCGGGTGCCCTGACTCGCCAAACAGGTCTTTAATGCCGACGCGAACCATAGGCGTGGGTAGTTTCTCTCCCAGAACCTCGGCAATCGCGCTTCCCAATCCGCCGATAATGTTATGTTCTTCCGCTGTCACGACAGCTTTTGTTTGCTTAGCTATGCGCACAATCGTCTCTTCATCCAGCGGCTTCACCGAAGCCACATTAACGACGCTCACGTTAATTCCTTCGGCGGCCAGCTCTCCGGCCGCTTCCAGGGCCGTGGACACCATCAAGCCGTTAGCCATGATGGCCGCGTCTGTCCCTTCCTGGAGGACGTTCGCCTTCCCGATCTCAAAATGATAGTCTTCTCCGAAAAGCAGGGGAACAGCCAAACGCCCCATGCGAATATAAACCGGGCCGTTGTATTTGGCAGCAGCTAAAATTACCTGGCGGGTTTCCTCCCCATCGGCCGGGACTAAAACCACCATGTTGGGGACGGCGCGCATGATCGCCATGTCTTCGACAGCCTGATGAGAGCCTCCGTCCTCCCCTACTGTAATTCCGGCATGAGTGGCTGCAATTTTAACATTTAGCTTGGGATAAGCAATCGAGTTGCGAATTTGCTCAAAGGCTCGTCCCACGGCAAAGATCGCGAACGTGCTGGCAAAGGGGATTTTACCTGCCGCCGCCAACCCTGCAGCAGTCCCTAAGAGGTTTGCCTCGGCAATCCCCATGTTAAAGAAACGTTCAGGATACTTCTTCGCAAAGTCAGCGGTCTTGGTCGACTTTGAAAGATCGGCATCCAAGACAACAACCTTGGGGTTTTCCGCCCCAAGAATCAGTAGAGCCTGTCCATACGCATCACGTGTCGCCATTTTATCAGCCAAGGGTTAGCGCCTCCTCCCGTAATTCCTTCAGTGCCTGCTCGCCTTGTTCCACACTGGGTGCATTGCCATGCCAACCGGCCTGGTTTTCCATGAAAGAAACCCCTTTGCCTTTCACCGTCTTGGCTATAATAATCGACGGTTTTCCTTTGACCCGCCTGGCCTCGGCAAACGCTTCCAGCAAAGCCTCCACATCATGCCCGTCAACTTCAATTACATGCCAGCCAAAGGCTCTCCATTTTTCGGTCAGTGGAGCAGAACACATGACACTATTCGTTGTGCCATCAATTTGTAAGCCGTTAAAATCCAAGATGGCTGTGACATTATCCAAATGATAGTGGGCAGACGCCATCGCCGCTTCCCAAACTTGTCCTTCATCCATCTCACCGTCACCGAGCAAAACAAAAACTCGATAATCTTTGCCATCCAGCTTTCCAGCCAAAGCCATTCCATTGGCAGCAGAAAGGCCTTGCCCTAAGGAACCCGTGGACATGTCCACGCCGGGTGTCTTCTTCATATCGGGATGTCCCTGGAGCATATGGCCGGTTTGGCGAAGCCCTTTAAGCGCCTCCTTGGGGAAATAACCCTTCTCGGCGAGAGCCGCATAAAGTACAGGGGCCGCATGTCCCTTGGAAAGGATAAAGCGGTCTCGATCCACCCAACGCGGATCTTCCGGATTTACATGCATTTCGCAAAAGAATAACGTGGCTAAGATTTCCACAGCCGATAAACTTCCGCCGGGGTGTCCGGATTTTGAAGTTACGAGCATGGAAATAATGTCTTGACGAAGCGTATTGGCTATCCTCTTCAGTGAAATGGTAGGCAAAAGATCTCCTCCTTTAGCTTATTTGACAATTTTGGTTTTCTGCAGATAAGCTGCAATGAACGCATCGATCTCCCCATCCATTACCGCCGACACGTTCCCGGTTTCTTCATTGGTACGGTGATCTTTGACCAGGCTATAGGGATGAAAAACGTAAGAACGGATCTGACTTCCCCAAGCAATTTCTTGTTGTTCGCCGCGGATTTCGGAAATTTCAACTTCTTGCTCCCTGCGCTTAAGCTCCAGTAACCTCGCCTGCAAAACGCGCATGGCTGAAGCCTTATTTTGAGTCTGGGAGCGCTCGCTCTGACATTGAACTACGATCCCGGAAGGCAAGTGGGTAATTCGGATCGCAGAATCTGTCTTATTAACGTGCTGACCCCCGGCCCCACCGGAACGGAAAGTATCCACCCTCAAATCTTCAGGATCAATCGTTATCTCGTTATCCTCCGACACCTCCGGAATAACATCCACGGAAGCAAACGAAGTATGACGACGTGCTGACGCATCAAATGGAGAAATTCGCACCAACCGATGTACGCCTTTTTCAGATTTTGCATACCCGTACGCGTTTTCTCCACTGAAAGATAAAGTTACACTTTTAATGCCCGCCTCATCCCCACTCAAAAAGTCCAGGGTCTCCACTTTATAGCCATGTCGCTCTCCCCATCGAACATAGAGTCGATAGAGCATTTGCACCCAATCTTGGGCTTCCGTACCCCCGGCTCCCGCATGCAGGGTTAATATGGCATTGTTCCGATCACATGGTCCGCTAAGCAGTATTTCCAATTTCAAAGCCTCAAAACGTTGCTGAAGCGCCTTTATCTCGCGCTCAATCTCTGACTCCAGACTCAGATCATCTTCCTCTGTCGCCAACTGCCAAAGGGTTGCCGTTTCTTCAAGCCGCTGCTCCAGCTCAGCGTAGAGCCTGACTTTACCTTGATGAAGGGCTAATTCCTGCATGATTTTTTGAGCCAAGGCGGGATTATCCCACAATTTAGGCCGTTGGAACTCCCTCTCCAACGCGCTGATCTTTTCGATACGCTGAGCAACGTCAAAGGGAAACCCTCAAATCCGCCAAGCATATTGTTAACGTTTCCAGTTCATTTTTCCAATCCGAAAGCACATCTATTCACCCTTTCTAAACCTACTTCTTGCGCAATCCGCAACACTTCTTATATTTTTTCCCGCTTCCACAAGGGCAAAGATCGTTGCGCCCAATCTGTTCTCCGACGTGCACAGGTTGGCTGGGTTCCCCTTCATAGCGGTTCTCCGTCACGTTTCGGGGCTGTTCGGCAACTTCTTCCCGTACATGAGGCGCCACACGCATGACATAACGGATGATATCGTCCTGGATGGAATCAATCATCGCTTGAAACATTTCAAAGCCTTCCCGCCTGTATTCTACCAGCGGATTTTTCTGCCCATAGGCCCGCAGACCAATCCCTTCGCGAAGCATATCCATGGCATCAAGGTGATCCATCCATTTACTGTCCACAACCTGAAGCATCACTGCGCGCTCAATTTCCCTCATCAGTTCAGAACCGAATTGCTCTTCACGGCTCTCATAGTAGGCTTGGGTTCTTTCCAATAACATTTCCTCAATTTCTACTATCGAGAGGTCTGAGAACTGTTCGGGTTCTAAATGGGTCCCCGGCAGATAAAAACTTTCAATATAGTCTGCTAAGCCGGACAGATCCCACTCTTCCGGGAACTGGCTTTCCCCACTAAACATACTGATACTGTCTTTGACCGCTTTCGCCAGCATGTCCATAATATTGTCCCGCAGGTTTTCTCCCATGAGTACAGAACGCCGCTGTCCATAGATAACCTCCCGTTGCTGATTCATGACATCATCATAATCAAGAACGTGTTTACGTATGTCGAAGTTGCGACTCTCTACGCGTCGTTGGGCAGTTTCAATAGACCGGGAGACCATCCTGGACTCAATCGGCATGGTATCATCCATCCCCAATTTATCCATAACGCTCATGATATTGGTACCGAACATACGCATCAGGTCATCTTCAATTGAAATAAAGAATTGGGTTGATCCTGGGTCACCTTGACGGGCAGCACGTCCACGCAATTGGTTATCAATGCGCCGGGATTCATGCCGTTCTGTCCCTATAATATGTAACCCCCCTAGTTCAGGCACACCCTCCCCTAAAATAATATCCGTTCCACGACCTGCCATATTCGTGGCGATCGTAACCATTCCAGGTTGTCCGGCTTGGGCAACAATCTCCGCTTCTTTTTCATGATATTTGGCATTGAGTACTTGGTGCGGAATACCACGCCGGCTCAGCAAGTCACTTAAATACTCGGATTTCTCAACCGAAACTGTCCCCACAAGAAGCGGCTGCCCATTGGCATGACGCTCGATAATACTTTCAACAGCCGCCAAAAACTTGCCTTTTTCCGTACGGTAAATCACGTCCGGACTATCGCTTCGAATCATTGGTTTATTCGTGGGGATTTCGACAACGTCCAGTTTATAAATCTTCCGGAATTCCGGTTCTTCCGTCATGGCCGTTCCGGTCATTCCAGCGAGTTTTTTGTACATCCGAAAGTAATTCTGGAAAGTAATAGTAGCTAAGGTTTGGGATTCCTTTTCGATCTTTACACCCTCTTTAGCTTCGATGGCTTGGTGCAATCCTTCACTATAACGGCGGCCAAACATCAGACGTCCGGTAAATTCATCGACTATAATAACTTCTCCGTCTTTAACTACGTAATCGCGGTCCCGTCTGAAGAGGGCTTGTGCCTTTAAAGCCTGATTGACATGATGAGCTAACTCCGTATGAATATCCTCATAAAGATTATCTACACCTAACATGCTCTCCACCCGACGAACTCCTTGTTCCGTTAGGGTGACAACTCGTTCTTTTTCAATTACTTTGTAATCATCCTCGGGTTTCAACCTGGGAATAATCATAGCCACTCTAAAATATAATTCTGTCGGTTTGTCCGCCTCACCGGAAATAATAAGTGGTGTCCTGGCTTCGTCAATAAGGATCGAGTCAACTTCGTCCACAATAGCATAATGAAGTTCACGCTGAACCAGGGCATCTGGACGAGTGACCATGTTATCCCGGAGATAGTCAAAGCCAAATTCGTTATTTGTTCCATATGTAATATCTGCGGCATAGCTGTTCCGACGATCTACGGGGTCTATACCATGCACAACCAAACCAATGGAAAGACCAAGAAACCTGTGAATTTGCCCCATCCATTCACTATCGCGGCGAGCCAGGTAATCGTTAACTGTCACGATATGAACACCTTGACCCGTTAAAGCATTTAAATATGCCGGCAAAGTGGACACAAGGGTTTTCCCTTCCCCAGTACGCATCTCAGCAATCCGGCCCTCATGAAGCACCATACCCCCGATCAACTGCACATCATAGTGCCGCTGACTGATTACCCTTCTGCCGGCCTCTCGAACGACCGCAAATGCCTCCGGCAAAAGACTATTCAAGCTTTCTCCCCGTTCCAGCCGTCCTCGGAATTCGGCGGTTTTCCCACGCAATTCGTCATCGCTTAGGGCTTGGATCGTCGGTTCAAGGTTATTAATCACTGCAACGCGCTTTTGATATTTCCGTATTTCTCGCGCATTATCATCGAACAAACTTAAAAAACCCATTATGTCCACCTTTCTAATCCGTATATCCATTAATTCTAACATCCTTAAGAACCGACTGCAACCGAACCGGGCGATTTAAAGAAACCTGGCTAGCTCCCACGCGAAGACACTGTCTTCGCAGGTTATGACTCAAACAGGACGTTCGAGGTTAGAGCGATGACCAAGGATGGTCAAGTGTCCCTGTCGCCATGACTCAAACAGGACGTTTGAGATTAGTAGCGCCGCCAAGGATGGCAAGGCGTCGTGATGGCGAGAAGGGACCTTTCTAAAGGTATAAAGTCAGTTATACTTTCTGACTAGTGCATTGTAAGGCCCGCAAATGCGGGCCTTACGGCTGATATATTTATTAAGACGACTTATTTTGAGTACGCCTCGCAAATTACCCGTCTTGTAACGGATTTAAGCTTGGGGTTGGAGTAAACCATAGTCTCCATTGTTACGACGGTAAACTACATTCATTTCCTGGCTTTCCGCATTTGTAAACACAAAGAAATTATGGCCAATCAGATTCATCTGCATAATAGCTTCTTCCACTGACATAGGCTTCGAAGGGAATTTCTTATGCCGGACAACTTCCTCACGCGATTCTTCGTTCACTTCGACAGGTTGCTTTGAGTCATAATCCTTAAAAATCTTAGAACGCATCCTTTTATTAATTCGTGTTCGATATTTTTCGATTTGGCGTTCCAATTTCTCGACGACCATATCTATTGAAGAATACATATCTTCGGTTTCTTCTTCCCCACGCAAAATCATCCCTTGAAGTGGAGCAGTAACCTCGACCCGATGCCGATCTCGCTCAACCAATAATGTGACTTGTATATCCATAAATTCATCTGAGTATTTCGCTAACTTTCCTACCCGTTTCATAACATACTCTTTAAGTGCGTCCGTTAATTCAATATGTTTACCACGAATAACAATATTCATTAACTCAGCTCCCTTCTATGATGCCACATAAGTAATATTCCCGATTTACACTAAAAATCCTTCTTCAAAAAGTTTAATTTAATAAAAGATTTTAACGACTTATAATTTTATATCTCAAGTGTATCTCAAGCAGCACTTATTAATCTTTGTCCATTGAGCAAGTATCCTTTATCCCCTAATAATTACCCACAGGAGGGTGTGGATAATGTGGATAAGTGTTAAAAACACGCTTTTTTTGGCATTATAGTTGTGGGTAACCTTGTTGAAAAGGTGTTCTCACTTATAAAAAAAGCATTAGTTGACTATTAGAAAGTCAACCAATGCTTGTCGTGTTAAATAATTAAATTCAGAGTACTTGAATTTAATATTGTTCGCGAACTGGACGATGGCGCTGGTAGCACTCACGGCAATATACCGGGCGATCAGAATTTGGTTGGAAAGGAACCTGTGTTTCCACTCCGCAGTCCGCGCAAATTACATTAAACATTTCGCGTGTTCTTCCCTCTTGGGAATTACGGTTTGCTTTGCGTATGTTGCGGCATTCGCGGCAACGTTGGGGTTCGTTCTCGAATCCCTTTTCAGCATAGAATTCTTGCTCTCCAACAGTGAAAATAAAAGTAGCTCCGCAGTCTTTACATACCAGATCTTTGTCTTCAAAGGCCATGAAATATATTCCCCTTACGTAAAAAAATGTAATAGGCTCTGCCCATCCGTTTATATTATAACGCTAAATAGCCAAAGGCACAAGTCTTTTTTTCAATTCCCGCCGCTAAACACAAACCATAAATCGTTTTAACTCCGCTTCCGCTTAGAGCTCCTGCTACAGCATCAAGCGTTGCTCCTGTTGTCGTTACATCATCCACAATCCATACACTTCGTCCTGTAAGAGACCTCGGCTCCCGCACCGCAAACGCATCTTTCAGGTTATGCAGGCGGTCATGACGCGTAAGCTTGATTTGAGATGGTGTCGGTTTGATCCTTTCAACCCCCTCGATAATCGGTAATCCCAATTCCCAGTGTATGACCGATGCCAATACCTCGGCTTGATTAAAGCCCCGTTCTGCCAAACGGGATGCATGCATTGGCACAGCCACTACACCGTCAACAGCGGGAAGTTGGCTGATCGCCCAATTGGCAAAGGGGCGTGCGATTTCCATTAACCGCCGAGGTTGCGCTTCGAATTTAACCTTTTGGATAAATTCCCTTAATCCGCCGGAATAATGCCCCCAGGCTGTAACCAGATCAAGGTGTTTCGGACCCTTCCCAGCTTCGCAATCCAGGCAGCTTGCTTTCTCTTTAAGAATTAACTTCCCACACCTCCTACAGCGCCCCAGCTCCGGATGAAGATAGCCTGTTGTACAAGCTGGGCAGACTAAATCGCCCACTCCGCCACAAAATGCACATGTTTGAACTTCTTCATACCATAAAGCTCGGGTAATCTTAACCGCTTCCTTCCAAAACTCCTGCAAGGCTTCTACCCCTTTCTCGATGCTCGAGGTTCGTTATTCGAGGTTCGAATATTTGGGGTTGTTCTGACCCGACATTGTTAATGATTACTGTTTTTTATTTATGTGTCCTTACGCAGTATACCTAAATACTCTTCATAAGCAAACACCCGGCTTCTGCGGATATTTTCGGTTTGTCTTAGTATTCCCGATTCAACAAGCTTGTTAACAGCATTTGACACAGCATTAAAGGAAAGTTCTAATGCCACACTGGCTTTTTTAATGTCAATAATCGGGCTGCCTTCAAGATAATTGAATACTTTCATTACAGTTTTTGCAGCTTTGCCGGTGTTTTTTACCACTTCGACATTTCTATCATGCAGCTTGATAATCCTTTCGATTGTATTAATTGCATCTTGAGCCGATTCATAGGTTGCTAAAAGAAAGAATTTTATCCATTGCTCAAAATCACCTTTCACCCTGACTTCTGTCAATCGGTCATAATACTCAATTCTATTTCTCTTTAAAAAATAAGATATATATAAAGTCTCGTGACTCAATAGTTTTTTCTCAATCAGATAGAGTGCAATTAGAAGCCTGCCTATTCTGCCGTTACCATCCAAAAATGGATGGATGGTTTCGAACTGATAGTGAATCAAAGCGATTGTAATTAATGGATCTAGTTCATCCTCGCTGTTTATGAATGGAATTACGCCTTTAGAATAGAATGGTTATTTCATTTTGTAAATTATTTTGAAATAAAACGGTGGTATTTCATCCAATATATTTGCAAATACATCATGTGGTATTTTGACATTAAGAATATACAATAAACCTTAAATCATTTTTAGGACTGATACATTTCCGGACCGGATTGTTCGATATTCGGAAAGAAATATGAGACCATTGCTTCGTATTGATCCTGTGCCGATAGGCAAGTATCCATGAGATATCCTTTTTCAGTTTTGTATTCCTTAAGGCCGCGATAATAGAACAGTTTATGAGTATGGTCAATGATAAAAGGTAAAATATCGTTTTTTAGGCACTCTTTAAACATGATGATACGGCCCACCCGCCCATTACCATCTTGAAAAGGATGTATACTTTCAAATCTGTAATGGAAATCCACGATATTATCTATTGTAATATCTATTTTTTGATGATAATCAGTAAGTAGTTTTTGAATTTCACTGATGACTTTTGTAGGTGCCGTTGTCTTCATGTCTCCGACGACGTTCGGTTTGGTCTTGTAGTCGCCGACACGGAACCATTCTTTGCGTTCATCGGATGTGTTCCGTTTCAGGAGCCGGTGAAATTCCTTAATCATTTCCTCCGTCAGTTCCTCATCCGCATGAACAAGCATATAGTCAAAACAGGAAAAGTGGTTTACAGTTTCAATGATATCATCAACATTTGCCGCTTCATCTTGTTCCATATTGACAGTATTTGTTTCGTAAATGTACCGGGTCTGATCTTCAGAAAGGCGGCTACCTTCAATACGATTAGAATTATATGCAAGTTTGATCTGTGTCTGATGGTACAGACCGCCTTTGAGTTTCATTTCCTTTTCTTCCAGCAATCGTACCAATAAACGTTGCTTCATGAGCGTAACTCCTTTCTATATAAACCCATATTTATTATACCATATTTTTACTCCTCTTCATCGCCTTATTGGTGTCATCACCCGCAAAAAGAAGATTTCTTAGTTCACCTGCTACCTGAAAGGCGTTTTTACCATCAATATTCTTTTGAATTGAAGTTACCAGGATCCATAGAAATTATTAGAAATATGCTGGTCTCAGCCCAGCAACGCCAATCGAATCACGAATCTCGAATATCGATAAGCCCTAGCTCAAGAGCGCGCTTATTTTGCTCCTCGATCCACTGAACGGCGGTTCTCATGGCTTTTGTCCTCCGCTGAGACACAAAAACGACCCTTCCCCCGGGATTTTCTCTGGTTCGACCTACCCTTCCAGCCATTTGTACTAAAGCACGCTCATCGAAAACAGAATGATCTGCTCCCAGAACCACCACTTGTATCCGGGGCAGCGTGATACCGCGTTCCAGGATAGTCGTACTCACAAAGAGATCAAACTCACCCTGACGCAATCGCTTGATTTTAGAGGGACGATCCGGATCTGCACTGTAGCTGCCGTCAACACGCCAACCAGGAAAATACCTCCTGAAGCATTTGATCCACGGATCAATCCAGGATATCTTGGGGACGAATACTAACACCGGTCCCTGTACCCTTAATGAATTGATTTGAGAAGCCCATCCGCCTGTACACCCGTTTGGTTCCAGAGAGTGACGGGATTGTGCCCAAATTGGTACCGGCAAAGAGGTGTGATGGTGCCGCGCCGGAAGCCTGATAAGCCGCATCATGCCTTGCCTAACCGCCTTTAAGCTTTCAGATGAAGGGGTTGCAGTTAAGTAGAGTATTTTACCACCTTGGCGCAGAGCGTGGTTCAATCCCCACTCCAAAGCGCGGCTCCCCTGATAAGGAAAGGCATCCATCTCATCCATGAAGATCACATCAAAAGCACGCCAAAATCTTAATACCTGGTGCGTGGTCGCCAGGACCATTCTTCCGCCTTGAAATTTGATCGAAGATGTTCCGGTTAACACTTGAAACGGATAATTTGGAAAGTCCCGCTGAAGCCTTGGTGTAACGTCATTAATGACATCTTGACGTGGTGCGGCAAAAAGCACGGATTTTCCCTGCTTCAGTGTCCAAGCGGCAGACGGGAAACTTACCTCAGTCTTTCCTGCGCCACATGCAGCCCAGAGAAGTGCAGTTTCTACACGAGGGTCTTTGATAAATTGAAGCACTTGTTCGCTGGCTATACGTTGGGCCTCCGATAAAACCCAGTGCGGCTGAAAGATTACCTCGGAAGGACCGCCCGAGAGAGATCGTTCATCTCGATATAATACATCCAGAGAAGTGCTTGAGCCAATACTCTCGCAACTTCGACAGGTTGCAGCCATTTCGTACTGACCGGGCCACTCTTCCACATTCCTTTCCCCACACCGTTGACACTGCCAACTATTGCCTACTTTCCTCACCGCAGGAACCCACTTCGCCCTTCCCTGTTCCACGTTGAAATGGGCAAATTTTTTTATGTCATCCTCTTTAATCTTAAGTTCGCGGGCGAGACCCCGAAGATCCCCCATGGATAATTGCCTTCCCAGGGTCAGTTGATTAAATGCTTTCCCAGCCTCGTTATCTTGCTCCTCCGGTGAAACTTGACCAATCGTTAGAGCTGGGCCGTATTCCTTCCAGGTTAAGTCCGACGCATTCCAGCCAAACCCTTTAAGTATCTTAATGATTTCTAATTTACTATCCTTCCGAATGGATCCTTTGTGCCAGAAAGTAAAGGGGTCCCGCCGACGCAGCTGCTCTTGAACTGCCTGAATAGTCGCACAGGAGAGAGGTGCACAAAGATAGCTGACCACACTTGAATCCTGAGCGTCCCTCTCCCGAAATGGAGAAAAACCGACTCTGCCGTCTTTATTTAAGGTCAGAAAAAAGTGCATAAGTAACCCTCTCTCCTTGTTGCCTTTGCCGAGCATACTCAGCCAGGAGTTTAATATGTTGAGACGGTAGGAAATCCTGGTAACCCCGCCAAAGCAGCCGGTCTGTCGGGGTGAGTATGGCCACTCTATCCTCAATTTTTTGCGGTACACATTCGACCCAGCGATAGAGCCTGGCCGCCTCTTTTGGCTGCAACCGACGCTGCACCTCCGCAGTATCCCAAACAATTGACTGAGCCCATTCATACGCTTCCAGATCAAGTGGCTGCCAATAAATCACTTCTTCAACAGCCTGAAGTCCCGTATCCACGTTTCCTTCACATAACAGAAGCTCCGCCTGCTCCCGCCGCGTACCTACTTGAGTCTGATCCCAATTCAAACTCCTATCCCAAAGCGCCTTACTTTTAGCCGGGTCCTGTTCACGCCATTGAACGGCCTGGATATTCCAACTCTGTTCTTTCTCTAAGAGGTTAGGGTTTAGGAGTGCGCTCCCACTAAACAGGCACAGGATTAGACTTAGAACAAGCATTCCCTTGCTGCTCAGCATAGCCGTTAATTTGTGCCTTGATAAGGAAGGGCAAATGCGTTCTTCTCTTTTTTGAATGCTCCCCAATAGCAGCCAAAATAAAAATCCCAAAGCAGCAAAGGAGAAATCGGCATCCACCAAACTATGTAGTCCTAAAAAAGCCAAGGCTCCCCCTACTCGAACCTGAGTTTTTGTTGCTTCGAATTCCACCCTTGATTTGAGTAGTACACGATTCTTTTCCCAATACTTCCAGATCTGAGCAAAACTATAACTAATCCAAATCCCCACACTCAAGACGCCTGGAACCCCTTGGTTTAATAAGATATGAATAAAGCTGGAATGAGGGTCTGCCGTCCAATACGGAAAGCGTTGAACTGTGGGAAACGCCATCCACCCTCCGGCTTGGGGAAGGCCCCCTGCATTCCAAGCCAAGCTTATTCCGTCTTTAAAATAAACTAACCGTTCCTGCCAACTCGAAGATGAGAAACCACCAGATGTTAGATTATCCCATACCGGTCTACAATAAAGTAACATCAGGACCGCGCTCATAAGTGCCGGTATTATTACCCACAGTGCTCTGAGACTTCTCGCCTGAAATCTTTGTCGCAACTCATAGAATAGAGGGATACCTAACATAATCTGCCGGCCAATGAGCACTGCCATAAACAGTCCCACTCCTGCACGTGAACCCGTGCCTAATAAAGAAATTCCCAGGATGATCAGTACCGGTTTACTATGAGGATTAAGTAAAAGCACTGCTCCTAAAAAAGCCGCTGTGGCATTAGGGTAGCCAAATACAGAACTTAACCTTCCGGCCACTTTGCTCACATAAGGCAGCCAGCCTATCAAAGCTACAACAATAGCAAGCCGCTCCAGATATTGTCCTAAGTGTTGTTTTTCAGTTTCATTGGAAGAAATCCGTACCCCTAACCGATAGGTCAACCAGAAAATTCCCCAGCGCAAAGCTTCCAGCATTCCGTCCTTAACTTTGATGGGATGAAGAATCCCTAAAATAGAAAAAAGGAGCATTCCCCAAAGTAAGAAGTCCGTTAAACCAAAGGAGGAAGCCGTTTCGGTAACGAAATTGATCTGTCTGGATACGTAAGATACCAGTACATAGACAGCTAAAGCGAATCCGAAAATAAGCAATTCATTGGGGAAATATAGCCCATCAATAACACTCAAAGCAAGAAAAAGAGCCAGGGGGCGTGCTGTGTTGCTCCTAGCTCTGCTGACTTTTTGTAAAGTTGAACCAATCACTGGGCTGGGTTCTTCTGTAGAAAGAATTTAAGGGTGCCTTCAGCAACCAATTCTTCCCCAACATACGCCTTGCCCTGGGCGACTCCAAACGTTTTCCGGGATTTGATAAGCTCTACTTCCAAACGCAACTGATCTCCGGGAATCACTTGCCCCCTGAACTTGACGTTATCTAAGCCTGCAAACAACGCCAAATAGCCCACATAGGCCGGCAATTTAAGGATAACCACGGCTCCAACCTGGGCAAGTGCTTCCATAATCAATACTCCCGGCATAATGGGGTGACCTGGAAAATGGCCCTGAAAGAACGGTTCATTGCCGGAGACGTTCTTAATGCCGACAGCCCTTTTTCCTTCTTCTAATTCTATGATACGATCTACCATAAGAAAGGGATAACGATGAGGAATAATTTCCTGGATCTCCCGGCTCTGTAACACTGAAACTCCTCCTTTAATTCGATGCACGAGGCACGTGGCAAGATGCTTGATGTTTGAAAATCAAATATCGCGTTTCCCGCCTCACCCTTCGCTATTGCAGATATGAACCAATTTGTCTTATGATATATTAAAGTCTTTTATGTCATATTCAGTATTATTCTTCTAACTACCAGTATACCTTGTATTCGAGGTGCGATGTTCGATGTTCGAAAACCAAATATCGTGTTTCTCGCCTCGCACTTCGCGCCTCGCGCCCCGCACTTCCAGTATACCTAAGTTAGAGGCTGAAAGGAAGATGACTTGTCTGTGAAACCCTATAAAATTTTACATATTATAGGTGGGGGAGAAATTGGTGGGGCTGAGCAGCATGTGTTGACTTTGCTGAATGGAATAGATCGGACCCGTTTCACCCCACATCTTGTTTGCCTAACCCACGGACCTTTCGCCGCCCTTGCCCGCGAAACCAATATCCCCACTAAAACTCTCCCCATGCACTTTCCTCTTGACCTTTCTCCCCTCCCCGGCATCATTCGCTGGGCCCGGCAAAAAGGGATAGATCTTGTTCACACCCACGGTTCGCGGGCTAACCTCCTGGGTCGTCTGGGCGCAAGATGGTTGGGTATCCCCAACCTGACTACTGTCCATAGCTCTCTGGCCTACGATTATCTTTCCCCTTGGTCTGCCCGTATGGCTTTAGGAATTGACCGCCTGACCCTTCCCTTAACCTCCAGGATTATTACAGTCTCCAAATATTTAGCAAGAGAAGTTGCTTTGAGAGGTGGTCGAAATCTTGAAACCATATATAACGGCCAAGCCCCCATTTCTTTTGATGATCCGACTTCTTCTCGACACCAGTTCCGCATACAATGGGGAATCCCTGCAGATGCTCTCGTTCTCGGATCGATAGGTCGCCTCCATCCCACAAAGGGGCAGACTTATTTGATTAAGGCGGCAACTCAACTGCGCTTAGAATTCCCAACTCTTCACCTTTTGCTCATCGGTGATGGACCCCTTCGTCAAGACCTGGAATTCGAGCTTAAGCAGAGTACTATCCCCCATACTTTAACAGGCTACCTTCCCCAGGCCTATAAGGCACTTCCAGCCATGGATCTTTTCGTCTTACCTTCAGTTAGTGAAGGTATGGGGTTAGTCCTTCTGGAAGCAATGCAAGCTGGGGTCCCGATTGTTGCCAGTGCTGTTGGCGGAATTCCGGAAGTCATCCGCGCCGGGAAAGACGGGCTGCTTGTTCCCCCTGGCGATGTGGCAGAGTTAAGTGATGCCTGTTCCAGGATTCTCGACAATCCTGATTTGGCAAAGTCCCTTGTTTTTTCTGGCCTTAACCGCTGGCCTAAGTTTTCCATAGGTAATATGGTTAGCGAAACAGAACAAGCATACGCCCGCACACTAAAATAAGATTACCCCCGTCTGCTGAAGAACAGACCACCTGAAGAAAGTAAAAAGAAAGCATGGCAGGTGCCAAGCTCTATACAGATCAATGTATTCGTTGTTAAATCCCGATCAAACTCCGGGAATATAAGTACGGGATGTGTCGTGCCTTGAGCATACCCGCATTTTCAGCGTTAGAGTTAGCGCTGCCTCTTTCCTGATCCTTCAGCATATAATAATAATTATCCTTATCCTTATTCTTATCCTTGCCCTTGCCCTTATCCTTGTCCTGATCCTTATCCTGATCCTTATCCTGATCCTTGTCCTGATCCTTGTCCTGATCCTGATCTTTATCCTTTTGCTTATCCTTATCTTTACTTCTACTCTTGTCTATCCAAGAATATAACTCCTTGTTCGGTAAAAATAGTGTCCCTTTGGGCAGAAGTTTTTCCGTGCCATATTCACCTGGTATACCTATTGAACCCAAGTTTTGCTTCTCAGTGCCCGAAGTTTGAGGTAAAACGGATTGACGCTTATTCTTCTCCGCCTTGATCTGCACTTGAACCTGTGGATTTTCCAGTAGCCGGACCCGTTCTGATGTATCTTTTAGTCTCTCCGGTTGCGTCACGACTCCTGCCTTATCTGCAATCTGCCAAAGCGCATACTCACCTAAAGTAAGATCCCCTTTTTGAGCAAGCTCCCGTTCCTGAGAAGTCAGGGAGAAAACCGTAACCTGCGGGGTCAACCCTTTTTTCTTACCTATCTCTATGACCCATGAGATAATTTGATTCTCGTTAAGTTCCTCCGGAATTTGTTCCAAGGTTTTGTTGATCATCGGAGAGTATCCAACCACAACCCAATGCTGCTCAGAACTAAGGAATTTTTGATCATATGCCTGGACAACAATTTGTTCTAAGACCTCTTCAAGCGGTTTCCCCTTTAAGTTAATCTGACTCAGCATCCGTTTCGCATCTTCATTTTGAGTTTGAAATTTTAATAACTGCCCTTGACTGTCCAACTCAAACTGTACACTCGGATTAATATCAACCGATAGTAGCGCTACCGCGGTTGGCGCTTGATATAGGGTCCACCCCAGGAGGGTCGTTATTGCCAAAAGGAAAAGCGCAGCAGCCCCAACCCATATGCGTATCCCACTAACAAACTCAATCCATGGTTGGATTTGAACCTCTTCGCCCACCTCAGCGTTAACTCGTCTATAAACTTGGCGAAAGGCACCATCCTGACCAAGCACAGTATAACGTGACCCGGACTTTTCCAACACTACAGCTTTCATTTTACTCACCCTTTCGCCCCCCTATCACCCGTGAGTACATATTCACGTAAATAAACATAGTCATGTTGATTCGCCACCAATAAGGCGACCGCTAAAATATACTTTCTTCCCCGTTCTAAAACCTTTGGGTGAATCTGAGTTTTCAAAGCTAAGGATTGTAGGGGAATTCTTCCATTGCGTTCAACCTGAGACCACAACTCAGAGTCAAAGGCTAATTCTCGAGCCGCACGGAGTAGTGTCTCGCGGGAATCCCGATGTTTTGGAGAAACTTTAACCAAGTTATGATAGGTAAGCTGAAACGAGGCTAAAACTCTGGCAAACTGTTGAATTTCCTCCGCCCGTTCTTGGTTTTGCTCTTGCTCCCTAAACTCATCTATACCAAGAGATATATCGACCTCTCGTCCGAAGCCCTCCTGGTCGAGGGATATAGCCTGCCTCAAGCGATGCTTGCGATAATAATCGATCAGGCGGCGTTTCATCAATATACGGGCATAGGCTAAAAATGGGACCCCTTTATCCATGACAAACAAATCTACCGCTTCATTAAAGGCAATCAACGCTTCCGATAATTCATCATCCTTGCCCCATTCCAGGGAGTGGGAACACGCTTGGCTAGCCACATGACAAATAAACGTTTGATGTTCGGCCAGGAAAGCATCTCGGGCTTCCGGGTCCTCTTTCAAACGCTGCCAAAACCTTCTGTCTTCCCATTCTGGCATGTTACCCTTCCTCCTACTCTCTAATACGAAGCAATTTCTTTCTTTTAAGGGGTCTTGCGCCAGAATCCCTGCCAAAGGACTTTTATTACAAAACGCGGCAACACAACTTGGCGTTTCCAACGCCAGGGCTCTTTCCACAAGCGATAGAGCCATTCCAAATGAAGGTCTTGAATGCGTTTCGGCGCGCGAACCACAATCCCGGCCAAAGCATCAAAACTCCCACCTACCCCTATACTAACGGAAGCTAATCCGGGATGCTCTGCAAGCCAATACTCCTGGCGGGGTGCGCCCAACCCGACAAGCAAAACATCCGGTCGAAAATACCGGATTTTTTCTAATACTCCAGGTTCATCATCCGGGCTAAAGTAACCGTGCATAACAGCACAAGTTATCCCATGATTCTTACGTACAACCTGATTTGCTGCCTGTTCCGCCACGCCTGGTTTTCCTCCCAGAAAGAAAATCCGCCATTTACCCGCATGCGCAATGGGGAACAAAGTATGGACTAAATCAATCCCTGTAACCCTTTCTAATCCTGGAGTCCCTAACCTCCGGGCAGCCCAAACTACTCCAATCCCATCTGCTGTTACTATATCTGCTGAATTTATTAGCTTCTTTATCCTAACATTCCGTTCTGATGCATAGATCATTTCAGGATTAGCAGTAACAACACGGATCTGGAGCTGACCTTCTACCGCTTGACGGATCTGCTCCACCGTCTCTTGCATGGAATATGTATCTACGGTAATCCCCAGAATATCGACTCTCATAGAAAATCTTTCCTTTCCAATACGCGTGCCTCCGTATTAACCCATCCTACCTCACTATGAGCTGAATGGATGCTTGAATAGCACGCAAAAAAGCGCCTCTGCGTCCCTGAACACAGACAGCGTCACAGTGCCCCCGGCGTCATTCCAAACCCCCTCCGACCCAAGCCAAAGGAAGTGTCTTAGCTTAGAGAACACGTAGAGAGAAATCGCGTCAATGAGCGCAGGCGATGAAGCGTTAAGAAACGCATTGGTCGCACATTCAGGAAAGCCCAGAGGTTATGCGTTTTAGCGGCATCACCAAGCGAATAGCGATGGAACGTGTGCGACCGCGCTAAGACACTTCCTCCCTAAAAACATCCATTTAACATCTTACCCGTCCCTAAGACCACACAGGAAATGGGATCATCAGCTATACTGACCGGCAATCCTGTCTCGCGGGAGAGACGCGTGTCAAAACCGTACATCAGGGACCCTCCCCCAGTCATAACAATCCCTTTATCAAGAATATCAGAGGATAATTCCGGCGGGGTTCGTTCCAAAACTTCCTTTACCCCGGCAACTATCGCTTCAATAGATTCCTCGATGGCAACAAAACATTCTTGGGAATTCACCTTGATGGTCTTAGGCAAACCAGTAATCAAATTACGTCCGCGCACATCAATTTCCGCAGATGGACGACCCTCCGGTATGGCTGCCCCGATCGCAATTTTAATTTCTTCAGCGGTACGTTCTCCAATCATAAGATTAAGTTCCCGACGAATATAACGGCTAATGGCTTCATCAATTTTATCCCCACCAACCCGTAGGCTCCGTTTTACAACTATACCATAAAGCGAAAGCACTGCAATATCCGTTGTTCCTCCACCAATATCCACAACCAAGCTCCCGGTTGGACCAGAAATGTCCAATCCTGCTCCCAATGCCGCCGCAAACGGTTCTTCAACTACTTTCACATCTTTGGCACCGGCCTGGTAGGCCGCCTGTTTGACTGCCCGTTGTTCCACTTCCGTTACTCCTGAAGGAATACAAACTACGACACGTGTTTTGAAGAACGGCCAGCGTTTGGCGCCTGCTTTCTCCAGAAAATATTTCAGCATAAGCTCTGTAGTCTGGTAATCCGCGATCACCCCATCACGCATAGGACGCACGGCCACAATATTCCCCGGTGTTCGGCCGATCATTAACCGTGCTTCTTCTCCTACGGCAACTCGTTTATTCGTATTGCGGTCTATGGCAATCACAGAGGGTTCATGTAAAACGATCCCTTTTCCTTTAGCATAAACCAAAATACTCGCTGTACCCAAGTCAATTCCCAGTTCAATTCCAAACATCAGTGGGGATACCCCTTTCGTCATCAATAGCTTGTCCATCTCGACTTAATATATAAACAAATAGCATAATCTCCCTCACGGGAGATTCGCTATTGATAGTTTAGTACTAAAAGTCATTCGTGATTAATTCGCTAATCCCTTTATGGTTTTCAATAATTTTTCATAATCTCCTCAATTTCGTCAATATTCTTCTAGATTTCCTGGTATTTTTTCCGAGTGGCCTCCCCTCCCCGAATATGTCGTTCTGCCTTGTTAATTTCAAGAATATGCTTTACTTCCATGGATAGTTTCTCATTTACCAAGGGTAAACGTTCTGTCACATCTTTATGCACCGTACTTTTAGAGACACCGAATACGTCAGCCGTTTGTCTAACAGTTGCACTCGATTCCAATATGTAAGTTCCAATATCGAGCACCCGTTTGCGTATATATTCTTGCACTCAGAGCCCTCCTTCGTCCAACAAGTGTAGTACATTTATATGCATGCTCAACAGAAAAAGACATCCATAAAAGGATGTCCTCAGTTGGTAAATACTATGATGTTTAGGTAGTTATTTCAGGTTATCAACGCCTTCATGCTCACCAGTTTCTATCAAACTAATTATGTCACTGCCCGCCGTATAGTGTGGGAGAAGAGAGAACACTCCTCATCCAGGTATAAATAACCTAGCGAATTTAAGTCACTAGGTTATTTTTATCCTTTGCAGATTATGGGATATGCATATTATGTGGTAATTCCTGGATAAAAATATCCCATAATTCTCACAATCTTCATATAGTGTATAGGCGCCGGTTTAATAATGTTAAACCTGTTGCGCGAAGCAAAGAGGTGGTTATTGTCAATGTTAATCGGGATGCTGCACCATCGTAAACACCCGCAGAAAGTGATTAAGGCCTATGCTTATGCAGCTGTTGCCAAAGCAGAGGGCGCCGAACTACTTTATTTTTCTCCCCAGGGTATTGATTTAGAAAATAGGATCATTCATGGCTACGTCTATGAAAACGGAAGCTGGCAGAGCACGGAAAGTCTCTTTCCGAATGTGATTTATAATTCGGGAAGTCCCGAAAAATTAGAGCGGGCGGAAGAAGTTATTGCTAAGCTCAAAGAAGACATTCCGTTTACCACTTTTTCGATTGGAAATAAAATGAGAATCTATGAAAGACTAAGAACCGCAGGTGTATTTTCCCCCTATCTAATACCCTCTAAAATTATCCATTCCCCCGGAGGATTCTTCGATTTTATTAATCAGTATCGTAATATCGTTTTTAAGCCTGTCAATGGACAGAAAGGACAAGGTGTTACTTTCATTAGAAGGATCAAGGATCAGTTTCAGTTGTTAGTTTCTACGGATAATCATGACTTTAGTTATGATGAGTTGCGCGCCTATATCTCCGGCAAGCTTCAGGAGGAACCGTATCTGGCGCAGCCGTATATCAACTGCAAGACCCGGTCCGGACAGGTTTATGATTTTCGCATGCATGTTCAAAAGAACGAAAACGGCAAATGGGTCATTACCACAGTTTATCCCCGGATTGGACCTCATGGAAGCATCGTTTCCAATATTAATAGCGGAGGTTCCACTAACTATTTGGTACCTTTCTTGAAACAGGAATTCGGAAATGACTATTATGATGTCAAGCGCTACTTGGAACAATTTTCTCTTCAGCTTGCCGACCATATAGATCAAATACAGCAGAATACTTTTTCCGAAACAATTGATGAACTGGGAATCGATGTCGCTCTTGATGATCTGAGAAAAATTTGGATATATGAGATCAACTGGCGTCCGGGGTGCCCTCCGGCCTTTTATTTGGAGCTCGATGTCGTGAGAAATATGATCAGGTATGCGATGTTTCTAGCCAAGGAACATCAAACTAAAATTAATCCGCCCCCGCATGACTTATTACAATGAGGTGAGTATGTTGGCTTTTAATCCTAATGCGGAAAAACCGATCATCGCTGTTACCGGAAGTGCGGGAAAAACCATGGTAAAAGCTATGGTTTCCGCGATTCTAAGGGAAAGATGGGTCGTGTTTGAATCGAAGGATTATTACAATACGGTTGATAAGACGTTGGTTCATGCTGAAGAAATCGGCTTTGTTCACCGCGCGGCTGTCTTGGAATACGGGATGGCCTTCCCAAATGCGATTACGGAACACTGCCGGATCATCCGGCCCAATATCGGGGTTATTACGAATGTCGGACTTGCCCATATTGGTAATTTTGAAAACAAAATAGAAAGGCTCGCCGCCGCAAAATCGGAACTGATTGAAGGGATGAATCCCTCCGGTATTTTATTGCTCAATGCTGATGATGCTAATTCCAAGCTGCTGCACACCCACAACTTTGTGGGGAAGATTTTTACCGTAGGCATAAACTCAAGAGCAGATTACCAAGCCAACAATATTGCTTATTCAGAAAAAGGGATGACGTTTACGTTAGTTCTCCAAGGAGATGAGTATCCCTTCTTAATTCCCGTCTTCGGCGAGCATAACGTTTATAATGCATTATTGGCGATTGGAGTTGCTGACCAATTGGGTTTCCTCCCTGCCGAAATGCAAACGGGGCTGCAAACGATGAAAAAACCGAATCATCGTTTAGCCATTCATCGGTTGAGAGATGAAATCTCCGTCATTGACGATACCGTCCATGCTCATCCCCCAGCCGTAAAGGCCGCCATCGATGTCCTCCTGCACCTTGCCAAGCAAAAGAAAATGGCTATTCTTGGAAGTATGCCGGAACTTGGTGCGCGAACCTACCAAGATTACGACGATATTGGCCGGTATGTCGCAGATAAAAAACTCGACTTCCTTTATACGTTTGGCAAGAGTTCTGTGCATATCGGCGAGGGAGCCGTTAAGGCCGGATATCCGGCCAGTCAAGTGAAGCATTACAAACAATCCCATATAAAAGTAATGCAGAGAGAAATAATTCATTCCATAGAACCGGGCATGACAATCATGGTCAAAGGTGCCAGCCGCTTGAATATGTATGAAATTGTCCAGTTTTTATGCGATTATTATAAAGTTAAATAATTTAAATAAATGAGGGTTCATCATCATGAAAACAATACTATTTATAGGCACCCATAAGTCCGGATCAAGCCGGGAAGCTTTAAGGGCAGCTGAACAGCTCGGCTATTATACCGTGTTGTATACTGATCGGCCCAAATTCCTGGAAAACCGAACATCGTTTCCTGATGTTCACCTGATGCAGTTCTGTGATTTAAACAACCTCGAAGAAATAAAGCTGGATGTCCGACGCCTCATATTAAACGGCATCGAGATCTGCGCAATTGTCAGTTTTATTGAACCGTATTGCCATACTGCCTGCATACTGGCTGAGGAATTCGGAGTGAACCACTTTTCTACGCAAGCAATTCAGGCTATGCAGGATAAAATCCTTTCTCGTCAAATTCTCTCCGAGTCACCTTATAACCCTCGTTTTACGGTCTTAGGGGAGGGGAATATGCCGCTTTCGTCCACACCGATGAAACTGAAAAAGAGTTTTCCGTTTATCCTAAAATTACCCCATTCCTGTAGTTCCAAAGACGTCTTTAAGATTAATAACGCCAAACAGTTTAAACGCTATCTGGAAAAAATCTCCCAAAAATCAACGGACCCCATCTTAGTGGAAGAATTTCTGGACGGACCACAATATTTAGTGGAAGTCATTGTTCATCAGAAGAAACTGCACATTGTCGCCATTATTCAACAAGAGATCAACTATAATATGCGTTTTATTATTACCGGCTACAATCTCCTCCTTGATTCCCCTGAAGACTTTTATCAAGACCTGAGAGCAGCGGTCGAGGATATTGTCCTTATTCATGGCATGGAATCCGGCGCCTGTCATCTGGAAATGCGCCACGTCTGGAAGAAAAATGCGGTTCCTATTGCCCATGAAGATACTGACTGGGGACATCTTGATCAGAAAGAATGGAAACTCGTTGAAATTAACCCCCGAATTTCCGGGGGAGGCATGAATAGATTGATTGAGATAGGCCTGGGATTTAATTTAGTTCAAGAAACCTTAAAACTCGCACTTGGGCAGGAGCCAAATCTCATACCAAGGCATAAGCAAAATGTCTTCGCCCAGTATGTCATCCTCTCAGAAGCAGGGCTCCTGGAAAAAATCACCGGCAGAAAGAAGGCCTTCAACTGCCCGGGTGTCCAAGAGGTTTTTCTAAGACCGCGAAAAGGCGCACTGCTTGTACCTCCTCTCTCTATGGGGCATCGGTATGCCTATGTGATAGCTACCGGCGACAGTGAAGAATCAGCAAGAATCAATGCGAAATTTGCGGCTGCCCAAATCAAATTTTGGCTTTCACCCCCTCCGGAGCGTTTGCCGGACAATGGACGCGCTCCGCAAAAGCCGGACGTTGAGGCTGCGGATACGAAAGCCTCCAGTGAGAGGATTATCGAACCTCCCGAACCGGATAACATTTCCAAATGTCTGAGCATATTGTTAAAGGTTTGTAAACGTTCAACAGCTTCGCTCATTCCGATATTCATCCCCATCTCATGAACGGCAGCGCAGGCTGCCATTGCATTATAGACTTGATGCTCTCCATAGCCTGGCACGAATATTGGATACTCTGTATTTTCAAACGTTAAAACAAAGTCCATACCATTTTTTCTATAATGAACCTTCGAGGCTTGAAAATCCGCAGAGTTATAGATCCCAAAATATACAATCCGTCCTTTAAAGTTATTAAGCCCGATTGTTCTGGTCTTTTCATCATCGGCATTGACAATCAGAACTCCTTCTCCCAGGATGCTCACCATTTCTCCCTTAGCTCGGATATAGCCGTCTACTGTTTTACATCCATCCAGGTGATCAAGTCCAATGTTTGTGATGATCCCAATCGTTGGTTTAAAATAATTACCGCTATTGGTTATGTCGCCTGGTTTACCCACTGCAGTTTCAAAGACTGCAGCTTCTGTAGTCTCGTCTATCCCCGCCAGGTTACTTAAATGGCCGGTGCGACCGTTTGCCGAAGCGTTCGTGGCATGAACTTTAAACTTATTATTGAGAATATGCTTGATCATATCCTTAGTCGTTGTTTTTCCACATGTGCCGGTCACAGCTACCACAGGAGTCTGAAACGGACTTCGGTAATATTCAACAAATTGCCAATAAGCGATTTGGATATCTTTAACTAGAATAACCGCACACCCGTCCAGATTTTGTAAGCCTGCAAAATATTTATCCGTCATAATCGCACATGGGACACAACTTCGAATGATATCCCAATCGACGTTCCAGTTTGATTTTAAAAAAAGGAGCATATTAGGCTGCTTCATCTTTTCCAAGTAGTGTGCAACATCATTAATTAATAAATCATCTGTTCCTTGCATCACCACACCGTTCACCAATTTCCTGACTTCACCCACTGAAAAGGATTTCATGATTAAATTCACTTCCTTATGCAATAGTGTATGTCCAGTCGCAAGCTTTGGTAACTCTTACGGAATAAGGATTTATGCAAAATGTGCTTGTCGCATTATGTTTAACGATAATCAACGTCAGTAGTCTAAACCACCAACCTTGTGTGCCGTTATCCCTTCAATCTGATCGTTTTCAACGAGTCTTAAAATTATATAACCCGTCTCACAACGGTAATAGTTTGACTTTTTTTATAGTTACCTACCTTAGTGAACCCTTTCGCTAAAAATTCGGGCAGTGAGAGTGGAGTACAATTTGCCGTCAGTTCCTTGATCCCATGGGCCAGGCAATATTTTAATTGCTCCGTGAATAAGGCTCTAAATATACCTTGGCGTCGATAGGGCATTTCAACATAGATACCTCTAAACAAGGCCTCTTGGCCTTTGATGACACAACAAGCGCAGCCGATCGGGATTGATTTAGACTGCTCGGTGATAAAAGCAGCAAACCAAACGGCGCCCACCGGATTGAATATTATAACCCGTTCGCGGCCTGCTTTCGTTTTGAAGGGTGCTATCGTTGCAAATTTTGTTTGGCGAATTGTATAGTCCATCAGACCACTCCTTCTTGAACATAAATTCCGGCCTCGCTTTAATTGTTTGATTAAACCAACACCACCATTAATAAATAGTGTATGTCTCATTGTGGACTTAGGTGCCTTAGAGACCAGTGCACAAATATTCTCCACTTAAATTATTATTCTAGTACCGGATGTTCTGAATGTTCATATATTACACGAGAAAACCTCTTTACCAACCAAATAAAAGATGAAAGATAGCGTGATTAATTTTGAGCCGGGAAGGTGTGAGAAGGATGAATAGAGAAGAATTTCGAAAACAACTTATCGAAATATTAAACATTGACAATGAAGCAATTAATATTTTTTTTGATAATGATGACGATGATGATATGGAAGCAGCAGAAGAAGATGATGACGAGTTAGAGTTAGCTGCAGAAGCAGAGGACGAAGATGATGACGAGGATGACGACGAGGATGATGACGAGGACGAGGATGACATAGAAAAATATTATGAACCAGCGATAGAAGCCGGTTCATGTGTTGTAAAGATTACCAGAGATATGATTTTTCAAAGAAAGGCTTGTCACAACGCGGTTTGCTTTACTTGTCCAGACTTCGTGAACAACATTCCAGACTTCATTGGTCCAAGGAAAGTAAATTGTAATCCGATTGACCTTACCTGTCCGTCCGTTGTAAAGCTCACCGGAAAATGATTGTTCGGATGAATAAATAGAGCATCTTCACCAACCAAGTTGGAAATTATGCTCTTTTTTCTATGGAAAATTAAATGCTGTTTATAATTAATGAATTGCCCCTACCGGGGTCTTTGCACAATATCCCCATGCCATACTTCGTAGTGAAGTTGAGGTTGATTACTTTCGCTCTCAGCGGCACTATAAAATCCGACTTGACCGAGCGCATCCTGAATCTCTACTGTCTCCCCGACCTGTACTCGCAGGTTATCCAGACCCCCGTACGTGACCAGCCAACCTTCGCCACAGTCCAAAGTCACTTTCTGTCCTAAGATGGGATCTGCTCCCGAAAAAATAACTTTGCCCCCATGCGTTGCCCGGATCACCGTCCCCTCCGGTTCTGCGTAATCCATGCCGGCATGAAAGAGGTAATTATCAAAGGCTTCGGAATAATAATTTCCTACGTTTCGTAGAAGGCTCCCATGGACTGGACATGGGAAATCCTTACTTGTTTGATCATCCGCAGTCATTTTTCCTGTCTGAGTTTGCATTACCGGAGCTGTTCCCCCGACCTCTGGATAATGTGCGGTACGCGCTGACACTGCTTGGCCTATCTGATTGGTTATCATTGGTGTACTCTCTTGGGAAGAAAAAGATAAGGTACCACGGTACCCCGAATAAAGAATCATGCCTCCCAATAATAAAAAGAAACCCCCCATCAAAGCCCAACTTGTTGACCCTTTCCAACAGTTCATTCGACTCACCTCTGAATCTAGCCTTGCCAAATGACACTGCATTTAATCTCCATTATTCCTGCCTTAATATACTTTTGGCTTACTGTTGAGCGATAGCTAAGCACCTGGATAAGCTCAACTAACATTAAATGAAGTTAATACTCTATCTAACGTGAATTTCCTTGATAACCTAACGCCATGAGCTTAGTTCCTGGATAATAATGGTTTAGTATTTCATCAACTTTTAAATTCTTCTTGGCCAAATCATTCGCTCCCCACTGGGACATTCCCACTGCATGCCCATTACCATATGTCGTAATTATGAGACGCTCCGGTTGGACAACCCATTCAATGTCCGTTGAAGAAAGTCCTAACAAGGTTCGCAGTTGGGTTGCCGGGTACACTTTTCCCAGCACTCTTACACTCTTGGCTCTTCCGACCGATGTTCTAACTAAAACTTGAAAATCCCCTGAAGTTAAGGAAGGAGAGGAGGCTGTAATTTCCAATTTCTTATACAGTTCCTGGGGTGTAAAACTAATGCTCTTCACATAACGTTGTAAATTATCTTCTCCCGAACTAACGTTTTGCAGATAGGAACGGGATGAACTCCACACCTCCTCCGATCGCTCAGTTGATTTTCTTCCACTACTACTGTGGTAAACAGCCTCGATATAATCCCCATTGGCCACGAGGACCATGCTACGCGTTCCGGTCACAGCTGTATTTAACTTTCCCCTATACTTCCAATAATTTAACCATCCCCACTTATCCCTCATTTGCTTATCGGACAACCACGCCTGAGTCTGCACTGTAGTATCCACATCATATCTACCATCAGGCAAATTACTTTGGCTTAATCGTTTCGCAGTATAGGTCCGGGCTGCAATGGCTTGCGCCTTCAAGGCTTCCACCTCAAATTCAGCAGGCATTTCAGCTGCAACAACCCCCAAGAGATACTCCTCAAGCGGTAATTTAACAACACTACCGTTAGGCATTAATACTCTGATTTCCACATCATCCATTATCATACTCTCTTTTTGCCAACGCAAAACGCTCCATGGAATTATCAGGATAATACAAAGTGATAATCCTATAAACCATATCCATTCTTTTTTCATCAATCCTTCCTCCGGTACAAGCATGATGCTTAAATCTATGCGGAAGAGATCAAGAATATGGCTGACAAGAATATTATAACAAACAGAAGAGAAGGAGGAGCCGATATTAGGCGGCTTTCTTTTTGTATACAATTTGAACCATGGGTATGGGTATAACCTGCTGGGGAATTTAAATAGGGCTTGCAAGCCAAACCCCGTTTCTCAGAATCTAGTCAATAATCACGGTATTGAATCCTCCCATGAGCCTCCACCAAATTTGGACAAAAAGAACTCTGAACTGACGCTCCAAGTTCATCACCAAAAAGTGCATGGCAATCATGCTCTCTGCCGTCTTTTGTAATTTGGCATAGATGCGGTCAAGGCTGTATGATCTCTTCTAGCTTTTCACGGGCTTCGTTGAGTAAGCCTAGATCGGTAGGGTATTTGATATCGGCCGGGATGGAAGTCGCTTTAATCCATATCCATCCGCGAAAGCTGTTTTAGCTGATCACGCTTGCCGTAAATAACGGCGGTAACCTGCACCTTACTATTTTCTTCGTCAATCCAGAAATAAATGATAAAGTTTTTCACAGGCATTTTTCGAACGCCACAGCTGCACCACGGTTCTTCCTCGGTCAACGTAACCCGCTGCGGAAACCGTGAAAGCGACGAAATCGAGCGCTCCATTTTGGTGAGCAGACGCAAGGCAGCTTTCGGTGCTTTTAACTCGGAAGCAATGTATTTTACGATTTCCTGCAGTTGTTCCTCCGCCTGTGTGGTGATTTTAACCGTATACGTATTGTCTGCCATAATCTATAATCCTCGTCTTAAATCAACGAACACCTCAGAAGCTGGACGAGAATGGTCAGCTTTTGCTTCATCCAAACCATTCTGCATGATTGTATTGAACGTGTCGGCATCCATTTCATCCCGTGCCATTGGAGCGACGGGAAGCGACAAGGAAAACGGAATGCTTTTGGTCATAACAATTTGCTTGTAGAGCATATTGATAACAACGGAAGCCGGAATTCCCAGTTTTGACATGATAGCTTCCGCTTTCTCCTTTATTTCTGGCTCGACACGTGCGAGAACATTTGCTGTTTTAGCAGCCATAATAACACCACCTTTCCTTTAAACTATTATATTCTATTGTATAACGTTTAGCAATACATTATTCAGCTTTATTTCTGACTCCAAATTTCAGTTTTGCATCTTCTAACGCTAATTATTGAAATAGAGATAGGCGTCATCCCTTGCGGGACAACGCCTATCTCTTGCATTTCCGTACCGGTTTGGGGTATGATTCAATAAGTTTCCCTATTAAACCGTGCCTTTCGACCCCTCCTTCTTTCCTCCTACTCACGAACAATATTAGCCCCTAAACGAGAGAGTTTTTCCTCTACCTTCTCATAACCACGCTCAATGTGATGGATCCCTCGAATACCTGTTGTCCCTTCCGCTGCCAATGCGGCTAGAATTAAGGCGGCTCCGGCTCGCAAATCAGTGGCTGTCACCGGTGCTGCATTCAGACGTTGTATCCCTTGAACAATGGCGCTTCGCCCTTCAAGCTTAATATTGGCTCCCATACGTTTGAGCTCATCCACATGCATAAAGCGGTTTTCAAATACGGTCTCTGTTATTAAGCTCATGCCACTTGCCCGGGTAAGAAAAGCCAAAAATGGCGCCTGTAGATCAGTCGGGAATCCGGGATGAACTTGAGTTTTAATATCCACAGCATTATAGACACCATCTCCACTAATGCGAATTCCGTCATCTTCTTCAAGCATGCGAATTCCGGCCTCTTCCATTTTGGCAATTAATGGCTTCAAATGATCAGCAATCACATTTTGAACCAGGACATCCCCACCTGTTGCCGCCACGATGAGTAAGTAGCTTCCCGCTTCGATACGATCAGGGATTACGGTATGCGTGACGCCATGAAACTCACGCACCCCTTCAATATAAATAATACTGGTACCTGCGCCGCGCACTTTGCCACCCATCTCGTTCAGGAAGGTTGCCAGGTCAACAATTTCCGGTTCCTGCGCGGCGTTTTCTATAAGGGTTGTCCCTTGAGCCATCGCGGCGGCCATCATGATATTTTCCGTGGCTCCAACGCTTGGGTAATCCAGGTAAATGCGGGCTCCCTTCAAACCTTTAGATGAAACATCCAGGAATCCTTGATCCATTTTAACCTCCGCCCCTAAGGCTTCTAAGCCCTTTAAGTGCAAATTAATTGGGCGGGATCCGATGGCACACCCACCTGGATGGGAAATACGCACATGGCTATTGCGGGCCAAGAGGGGTCCCATGGTGACAATAGATGCTCTCATTTGAGAAACAAGGTCATATGGAACCTCAATACAATCTATCTCACGGGCTTGAATTTTCAGAGTCGAGCCGTTACGCTCGACAGTCGCACCCAAAGCCGAAATAATCTGATTCATTACATTAACGTCCAACAAGTCCGGAGCGTCATCCAGTTGAATGGGTTCGGCACACAGCAAACTCGCAGCTATTATCGGAAGTACGGCATTTTTCGCCCCACTCACGGTGATCGTTCCCTCAAGCGGTTTGCCGCCAGTGATAATAAATTTGTCCAATTGTTGCAGACACCCCCCGCCCTTTGACTCTTATTACTAATAGACTTGTCCTTATTCTCTTTACATAGTCACTTTTCCTGCTATTTCGACCATTTAATTAATATTGCCTAAAACTCTGTCAGCAATGCAGGAATAGCCAAGACAGTTCGTCCCTCGGTATTCTTCCCCCGACTAAGCATTTGTATGTTAATCCTATCTGGCCCGGCTAAGACACTTGTCATGAAGTCGTTCTGATAGGCAGCAATGGAAAGCAAGTTACCTATCAAAGCCCACTGAGCAGGGAGAGCATTCGTCTTGCTCAGATAGGCGGAAATATCCATTGCCTGATCGACACGCTCGTCCAGATAAATCAATCCGCCGGTTTTGGCAAGTTCTGGTACCATAGTATTATACCATTTATATAGATTACTTTCCTCGTTTTTATCGATCAGTTGATGCCCGGAGAGAGTTGCGGCTGTTTTTTCACTGCCCGTCTGAAGTTCATTATACGTCCATACCCAATCCGGCGTCGGTCGTTTTGTCCAGGTTTCATGTGGAATATCCCCATTTTCAAACCATAGCAGGATACTGACTTCCGCTTCCTTGGTCTGTACCTCCCCTGAATTCAAAAGCAAAGGTACTGTTGTTTGCCGGATTTCAATCGTTTCTTTAGTTTGTGCCACTACACTGAGAGCATAAACCCCCAAGCCGATGAACAAGGTACAAACCATTAATGTTAGCATAATTATTTTGCAGAAATTGGATTTTGGCAATGTTACGCCAACGTGCATATTAAGAACCTCTTTCTCAATCTATTGGTATTAATCATAGTTTTACCAAATAGTGAGAAAGCTAACATCCCATGTCACGACATATCAAAGATTTCGTCCTAAACTTCAAATTTAAGTTAACCCCATAASGTAGTATTACCCAAAATTGTACTATTCAGGTACCTAAAATGATCAACATAAGGTGTGCATAGCACCCCGAATTTATTTGCGGACTTTGGCCAACAGTTGTGATCGCTTAGCGGACTTAGCTTTTTCATATTCAAGCTTGTGAACATCAACTATATCGGTGGAAAGATTATTAGCAATCAGTTCAGCCTGCATCGCATTTAAGGTATTGTAAAATTGGCTGTCCACGTTAGCCTCAAGTAGGGTTCCGGCTTGAATATATTTTTGGGCCAGTTCAGAGCGGTTTAATGTACCGGCTTTGCTGCTCTGCACATACTCCTGRATTGCCGCTGAATACAAAGTATCTAAACGGCTCAAGGCCACATTCTGTAAATAATTAAACTGCGGCTTGTACTTATTATCAATTTCGTCTGGTGTAATCGGTTTTGCATCAATATTTTCATCCACAGGAGTTGAAGTTGTATCAGAGCCAATCAGTGGGATATCAGTCTTWTTTGCTAAATCRTCAGCTGATTTTACATTGTTAACTGCTCCTGAATTATTAACTAYTTTTTGATCATTAAACTTAAAAAATTCTGCTCCAAACTGATTATAAAGTTGTTGTTGGATATCCGGGTCAGGCTTGAAATAGTTGTTGTATCCCCAAAAGCCAACCCCGGCCATCAATAGGACCATAATACCTGTAATTATTAGCAACTTCTTTTTCATTATGTTCTGCCACCTCTTATCTAAATCCCAAAGCGCCCAGCCATAATCCGAATCATGAGGATATACCGTTATTAACTCACTTACATCGATCATTACTCTTCGCAAGTTCCCCCCATGCCTCCCAATAATCCGTAGGCCTAGAGTTCTAAACGCCACTTTAGATTAAAGATTCTACACATTACTGAATTTACCTTCGACCCAGCTTAAAGTTCTTTCCAAAAATATAAAAATACCCTCAATAGTTTATACGTGAGGCTTGACTGATTTGGGCTACACTGTTCAAGTCTTGGCTCCGGCGACACCAGGCCATCCTTGGTCACCCAAGTCCCAGTCCCGGCACTGCGTTAAGTGTCCAAGGCGAGAAATTACCGGCCGAATAGTGATAATACCCCGTGATCGCGATCATCGCCCCATTGTCCGTGCAAAAAATTGGTGGTGGGTAAGCCAAGCGTATACTCCGCTCAGACAACTCTTGATCTAATGTTTTACGCAGTAAAGTATTAGCCGCAACGCCACCCGCAAGCAGCAAGGTCTTGACTCCTGTCCGCCCGACAGCCCGCAGCGCTTTCTGCACCAACACGTCCACAACCGCTTGCTGAAAAGAAGCCGCCAGATCCGGAACGTTAAGTGTTTCCCCCCGCATGCGTGCAGAATTCAAGGTATTTAAAACAGCCGATTTCATACCACTGAAACTAAAATCCAAACTATCCGGTTCCAGCATGGCCCGCGGGAACTTAAACGCTTGCGCATCTCCATCCTTAGCCACTTTTTGAATCTGGGGCCCTCCCGGATAACCTAACCCTAAAGTCCGGGCTACTTTATCAAGTGCCTCACCCGCCGCATCATCGCGTGTGTGCCCCAAAACCTGATACTGACCATGGGCTTCAAAGAAAATGAGATGCGTATGTCCTCCGGAAACCAACAACGCCAGGAAGGGAAATTCAAGCTCCTGATGATGGAGAAAATTAGCATAAATATGCCCCTCTAAATGATTGATGCCCAGCAGCGGAATTCCAGCGGCATAAGCCATAGCCTTCGCTCCTGAAACCCCTACCAGGAGCGATCCTGCAAGCCCGGGACCATAGGTCACCGCAATGGCCGATAAATCTGAAAAACCAACCTTTGCCGTTTCCAAAGCTTCTTGCACAACYGGTTGAATGTGAAGACTGTGTTCGCGGGAGGCAATTTCCGGTACAACCCCTCCATACTTCTGATGCGTCACTATTTGAGAAGAAATGACATGACTGCGCAAATCCGTTCCATTAACCAGAACAGCCGCAGATGTTTCATCACAGCTTGTTTCGATCCCTAAAATTACAATCCCGCTTTTTGGACTCCCCTTCACGTCACATTCACTTCTCTTCCCAATTCCGCCCACATAATCAGCGCATCCTCCCCAGTATCCACATAATACCCTTTGCGAACCCCCGCAATACTAAAGCCTAAGCGCTTATATAAAGATTGGGCCAGGCTGTTGGAAGCGCGTACTTCAAGAGTCATCCGTTCCATACCCTCATCCGCCATTTTATTCATCACTGAACGCATCAAAAACTCCCCCCAATGTTGCCCCCGGCGGTTCGGAGTAATGGCAATATTCGTAATATGCCCTTCGTCAAGGATGAACCAAAGACCCATGTACCCGATCACTTGACCCTCTAACTCTATACAAAGATACCGCGCATACTCATTATCTTTAAGCTCCATTTTAAGGGACTCCAAAGACCAAGGTATCGCGAATGAGACACGCTCGATTTCCAGAATGGCTTCCAGATCGTCTATGTGCATGGGACGTACAATCCCTTTATTCATGATCCGTTCTCCTGCGGGCTTCCTCTTTCTTCGCCCAATTGACCTCCGCCTCAGAAAAACGAATGTAGAGCGGTTCAACAAATTCCCCAACGCCCGTTTCTTGCCAACGCTGCCAAATCGCTCGCGCCGCATACGCGCCACGGGGTAAGCTCACATACTCCGGCAAAATCACTGCGTTCCCTCCCAAGACCTCCTCGATTCGCACCGTATATTTTTCAGTGGCATCTCCAACAAAACAAATCGGACGGTCCAGACCTCTCAATTGTTCCAGCCAAAGGTCTGTAGGTATGGCTTGAGGGAGCGTCAAACACTCAGCTTTTTCTTGCCCTTTCGCCCAGCGGTAACGTGCCGTATACCACTCATTCTTGCGCGCATCCAGGATAGGAACAATGTCTTCCGTTCTCCCCAAACCGGCCCAAGCCAGGGTATCAAGCGACAATACGGCAAGCAGCGGGAGTTTTAGAACTTGAGCTAATCCCTGTGCCGTTGCGATTCCTATCCGAATTCCAGTAAACGAACCCGGACCTCGCACCACCCCGATCATCTCTAACTCCTGCAGGGTCCAGAAGGCAGCTTTAAGCAGTTGGTCAAGCATGGGAATGAGACGCTCCGAATGGGTCTTGGTAGTATGTAAAAAGCCCTCGGCTATAAGGCGCCCATCTTCCGCCAAGGAGACTGCAGTAACTTTCGTTGTAGTATCAATCGTTAAATATTTCATCGGACCCTCCGAACTTTTTCAAATCACATGTTCACGCTTAATATTTATTATTCTCTATCCAATCTTCTCCGCTTCACTGCTCTTCGTCTACGCTCATATACGCTAATTTCACTGAACATACTCTCTCCATCGCCGCTTTTTGCGGCTGAATCATGAAATGACTTCCATCATTTCTCTAAGACGCTGCTCCCAGGCGCTTCCGTCCGCTCGAAAGATTATCTCCCGCAACTGTTCTCCACTCCCCAGAATCTCGACGATTAAGCGATCTTCCGGCAAAAAGTCTTCAATAATATCCGGCCATTCAATGAGACAAACGGCATCTTCCTGGAACGCATCTCCCACTCCAATCACTTCCGCCTCTTCCGGATATTGTAACCGATATAGATCCATATGAACCAAACGCACTTCTGAGCCCTTAATTCGTCCTGAATACTCATGTATTAAGGTAAAGGTCGGGCTAGTCACGGGGCCTTTGATACCGAATGCTTCGCCTACCCCTTGCGCAAAGGCCGTCTTTCCGGCACCCAGATCCCCGATCAACGCAACAACATCTCCGCCCCGCAAGTACCCGCCCAGTTGTTTTC
>JQID01000103.1 GCA_000770645.1 Desulfosporosinus sp. Tol-M
ACTGCATTAAAACTAGCAAAGCAGTTTAATTCTGAAGTGGAACTTTTCCATGTTACATCTCATATTCAAGAAAACACCGGGGATGATTTTGAATGTTTTAATATGGTAATTTTAACGATTCGACCTATACGCTATTCCAAGCAAAGGCTGATTCTGGTATGCCTAAATAACGAACGATCTTCGCTTGGCTGTCGTTGAGTGGTTCAAGTAACCTTCTTACCGTTTTCCCATTATCAATATAGTACTGATACAAGATATTATAAAATATCCGCAGGATCATCAACTGTGTCGGCTGTTTTTTGATCTTTTTTCCAGTGCCAACGACCGTTTCATTTTCTTCCTTTAAACCTTTCCTTACCACTTGTTCCATCACTGAGAGTATCATAATGGTTAATAGAATGAGATAGGCCAGTGCTTCAACCCTTTGCGGCTTGTCAAGGTAAAGTGAATTGACAAAATGCGGATTTTTCAATTGCTGAAATCGTTTTTCCACATTGCTTTGGGTCTTGTATTCCAGAAGCATGGCCTCCGCAGAAAGTTCAAGATCATTACTCGCTAAAATAAACGTACTTTCCTTACGGATATGCTCTTTGATTAAGGTACCGTCTTGTTGACAGGCAATATAAAGCTGGTAATCAGTGGTCATCAGATTTTTTGATGGATCCAGAGACGGACGACCCCGCCGCTTTTTTTCCACAGATTTCGTTGTTACGTTGATGCTGTGAAAGTTAGCCTTTAATAGCTTTTTATCTTGTATGAGCGCTATTTCCCGCTCTGCATCTTCTACACATGCAAAGATTCGTTTTTGATAGTTCCTGATCTCGCGATCGAGACGATCTTTTTCGGTCTGAACCTTTTTCTCAGTGCTCTTGACCTTGGCTGGCTCAAGAGCAGTGGAGTAGACAACCGCATATTTTAAGGCGTGTCCTTGATAGACTCCTGTGCTTTCCTCGACAACGTACCCCACATCCTTGTTGTGAGCATTCCGGTAAACAACCTTCTTGCCGTTTTCACCGAACCCTTTTTCAATAAGTGCCTTTGCTTCTTTGACATTATCCGGCATCCGGGTAATAAACTTCATTTTCGCTGCTTTCATCTTTTGGATGTTATCTTTACTAAACAAGGCACTGTCGGCAATATAATAAAAATCGCTCTTGTCGACATGAAGCCTGTCCAAAAGTTCCGCTGCGTCGGCGATATTCTCCTGGTTAAAAGTCTTGTCGTCGGCATTTCCTGATAACACTTTAGCATCTACAATGGTTCCGTCTCCTGTCCCTATAGCCAGCTTAATTTGCTTTTTATCGGGTCGACGGTCTTTGCTGTGGCCAAAATCAATGGTTATCACTCCGGTCTTACCTTCTACGGTTTCATAGTCTCCCCACATCACAAACGATGTGGTGTCATAGTTGATGTTCTTGATTCGTATTCCATAGCTCAGCAAAGCGTTGGCACAGATCTCCGAAAAGATCTTACGGCACCCTGCCTCATAGAAGACATCCAGAAAATATGCAAAGCGGTCGTCTTTAATTTGTTCCTCTTTCACTGGAAAGTGAAAAATACCTTCCAAATCCTTGGTGCAATAGTAATCATTCAATTGATACAGGGGCTTGTACCCTTCTTCTGCCATTGGTGCCATTAAAATCATGGCTTCAATACCAGGAGGAATATCCATGGGGCGACCTGTTGCCTTTTCCATATGTTTATTAATAATTTGTGGCAAGCCTATCTTTTCACACAATCCAACAAAAAGTTGAAAACGGCCATCCGTATAGGTTCGCACACTCTTCAAATCAATTTTCTCTAGTTGCATGATACATCTCTCCTCACTTTGGCAAGCGGTTTTAAAAATATCATACTACACTGTTTGAAGTTTGTCCAGTGCTACCATATTGTGGACGGTGTGAAGCGTGAAAAGTCTTGCTTTTTAGGCATCTGAGCTATCTCCCTGTCCTGATTTAACTCTTAATTTCCCTCGAAAATCCTTAACCAAAGGGTAAACGAAAATCTTTTTCGGGCTGGAGAGATATTGCGTATTACGGTCCATCCTACCCCGGCCTACCGTTTCGCCGATGAACATCCAGTTCGCTGCCTTGTAACAGGTACCCCTGTATTTCGCTGAATCCACAAAGGTTTCGAGTAAAACCGGTTTATACCCATAGCGTTCCTGCCAGTCGTAGCCAATCTGTTTAACTGCCATAGACAAGACTTTACTGGCAAGATTCTTAATTTTAATCCAAGGAAAAATTAGAAAGCGGGTGTTATTTACTACTAAGTGCAGCCTTTGACTTCGATCGCCCTGGCTCCAGCCAATCCAGTTATCCCGTTCGGCCAATGCCCAAGCAGAGGCGGCAAATAACAGACAACCCACACGGTGGTATTCTGAACCGGTCTGTGACACGATAAAATACCTTTGATGGGCACCAAATGGACGCTTATATCCTAGCACGTGATAACGCATAACATACTCGTTCCAGAGGCGGACGTCCTCTATCTTACGTACAGCTTCTAGGTGAATGGGCTCAAACTGAGAAAGCGTGCCTACAAATGAGTCCCTAGCATCAGTGCGTACACTTGGGATAACTGTGTTCTTACCTGGGAGGGTTTTCCGCAAGTCTGGCAATCTCAGCGCACCTTGTGCTTCTAATTTAATCAAGAGTTGTCGGCAAGCATCAATCTTATACCGACCGTTAGGAGCAATCCAATTTAAATTCTCGCAAATTGTTAAGCCCAATTCCCGCTGACTAAGAAGGGGAAACATACGCACCGTTTCCTGAATATTTTGCAGTTCTAGAACTGTAAATTCCCTACCGCACAATAGCACTGGATCTTCGTCAAATATATTCAACATAGCGGGTCCTCCTGAATCTTACATTTTGCCCACACTATTGTCTCATACCAGGGTAGGTTTGTCCAGTACGACAAAAAAATTACCATTAGTCGCTAAGATCTTGCCGCATCTATTAGTTTATTAGGGTGCCCCATAAATCCTGAATTGGGATTTTCTGTTTTCTTGAATATGAGTTATAAGCTAAAAATTAGCTGTATTTTTCAAGGTGAAGTGTCAAAAAAAATATTATGGGAGAAATCTATATGAAGATAAAGATTATTACTGATTCTAATTTTGATCTACCAAAAGAATATCTTAGGAAAAATGAATTAGTTATTGTGCCTTTTACATTTCATATTAAAGGTAAAAGCTATACTGATGACTTAGGTGAGTCAATGGGCTATAAGGAATTTTATAATGAAATACGTATGGGGGAAATGCCTACAACCTCTCAAATTACACCTTTTACCTTTGAAGAAATTTTTAGAAAATATATAGTAGAAGGATACTCAATTATTTATATTGGTTTTTCTTCCGCCTTGAGCCACACATATATTAACGCTCTAATTGCAAGAAGCATCATTATGAATGAAAATCCAAATGCGGATATTGTGGTGATTGACTCCAGAAGTGCTACGATAGGGCAAGGATTAATTGTTTATTATGCATGCGAAATGCTCAAACAAGGAAAATCAAAGGAAGAGATAATTACTTGGGTTGAGAGCAATAAACTTAAAGTCAATCATTGGTTTACGGTAGATAACTTGAATCACCTAAAAAGGGGAGGGAGAATTTCGAGTACGACTGCCGTTCTTGGAACAATAATAGAAGTTAAACCAATTCTTTTTGTCGATAATCAAGGGGGACTTACCTTTGCAAAAAAGGTTAGGGGCAGAAAAAAATCTCTTAATGTCCTAGCGGAAGAACTGCAAAAAAGAATTATTAATTCTGAGGAGCAAATTATTTTTATCTGTCATGGAGATTGTTTCGAAGATGCAGAGTTTCTTAAAAAGATAATCATTGATAAAGTAAATGCAAAAGACGTTATAATTAATTATACGGGACCCGTAGTAGGATCGCATACCGGTCCGGGTATGCTGGCTGTCATGTTCCTGGGTCAAAACAGGACTGCTTAAGAACTAGTCGTTGTACTGATTCTTAAACAGATAGTCAGTATCAGTCAGCCCCATGCAAACCAGGCTCCGTTTTCCTTTTTATTATTTTTTAAGAGGCAGTTTGGGTGGTCTTTTTGCTTGGCCCGATAAGGGTTGAAACAATTTGTTCTACATTTGTAAAGCCATACCCATCCTGTGGGCGCCACATAGTTACCATATTTTGTTGTACTGGAAGAAGCTACACAGCGTAAGTATTTAACCTCGGCGATAATAGGGCCTTTTGCTCCTTCCGCAAGGATGATCCGCTTCCAGGGGATGGTTTCATCTTTGGCATAGCTCTCTATGTGTATGAAATTGATTTGCCTTGGATTTTGATAACATTGTTAAGTGGAGCAGGTGAGCCAAATGATTCAACCACAGCAAACACTGATCGTAAGTCCATATCTTGAACTTTATAACTTGGTTATTCCCAAGGATAACATGCTGCGATAAATTAACGAATTATTTGACTTTTCCTGTGTGTATGAGGAGCTAAAAGCGAACTACTGTTTGGATAACGGAAGAAATGCGATTGATCCGATTCGGATGTTCAAGTACTTGCTGCTCAAAGCAATATGTGAGTTATCCGATGTTGATATCGTTGAGCGGTCTAAATACGATATGTCTTTCAAGTATTTTCTTGGTATTGCACCGGAAGACCCGGTAATAGACGCCAGTTCGTTAACCAAGTTCCGAAAGCTACGGTTGAAGGACCTGAATCTGCTCGACATGCTGGTCAATAAGACCGTGGAAATTGCAATCGAAAAGGGCATTATCCAAAGTAAAGCGATCATTGTCGATGCGACACATACAAAAGCTCGTTACAATCAGAAGTTCCCCCGAGAAATCTTGCAGGACCGATCCCGAAAACTGAGAAAAGTCGTCTACAAGGTCGATGGGTCCCAGAAAACCTTGTTTCCGGCGAAAAATACAAGCGATATACGCTTTAATAGGACATACCCTATACCACATTCTGTTTCGGTTCCATCGTTTTACGGGCTTATCCGGCAGACGGCGGCTGATCGTCCTCATAGGAATTTCACCTCCCCCCATACTGACAGGCCGCCCCCATTGCCTGCGACGGTTTGTGAACGCTCGGACTGTGGCTGGACGGAAGTATCATTATCCCTCCGTATGTTTCACCTTAAATGCAACCGGCATTTATCATTGCACGGGTATTGATCGCTCGCACCTTACTTTCATCCAATCCATGACAGCAGGGATACATCGGCTGTAATCCGGACTGACGCCGGACAGGTGGTCTTGGCGTACCTGCAATCTGGCTTCCCTTTTCAGGGCATACGGGGAACGTGCCGGAAAGACACCTATTCACTTATCAAAGACCATAAGGGGGAAGCTTTCTTGCCCTCTCGCCCTATACATTAAAATGAGAAAGACGAAATACAGGGTTTTGGAAAAATAATTTTTTAATATTGTCTTCCTTTTAATAACAAAAGCTGTTGTTTTTCCTTCGTATCCAGCAAAAAGCGACAATGAAAAGGCGTAGGCTGCAAGGTTTTCCTTGCAGCCTACGCCTTTTCGACATAGCACTCTATATGCAATTATTCAGTTATCTTGCATAAAAGCTAATTGTAGTCCTGCAAGGACACAGAATTTACCTCCAATAAATTAGTTACTTTATAATTCAACAGTGAGGTTTTTACTCCAGCACGTCCGAGAAACACGTCAAAGCTTAATCCACTTGGCTAAGAAGGTGGATTCATCACAATTTTTTCGACCTCATGCGTACGTTGACGTAGCATCAGATCCATGACCGCTTCTTTGGTGTCTTTTTTATTAAAGAGGACATTGTATGTTTCCTCGCAGATAGGCATAGCGACCTGATAAACATCCTTCATGCGATAAGCTGCCTGGGTAGCCCTCACACCTTCCACAACCATACCCATCCGCTCCAGGACTACATCCAGGGGAACCCCTTGCCCAATCTGGATACCGGCACGATGATTACGGCTGTGCATGCTGGTGCAAGTTACGATTAAGTCACCCACACCCGTCAGTCCTGCAAAGGTCAGCGGGTTCGCTCCGGCCGCCACACCTAAACGGGTGATTTCCGCCAAACCCCTAGTGATCAGTGCCGCTTTTGAATTATCACCATAGCCCAGACCTTCCGTGATTCCAACAGCCAAGGCGATGATATTTTTCAAAGCTGCACCCAATTCGATTCCCACCAGGTCAGGGTTTGTATAGACCCGAAAAAGCGGAGACATAAAGAGATCTTGTACTTTTTCAGCTACTTGGCGAGTTTTAGCGCCCACCACTACAGCTGTGGGGACGCCACGTCCGACTTCTTCGGCATGACTGGGTCCGGATAAGACAGAAATATGAGTGTTTTTACCGCTGAGCTCTTCTTCAATCACCTGAGACAAGCGCAGTAAGGTCTCCGTTTCTATCCCCTTGGCTACGTTGATAACGATACAGCCAGGCTCTAAAAAACCGGCAATTTTATGTGTTACTTCCCGTACGATATGAGAGGGCACAGCCAGTACAACATTTTTTGCTCCGGCAAGGGCTTTCTCCAGATCGTTGGACACTTCTACTTCCTGCGGCAAAATAACGCCGGGAAGGAAACGGGGATTCTGCCTACTTTCTGCTACCTCATTGATCCCATCCTCTACTCTTCCCCAGAGAGTTACTTTTTTTTTGTTGGATGCCAATGAATATGATAAAGCCGTACCCCAACTACCGGCCCCTACAATCGTTGTTTTTGTCACCAGAATCACTCCTCGCCTTACCTAAAATTTTCACCTTTTCTTGATACAGTAGCTGTATATCAATAAACGCCCTATGTTCAGCTTTACTTTTGCTATAGTGCTGAATATTGGGCTGTTTTTCATTCTTGAACTTTTTGGCAGAAGTAATGTTTTATTTTTAATAATATGTTCAATTCCCGAATACAAGGTCATGCCTACAGCAAGCCAAAGCAAATAATCTCCGATAGGTAAATCGGTGAAAATTGAAAAAGGCCAATTGCGCAGCAAAATAACCGATAGAGCCAACATTTGCAATACTGTTTTTATTTTTCCCGATCTTTCTGCAGCAATGATTATACCGTCTCTAGCCGCAATAGATCTTAAGCTGGTAATTACAAATTCTCTCGCCAGAATTACTATGGCAAGCCCTCCCGCAATACTGCCTAGTTGCACTAAACAAATCAAAGCTGATGTAACCAGAAGCTTATCAGCCAGAGGATCGATTATCTTCCCTCTTTGGGCATATAGCCCCTTAAACGCGAATTTCTAATTCCTGCTATCAGAGCCTAACAAAATGCTTTTAAGCTTTTGCCATGCATCATCATAGTTGATGAATCGCAAGCTTGGGAACGCCCTAATAATTCTTATACTCTGAAACCGACTTAGACTGATTAAAGATTTAATACGTTCGTTATAAAATTCACTTTTTTCAAATTTGTTCATAATAGACTCTTTAAGTTCTCCAGCCTGTTGTGCGTACTGTTTCAAAAATTGGTTTATTGCCAACTGCATCTTTTTCAGTCTGCTGTTCAGAACCAGAAGATGACGCACAGTTATATACAAATCCAGCATGAGAAAAATAAAAATAACGATTGATAAAACAATCTGCCACCAAGAAGGCAGTTGGCCAATCAGGCCTCCGGCAAACGGATGAATATACTTGATAAGCAGCACCGCGAGAACACCAAAAACTACGGCCCCTATAAGACAGACACGTCCTTGGATATTGAACCAGTAATTAGAATAATCCCACCATTTTGCATCAAACAGTTTTTCCAGCAAAACTGCGGTGATATATTCAACCGTACAGGCTATAAGCGTTCCGGCAAAAAACAGAATAATAAGATTGTCTGTTCTCATATCCAACATAAATATGGAAGCTAATGCTCCAAAACCATATACCGGACATAAAGGGCCATTCAAAAATCCACGGTTTACAAGGCTTCGTTCACTTATTGAGCAAATTGCGGATTCATAGACCCATCCCAAAAAGCTATATGCAATAAACCATAAAAAGTATTTTGCTAAAATAAACAATTGATTCATCCTCTTTTTCAGGCTATTTTTCACTGCCAAAGAAGCTCAAAACCACCACGTCAGGTCCGGTATGCGCCCCAATAATTGGTCCTATATAGCTTGCAGCTATATTTTTTAGGGCAAATCTTTGCTCAACTATAGATGCAAGGGTACCTGCATCATCAATGCAGTCTCCATGGCCGATGAAAATCGTCTGCTTCTCCGGGCTAACACAGAATTTTTCCATATGGTCGGCAAACTCTACAAGGGATTTGCGGCGGCCTCGCACTTTCTCTTTCAGGATGAGATGGCCCTCCTTATTAACATGAAGAGAGCGAAGCATCTGATAAAACCTGGAATATCCGAGTTCTCTGTCGTCAGGATAATGACGGTAGCTTTTACCGTCTATTTCAAAACACATAGGTAAAACAGAAATTCCATGGGTCTCAATCAATTCTGTCGGAAGGTCCGATGCGGCATCAGTGAAAATAATAAAATCATTTATCATAGTAAACCCCCTGCACCACGGCAGCCGCTTTTATGGCAAGCGTACGCCAGAATGAGTTTTTGAGACTGGAGGAAAGCGCCGGTTTCTTTCAACCGACGGCCTTTTGAGCCTCATCACCGCATTGCGCGCAACAGGCGCAGTTGTGTGATTCACCCCACAGCCTTTCCGCAGTAACAGCCCATTTCTCAGCGGCATTCACACACTTACCGCTCAAGCTATGCACGTCCTCCGGTTTGACGAAATCAGTCGAGGTCGCACCGGATGCTTCCACCATCGCCGTCAGTCTGCCCGGATTGTCCAGGAGAGGGCAGGGCCGCAGGTGGTTGTCGTTAAAGGGCTGGTTCCTGTGGTACTGTGTGAACAGCGGAGACTGCAGCGCCTTAAGAAGCGTTTTTTCATGAATATTGGAGTCCGAATAATGGATGAACGCGCATGGCTCGATATCCCCATTGGCATTAATATGCAGATACCTGCGTCCGCCAGCGATGCAGCCCTGCACATATTCTCCATCGTTCCAGAAATCCATGGTGAACAGCGGCTTTGTTTGGCGGAAATGACGGATCTGGCGATACATGAACTCGCGCTGCTCGGCGGTTGCCATCAGATCGGTCGCCGCATCCGCCCCCACCGGCATATAGGTGAAAAACCACGCAAATTTCACCCCTTTGTCGATCAAGAAATCAAAAAATTCTTCGCTGCCGATCGCCTCGGTGTTATACCGCGTATAGCAGAGGGAAGCGCCGAAGAGGAGTTTTTTTCGTTTGAGGACCTCCATAGCACGGATAACCGCATGATAAGTGCCCCTGCCGCGGCGGAAATCCGTCGCGTCTTCAAAACCCTCAATGCTAATGGCGGGTATGAAATTCCTGACGCGCAGCATTTCGTCAGCAAACGTCTCATCAATCAGCGTGCCGTTCGTGAACGCAAGAAATTGGCAATCACCGTGCTTTTCACAAAGACGTATAATATCCGTTTTGCGGACAAGAGGCTCTCCGCCGGAATAGTTGAAGAAATATACACCCAGTTCTTTACCCTGCTGAATGATGCCATCCAGTGTTTCATAGCTCATGGACATCTTATTGCCATACTCCGCCGCCCAGCAGCCTGTGCATTTGAGGTTGCAGGCCGAGGTGGGGTCCATCAGGATGGCCCATGGTATATTACAGCCGTACTTTTCCCGGTTTCTCTCCTGTATGGACCCTCCGATGAAGGTTTCATTCAATATGAAGTTATTGAAAAACGCCTTACGCACCCCAGGATCAATGTCTGTCCACATACTGGAAATCAGCTTATACCCGTTGTTGTCCTTATCTTCGATGATCTTGCGGACCGCCTTACGCTGCCCTTCCATTGCGTTATTTATAGCAAGGCGGTCTACCCAATCCATGAGTTTGGGCATATTTTTTTCAGGATTTGAATTTAAGTACGCATATGCCAGCTTCATCCCTGTAGAACCGATAATTTTGTTCATGATGCCACACGCCTCCAATCAAATTTATCTATGGGAAAGTGTAGCATAGAGCATATTTTGAGTAATTAGACAAAAAAAGCATGTGTAAAGATTCTTTACACATGCAGATGTCTGTCAATAGAGCGCCTCCCCGCTTTGGGGTATATTAAATAATGTACTTGGTTATGGAAGGGAGTTGTCGGTGTTGGAGTTGCAGCATAGGCTGATAAGGCGGACAATCAATATAGCGGTCAGCAAAGCTATGGAAGATATGAAAAGCAACACAAACCGCAGCATAAGGAATTTGATTGATTTGGGCCTGCTTTTTTCAACAAGCGAAAATCAGAAATGGTTTTTTAATGCCGCCAAAAAGGTCATTGCCAATCCAAATAATCCTTATAATTCGCTGCTTAAAAGAATGATTTCCGATGTTAACAACGATACGATAAAAAAAGTCGGTCTGAATTTGGGATACAGCAGCCTGGTATATGGGGCCAACAAGCTGAAAAAAAAGCAGGATTATTTAGGGGTTCCTATTCCCTGGCTTCTGATTTTTGATATCTACAAATCCAATGCAGATTTTTTTCATCAGATGGAGCATTTCATAGGGGAAGGGCGGGAACTGGGCATTCACAGCTATATCGCTTGTCCGCACGAAAAGAACGATATACCAACCATATGTGAAATCGCCAAACGGTTTGATGAATGCCTGTTCATATTGAAAGTATCTCCCGGCTTAATTTCGGAGCAAACTGCCAAGTCTCTCGGCAAAATCCATAATATGATGATTTCCGTACAGATAATGGGTACGGATTTTAGCTGTGGAAGTGATAAAACTGCATTCCGGCTATTAAAACAGAACCACTGCTTATATGGCTTCCATGTAAATTATAACGAGGATACTATGAAGCAATTGACTACTCTGGAATATATCCGCTCCGCGATCGGCCTCGGCAATCTCTTCTGCGTATATATCGCCGAAAACGGCGTTTCGGATACGTGCAGGGACGCCGTATATACCTTTGCGTGCAATATAAGAGGGGAAAACGGCCAGCCTTTGATTACGCTGGAATGGTTCCGGGATATGCGGGTTATCAGTGAAAAAATTCTCTCCGGCGACGGCTACCTGCGATTAACCTGGCGGAAAGGGTCTATTGTGAATATATCAAGGCAAAAGATGAGCTTACAAAATCGCTTCTTGGAATACTTCAGAGCACACGGCCCTGTACAAGCTTCTGATCATGTTTTATGACAATAAAAGTATGACCATAGAAAAGAAAAAAAGTTTCATTATTAATTTCATCTACTTTGCCTTGATTATCGCTATTGTATTTATTGTAATAAAATATGTACTTGGCTTATTGATGCCATTTATTATTGGTTTTATAGTGGCTTTGCTTTTGAAGCCGGTAATAAATTTTACATCAGAAAAATTGCATGTTCACAAAAAGGCTGTTGCGGTTATCCTGATTATGCTATTCTATAGTGTGTCGGGCTTTTTTGTATCCTGGATCGGTTTAAGGTTTCTTGCCGAGCTAAAAGATGGTATCATCAAGCTCCCAGAAATATATGCGATGGATATTGAGCCTGCAATTAATGAAATCTTTGATAATGCAGAAAGAATAACAGCCCAACTTGATCCTATGATGGTCCAGGCAATTCAAAATATGGCAGATTCTTTATCTCAATCTGTGGGATCGTTCATTTCCAGTATCTCCTCAAAGACGATTGGGTTCATAGCATCCTCGGCATCTTTTGTACCAGGGCTGTTCCTATCTATCATATTTGCGGTCATTTCATCCCTGTTTTTTGCTATGGATTACAATAAAATTACAGGGTATATTGCTAAGTTGTTTCCGTCTCAAAAACAAAACCTTTTGGCTGAGATAAAAGCTTTTGCCACCGGCATCGGTTTAAAGTATGTCAAAGCTTATGCAATTTTGATGGCCGTAACATTTATTGAGCTTGCAGTGGGGCTCTCTATCTTGAAGGTGGACGGGGCAATTACCATTTCCGCTTTGATTGCCGTCATCGACATACTGCCCGTGCTTGGTACGGGTAGCGTTGTCGTTCCATGGTTCATTATTGAACTTATAAAAGGTAATATACCGCTTGCCATTGGGCTTGCGGTATTATACCTCATCATAATTATAGTCCGTAATATATTGGAACCCAAGTTGGTAGGAAAACAAATAGGGCTGCATCCTCTTGTCATGTTAATATGCATATATATCGGATTAAAGGTCTTCGGATTAATCGGAATACTTGCTCTGCCTGTTACCGTAGTCATAATAAAACATCTTTATGATAATGATTTTTTCAAACAATAGCGGATAAAAAAAGAGTGGGTTTTGAATAATGCCCAGAGTAAAAAACGAACACAGATAGCATTCAATTTTGTGAGGTTATAATCATGTATAACGAAATATTTAATATTGGTTTCATATCAATACACGGCTACGGGCTAATGATAGGGATCGGCATCTTATGCGCTTTGATAACAGCGGGTAAACGGGCAAAAAAAAGAGGGTTTGATGGAGATTTCGTGTATAGTTTAGGAGTTGTAACCCTTATATTCGGATTTATTGGAGCAAAACTGCTTTATTGTTTAGTAGAAATAAATGCCTTTTTCAATGAACCTATGCGGATTGTATCCGGGAGCGGTTTCGTAGTATATGGAGGCATAATTGGCGGCATATTAGCGGCTATGATGTATTGTAGATCAAAAAGAGTTAATTTCTTTCAATACTTTGATTTAACAGCGCCATCCGTAGCACTGGCACAAGGATTTGGTCGAATTGGTTGTTTTCTTGCCGGATGCTGCTATGGACGTGAAACAGATTCCCTCATTGGTATAGTTTTTCACAATTCATCTTTTGCACCTAATGGAGTTAAACTTATACCAACCCAATTGTTTTCAAGTGCAGGAGACTTCTTGATCGCGATAGTATTGTTATTTTATGCTCAAAAAGACCGGAGAACGGGGAAGGTAGGGTCTTTATACCTCATTCTTTATAGTGTGGGAAGATTCATAATAGAATTCTTTAGAAACGATTACAGGGGCAGCGTCGGAATTCTGTCAACATCTCAGTTGATATCTGTAATAATTTTGGCAATTGGCATAGTGATGTTTTCTTGGAAAGAACTACCTTGGGCTAACAAAGAGTGAATGTTCAGCGCATTTTTCAGCTTTACGGGTTTCAGGCTTATTAACTATTCTCCGAGCCCATTTCTCGTATATTTTTACCAGCCAAAGCAAACAGCGCCCTTATGGTTTGAAAAACAAACTTCCTTGTCTCATCGTCAATACCTCTGATTGCGCCAAGCACAGCAACAGCCTTTTGGGGCCAATCTCCGGTCAGATCATAAAATGTTTTGGCATTTGTTGCTTGGATAATCTGAAAAAGAGTATTGACAAACAACTCCCGTTTTTGGTCGTCAAAGGAGTTAATCCATTGGTTTAGCGTCCCGTTCATAAAAAGCGCGCTTTTTTTAACCGATTGAACATATTGAAAATCACTGCCGTCAATTAGCCATGAAAAAGAATCATGCTGCATAAACCAGATGCGATTGCTTTTCACCACAGAATAGTGTTCCTGATTCTGCAATAGCATTCCGATTATGGATGACTGAGGCAAGGTTTTATTGATTCGGTCTTCTATAGTTAAATACTCGTGGCATTGAAAAACTTCATCCCTGAATCCGGGTCCATCGTGGCTAAAGACATGCGTGATCCTCTTTTGAACGGGCTGGCGGCATTTTATCGAGGAATAGACCGCAATATTTCCTCCTTTTGAGTGTCCGCCAATTTTTAATTGGCATGAAATTCTATCGGCAACGGCATTCAGGTAGGCGACGCCTTCTTCCTGCGAGGGAATAGGGTTGATGAATGCCATGTTAAAATCCTCTTTCCATCCAATAACGGTTGAATCGGTTCCGCGATAAGCGATATAGGCTGAACAGTCATCCAGCAAAAACGTAATGGCTGAGAAATGCTTCTCAGTCTTGTTGTCTATTTTATTGACATAAAAAACCATTTTCAAGTCACGAAACATTGAACTGTTTGCCAGCGCAAAGAATAGATGCCGGTTGTTTTTACTGTTCCATGTATCACGAAACAGCATATCCAGGTTTTCCTTGCTTGCTATTTCTTTTATGCTTACCGGCGTCGCGGTATCAAATAAACCGGGTACGAACTTATCAAAACGCAGATACGCCAATTGGGATAAAACCAGGCTGTCAGCCGCGTTAAATTTTCTATTTTTAAAAGTATCACTTTCTTCTATTGCGTAATCAATAATATTTTTCATACTACCTGCTCCAATTTCAGTTTGGGAATGCTTTACAGGCAGTGCAGCTTTCACATTGCTAAAATCTGATTACTGACAAATAAAAAATAATGGGCTGCCATATAATCATTCCGGTTTGGTCGGATTTTCCGTGGCGATCCCTTCACTTTGGCTTTCCAGTTCACAAAGAATGCTTCCGTCAAATAAGCTGCGCATTTTCATTACATACTCTGCCGGATCATCTTTCATGCCATTGTCGGCCCACCGCACAATCAGACCGACAAAAGCAGTGGAAATAAATTCGACAATAAATCCCCATTTTTCTTCTTCAAATTCTGTGTTTTTGATGCTCTCTATTACAGATATCGAAATATCGCGGATGTAATCATGCAGATATTCCTGAAAAGAATTTTGCCCGGTTGTGTTAAGAGCGTTGATATAGAACGTCTTATTTTGCCGCATATAATTGCACAAATCTGTCAGGCCATCCATCCAATGCTCCACTTTGTTATAGGAGCTCATAAAACAGGCGGTCTCCGTATAATAAATCCAATTCATAAGATCATACTTATCTTTGAAATGATAATAAAATGCTTGCCTTGTTAGTCCGCAGTTATCCACAATATCGCTGACGCAAATCTTATTAAAAGCTTTCGTTGCCATTAACCCTTTCAATGAATTGGCAAGGGCTAGTTTCGTTATATTCGAATCAGACATTTAAGCCGAGCCCCCCCCAAAGTAATCCGAGAATTCATCTTATGCTGTATCCGTCTGACGTAATTCACTATTGCCGTTTTCGGTTTGCTTTTTGATCCTTTCTAAGGAAGGCGCATTAACAGCACAATAGGCTTTGCAACCTGCGCACATTTTTTCTTTCTCCAAAATTGAAGGTTTCCATAAATGCACAATATTTATCTATCGCGGCCACAATGTATGCTTCCTTATATTTGGGCGGTGTTACTGTCAAAGGCCACATGTGTTTTCGGATTATATCCTGTTCCACTTTGTTTAAATGGAAATATTTATTCGCATTCTGCAAAGCGACGTGAGAATGCGTCAGGCCATGCAGCCCCTTATACGGTTTTTCAAGATGCCAGTCGTACAGAAAGAAATCGTGTAGCAACCCTCCTCTGGCCGCCGAACGATAATCAAGCCCCATCCGCCTGCAAACAAGATAGCTGCTGTACGACACATAAAGGCTATGCTTTAAACAATTGATGTCGCTGTGTTGGATATAATTTCCCATCGACCGGACCATTTCATGGTTGATCAGCCCGCTTATACAGTCCATGTATTCCGCATCAGCGAAGGAATCCGGTTCCAGTCTTAATTTTGAAATGATCCAGCCGTTCATTTAATATTGCTCCTTTTATGCGTTATTTTCAGTTTCTTGACCTGATCATGGAGATCACCAGTACCAAAACAATAATAGCCGCCGATGCCAAACCTACTTTTAAGACGGTAATATTGAAAAAATACATTTCGCTGCTTCTATCCGCACTAAGGCCGGAGCTTATCAGGACTCCGGCGATGATAATGCTTACGGCAAGCAAAATCAGACTGAAGGATATCCTGTTGAAAATTCGTTCCAATCGCCTTTGAAGTTTATCTATCTCTTTCATCTCAAATTGAACGGCAAAGTCCGCATCTGCCGCTTTATGCAGAAGGCTTTGCATTGCGGCCGGGAATTCGCTCAACAGATTCCAGTAATCTAATAAGCTCTTTTTTATTCCGCTTCCCATTCGCTCGACTGAAAGCGACTGATAACGCAGCTCTTTAGCGATAGGTTCCGCGATAACAAGGGCGTTAAGATCCGGGGCTAATTTTTCCAACAGTCCTTGAAGAGTTGTCAATGTTTTGGAAAGCAAAGCAAATTCACGGGGTGTTTTTACATGGTTCAAAAACGCAATATGAAAGATTTCCTGGAGCAGCTGATCAATTTTCATCTCGTTCATAGGCATCGTTAGGTACTTTTCGATCAGCGCATCGATGTCTTTTTCAAAGCTTTTCACATTGCTTCGAGAAGTTGCGGCCTCCATAGCAAAAATGGAGTTGACCACCATTCGACTGTCTTTGAAGGCAACCCCGATAAAAAAATTTGAAATCGCTCTTTTCCGGGATTCGTTGAGGCAACCTACCATCCCCAAATCAAGAAATATGATGGCGCCGTCCGGCATGACCTGAATATTGCCCGGATGCGGGTCCGCATGAAAAAAACCGTCTCTGAGTATTTGATTGCATATGGAGGCGGCAAGCCTCCCGGCGATCTTTCTCCGATTAATGCCCGCCAGATCCAAGGCGGCAGAATCGCTGATCTTGATGCCTTCAAAATACTCCATGGTGAGAACCCGCTTTGTCGTATATATCCACTTCACTTTCGGGACTGTTACGCCTTCGTCCCGGCTGAGATTAAGCCTGAAGGCATCCGCGTTTTCCCCTTCTTTGGTAAAATCCAGTTCATTTTTAAGCGTGTTTTCAAAATCCGCCACCATACCGCTAAAATCATAAATCTCCCCGTATTTTGTGTGATGGTCGAGAAAGTGTGCCATGTCTTTCAAAATGTTTAAGTCCAGATCTATGAGTCTTTCTATTTCCGGCCTCTGAACCTTTACGGCCACCTGCTTTCCCGAAATCAGTCTGGCGCGATGGACTTGGGATATGGATGCCGCGGCTACAGGCACCTCGTCAAATTCTTTAAAGATATTTCCCAGCGCGTCATTAAATTCCGTTTCAATGAGCGTCTTTACCTCAGAAAAAGGAAACGGCTGCACCGAGTCTTGCAGCTTTTTAAGCTCTTCAATAATATCAGCCGGTAAAATATCCCGTCGTATGCTTAAAATTTGTCCCAGTTTAACAAACGTCGGACCCAGTTCTTCCAAGGCCATCTTCAGCCTTCTTCCTGCTGAAGCTCCGGCCGTGTCAGGTGCAGTTCCGACGTCTGAAATTCTATTTTTGGACCTTAAAGGATAAGGAAGCCTAAGTCGCTTTACAAGCAATCCAAAACCATGTTTTGTAAAAACAGCAATGATTTCTTTATATCTTCTGGCACGAATGCGCCTGTAATTCATCATATCAACTCTATCCCGCGATTCCGCAATATTTAAGCAGAGGGGAAAGGAGGCACTTCTATCGTTTCATCACATAGCAAAAGCATATTTAGATTGATTTGCCCTTTTTCCTGAGCCTGCTACTTTTCCGGCATTCTGAACATTTATCCCCTTTACTTGGCGCCCTCGCTTTTGAAAAATCCTTGTTCCCGGAGTACTTGCAGCAGTTGTTCTCTGACAATTTCTCTGATTTCATCTTTTGTAACAAGGTCTTCTTTTCTCGCCACATTTACATGATCCAGAGCCTTGGTGACCTCACCCTGAATCAGCTTTTTCAGTTCTTCTCTCTGTTCCTCGCCTCTTTGCATAAGCTCGCTCGCAAACTGCCGGGCGTCTTTTTTGGCCACCTCGCCTCTGCCGACCAGTTCCTCAACCACTTCCTCCACTTTTTCCCGTGAATACAATAAAAGCCCTAATCCTAAGTTGATTGTCTTTTCAAATGCGTTTGACATAATACACACTCCCTCTTAATTTAATAGGCTCTCTGCCAAATTTAAGGATTCAAAGGCGCTGTCCCGGTCGGAACCGAGTATTATTTGAATAGATGTTCCGATCAAAGCGCCAAGAACTAATTTAGCTACCGTTTGAGGAGAATATCCAGGATATCTTTCATTGATTTTTGTGTAGGTCAATAGGTTTCTTTCAATAATCTTCGTCAGTTCAGTAAATAAGCTGTCCAGTTGTTCTCTAAAAGACGGAATCCATAGAGCCTGCGCTATAAAATCAACAAAAAGTTTCAAAAGCTTTGGTTTATCCCTGATCAGTTCCTTAAAGAACCGCACGAGGGACGCGAGCTTCTCTTGCTCACCCGTGACAGATTCCAAATTTCCTTCTATTTCATGTAAATATTGGAGTGTCATCATATTGATAACTTCAATGAACAATTTTTCTTTATTCTTATAGTAGTATGTTACTTGGCTTAACGCGACTCCGGCTTCCCCGGCAATATTTCGCATGGATACATTGGCATAGCCTCTTGTGGAAAGACATTCAAAGGCCGTTATAAGGATTTTCTCAGATGGGTTTGTTTTATCGGTCTTTTGCTGCATGTGGCACCTCCAAGATATTGGTCGTACGTACGTCCTAATTCTATCATAATTATTTTAACAATGTCAAGTAACCCAGCATTGATAAATAGCTGTACAGGGAGGAAACGTACCTCTTTGACATAACGCTGACGAAAATGATTGATAAAGTTTCTTTAAAAAAAGACCGCTCGGCTATACCGTTTAGGTATTGCCGAGCGGTCTTTTTGGTATCGCACTATATTTAGAGTTCCGCCCTTAGCGGGTATTTTGAAATCTATTTCGCTTTTCTGCTATGGGTATTGCGCCTAATGCAACCGGTTCATAATTTGCTGGATCTTTGCAGTAGTCAGGCATGCTTCCTCTGTCTGCCATAGAAGAATAGTTTCCACCACCCACAATAATGTGATCCAAAACTTTGATCTCTAAAGGATGGAAAATATCCACAATTCTATGGGTCAACGCTTTATCTTCCGGGGAAAAATTCCGGGAGCCTCCGGGATGGTTGTGGGCCAGAATGACCGCATTGCAATCACAGGCCAAGGCGTACTTTAATATTTCTCTTGGATAAACGGCTGTCTGACCAACAGTTCCTTCTGACATGGTTTTTATTTCGATTACGTTATTGCTCCTATCTAAAAAAGCGACCATAAATCGTTCTCTATCCTTCATTCCGCTTAAGAGGGCGTAAAAATATTGGCCTGCAGCGGTTGATGAATTGAAGGTAATTTTTTCATTGTTCTCATAGATTTTTAAAAGGTTGTAGGAGGCAATGAACTCGTTGAGCAGTCCGATCTTTTCGAGCTGCTTTTCATTTGGGTCCATAATGCGGGGATGCTCCAAGATGTTAAAGGGGTTGTTTTGTTTTACATACTGCTGAACCTTTTTGTAGGGCAGACCTGTTAAAGTTGTCAGCCCTTTTAGAAATTTCTCGGTATGCCGTGTGTCTGGCCTCATATTATATCCGCCCCCTTTTGTCGTCCAATATCTCAATCAGGACTTGTATACTTTGCAGCTTCCCGGAAGTCTCAGGGGCTAAGTCCGCCGATTCAAGATGCTGAAAAAAGTTTTTGATTCCCGTGCGTTGAAAGCATTTCAGAATTCTTTCTTTGGTATCCCCGTCCAAGCCAAGCAATTCAGCCAGTACATCCGCGCACTTTCTATATTCCGACTCCCTTAACGCTTCTAAATTCATTCTTTTTCCACCTTTCAAATTTAGCACTAATAAAAAGCATGATGGCATGACAACCAATCAATCGGCTATCACGCCTCCAACCGTGGGCTTGGACATCAGCCCGACGAGTCTTTCTCGCCTTGAAGGACAGTACCGTCTGGTCCAGGATTATGAGATCGTTGCCATTGCGAAAGCCTTGGATATTTCTGTTGAAGAATTGTTAGGGAAAAAGCGGAATAATTGAAAGCGCAGGATATGCCAAAATAATCCGTTTGCATCCTTCCATTTCCTTTCTTGACGCGCGATAATAAGCGTGAGAAAGGAGGGTTTCTTTATGCTGTACGCGTCCATCTTCATATTTTTGCTGATGCTCCTGCTGAATGCCATGTTCAAGATCGCGTCGATTTTCCGGTCTTATTTGTATATTTGCGCTGCGTGATATAATGGAAATATACGGACGATGTGGAAAGGAGTGACCATTATGGCAGCCGCGGCCCTTATTTCTCTTTGCCTTACGGTGGGACTGCTCATTCTTTCTTTCATCTTCAAAGCGGCAGGAAAGCTCCGGCTGACGATTCCCGTCCTTTGCTTCCTGCTTTTCAGCACCGTGCTGAACAAGTGGGCGGTGGAGCATGAGACGTTAGCGTACATCATCCTTTTCTCATTGCTCGGCCTGACCGTGTTAAGCTGGATTGTGTCGCTGATAAAGGCGATACGGCGCAAACGGGACGAGAAATTCTTTGAAGATGATGTCGCGTGGCAGATTCGCCGGGCCAGAGAGATGGGCGTACCCCTTGACAAAGTTCAGTTTAACGAGCAGGGGGATTTGCTTGACCCAAGAACAGGGGACCCTGTTGTTTACGGGGACGGCGTTCCGTTCAAGGATATATGAGAAATTGTGAGGATACCGGATTTTCATTGTCCGGTATCCTTTTTATAATCCCCATGACTTCACACACCGCATCATTCATCATTATCATCGCGCCCCGGTATCCCGCTGCGGAGCTTTCGGCTGCAAGTCCGTCGGCCTCCTGCCGTCAATGGGCTTGACAAAATCGATATAGTTCACGGCATAGATGGCATTGTCGTTTAGCTGCCGCTGCCACGCGCCCTCTCGCGGCGACCAATGAAAGCCCTTGCGCTTCAAAACGGAACATCTTTCTTTGTCCGGCCTCTCGTCGAAAAAAAGCTGCAGGCGATTGATGTCATTGTTTACTACCGCCTCGCCGCCCGCAAACTTCCATCCCACAAAACCGACCTCCTGATGTCGTTCAAGCTCATTGATGCGCTGCTTTATCCGCTTTATCTCAGAATTGTTGTTGGTCAGCTCATAGCTTGCAAACGGTTGCTTATCCCACGAATAAGACGAGCTTTCGATTTTCGCGTCTATTTTAGCAGCCATCTCGTCCGATACACCGGGGCAGCCCTTGCAAGTGCCGAGCTTGCGGTAATAGGCGTTGACCTCTTTCATATGCGCCTGCCGTTTCTCGCAGGCTTCCAGCTTCTCATTCAGCTTTTCCAGAGCATTGGGATCGCTGCTTGAAATCGCTTTACTACTCATTTTGTTTTCCTCCCACATAAAATTATAGTCCCATCATTTCCCGCACCACCCGGTCAGCCATCTTCACCGCGCCGACCAGGATCAGCATGTTGAAAATCAACTCTCCGATATAGCTCCACACCATCGTCACGGCGCTGGCGCTGGCGTCCACCACCGGCGGAGCGGCCGCAAAGACGGAAAAGATGACGCAGGCCAGGACGATGATGACCCCCTCCAGGCAGACGGCGGCATAGCTTTTGAGGAAGGCTTTGCCGATGCTCTGGCTGGGCTCCCCGGCAAAGGAGGCCAGCGGTACGGGGGCGATGGCGGTATATAGGAACAATTTGAAAAAACGACCGTACACCGCCAGGATCATGATAAAGGACAGCACCGTGATGAACAGGCTGCCGATGATCGTCACCGCCCACAGGGGAATGCTCGCCAAGAAGCTGCACTCCTCGACGGCCTGCACGATGGCCTGCGGCAAAACGGCTTGGCTTGTGGTGCCGAAGCCCGCTCTGCCCATAATAGTGGAGACGATCCCCTGGGCAATGTCAAAGAGCGCCATCATCAGCTCCAACCCGTAGGTCACTACGCCTTTGGCCAAAGCAAAGCGGATGAACAGCTTCAAGGCGTGTTCCGGCTTTTTTACCTCGGCAAAGCTGCCGCAGGTTTTGACCACGCCGATCACAAAAAACAATACCAGCAGGGCCAGGCCGATGGCTTGCAACGCGCCGTGGATATCGGCAATGACGTACCAGATGCCGCCGCCTCGAAATTCCGTGGGGGACTGGGTGACAAGCTGCCAGATTTCCGCCAGCTTTTCGTTCCAGGTTCCCAGGGCGTTGTTCAGGTTCTCAATCACCCAGTTGCCGCTTTCCAAATAAACTCACCTCATTTCCAAGGCAGAGCCCGCGCCTGAAACGCGGGCTCTGCTTTCGTGTCGTTACCGGCATGGTTCGTCTCTGACAGGCTTTTTGTCTTTGATGACGCCATACTTGTCATCCACATAGAAATGATTGACAAAGGGGTTGTAGATGGCATGGCACCTGACGCCGTTATATTCGGCAAGATAATCGTTGTCGCCCAAACGTCCCAGGATGGTGGCTCCCCGCAGTTCGCCGTCCAGGGAATGAATGTGCATGTTTTCAGTGATCGGGAATTTGTTGAACATGAGCATCAACCTCCTGTGATGAGATTAAGGATTTCCTTGGCAAAGGTGATGATGACGCCGCCCGCCAGGGTCAGAAAGCCGTTGGCGCGCTGGCTCGGATCGTGGGATTTCAGCGACAGGCCGATCTGCACGATGCCGAAACCCAGCAGGATCATCCCGATGGCGCGGATCAGCCCGAAGATAAATTCGGACAGGTTGTTGATCACCTGAAGCGGGTCGCCGGCCGCGTAAACAGGGGTGGCAAACAGGGCCAGCAACGCCAGCGCGCAGCAAACGGTAAAAACCCTTTTGGCTTTTCCAAACATTTTCATCAATATCATTCCTCCTGTTTTTATGATGGGGACAGGCTTTCGAGTTCTTCCTCGGAAAGCAGCTCGTAATCGCCGTCTTCCTTTAAGGCCACGGTCTGCCAGTCCAAGGCGTGTTCCGTGGTGCCGTGCCGGTAGGGGTGGCCGCCACCGTCAACCGTCAGCTTTAAATTCGGGTGCTTGAGAATATCGTACTTGTCGTCCATAACGGCGTGTTCGCCCCGGATAAACAGCAGGGCGTAGCGGTTGTCCAGCATGCGCACCTCGTCGGGGGTGAGAAGCTCCCGGCCCGACAACTGATAATTGGTGGAATAGCTGCCGTTTCTGCCTGCGCTCTTTCCGTAGGTGTTCAGGTCGATGGTTTCCTTGCCTAAAAGCTCGGACACATACTTGTGGGTGGATTGCTCGTTGCCGCCCAGATAAAGAAATTCGTCGCAGTTGCCGATGATGGACTCCCAGGTGTCTTTGAATAGGGCTTTGAGCTGGGCCAGGTTTTGCTGATTTTTATCAAGGTGGGTGGAAACCACCACTTCAAAGCGGTCGCCCCAAAGCTCTTTTGCCAGCTTCACGCCGATGGCGTGGGCGGTTTCCGGGGTGGCCTCCCCCGGCGCGAAGGCTTGGTAGCCGTGAAAGGCCAGGATGCCGTCCTGTTTCTGATATTGCCGCTTAGTGCGGCCCATCTGCCGGCAGGCGGTGGCCGAGTCGCAGTTGAGGCCGGTCACAAAGAACTGTTTTTCGGTTTTGACATCCTGCTGGGTATAATCCAGCACCTGGCGCAAGCCTTGAAAGTCGGGACTGGCAAAATCGGGGTTTTCGGTTTTTTCGGGGTTGGCGGCGTAGTCAATCACCCGGTCAAGGCGGTCGGTGACGTCCCAAATCGCTGTGGTTGCCATCGGTCATCTCTCCGGCTCCCCGTGCTTTTTCACCAAAGGGTAATCCGCAAGAGCCTCCCGCTTGTCACAACTATTCACTACGACAAGCTCAAGCACGTCGTTCACGCATCGCACTTCATTTTGGTATCGGTCGGTTACAACCTCCAGGGGGTTTTGAAACAGCAGGAGGTAATCCAGTTCCTCCGGTTCATAGTGATGATCCACTGTCAAATACCAGTGAGCCTGGGTATAGGCGGCGATTTCCTCCGCCTTTTCAAAGATTTTTTGGCCGTCCAGTTTAAGCATCTTTGCCCTGTAGTCCATAAAGTTTCGGTTGATGCGGTTTATTAGTTGTGTTTCCTTATCCATCGGTTCTCCTTTCCGGCGCTGTAACCGCCTCCATAATATCCTGCACCGCCTTTCTGAGCCGGTTGGCTTCGTATTGAAACACCGTTTTGTCAATATGCCCGGTGGCATTGGCCTTGGCCGCAATCTGGTTCAGGTTGCCGCCGATGGCGTGCAGCTCCCGCGTCATGGAAAAATAGTCGGGAGGGGGCAGTTCCTTGGGCACATAGCCGTTGATGAGGGAACGGAGATAGCCTTCCTGTGACAATCCTGCTTTTTTAGCGCTGGTGTGAAGCCGTGTATTTTCTTCTTTATTCAACCAGACTTGAACACGGATACCTCGTTTTCTCATCGCTCCGGCTCCTTTCTCGCAGGATGGGTATCCTTGCACTTGATGAGCGCGCGAAATTCCTCCCGCCACTTTGGTTGAAGTTTGCTCATTCATAACACCTCTTTTCTTGATTAATAAGAGTGCAATATGGAGGGGGGTATTAGGGGCGAAGCCCCTAACAAGCGAATTTGGGAGACCAAATTCAGTGCTTGCTGCAACACAAGACAGCGGTCTTGTGTTGGGTGGGGGTTACGATTGTTTTCAAATATCACCAGCCGAAAAGAAAGAGCAGGAGGTCATTGCTCATACTCGCGGTGCTTTTAGCTCCTGCTCCTTGCTTCGATTTTTTTCCCGTGCGGCAAACTCCACACCGGCAAAGTATTCCTCATCGAGGATGTATTCTTCATTGTTATATGCTTCCTGCGGTATCGCTTCCGCTTGTTGCGCGTTTTCTGCTTCAATCTCGACGGTTATGCAAAGGGTTTCTTTGATTTCCACTTGATAGGTTTTCATAAGAGCAAAACCTCTTAATTTTGGGCAAAAGAAAAAGGCACTGATTTCAGCGCCTTTTTCTCAAGAAATATTCTATATGGGTATGCACTCACTTGACTATTGTATATACAATAAATTGTGTGGGTATAGTGTACATATTAAGAATAATGTGCCATAACCTTATTCATGCTTCAAATCTTTTTATAATTCTTAATATCAAAAATGTTAACCATTGCGAGGGTTTCTTCTTCTGACCAAAATCCCACCCCTTCCATGCTTTCCATTCTGATTCAGGTGTAAAACTACCATCCTCATTTGCCTTTGATTTTATAATATCTATCAGTTCTTTCAATCTTGTATCATTCTTTAACCACTCAAATTGGGTGAGTGTATCTGCAACATGAACTATATCGTACCAAATTAAAGGTGCTTTAAGTTTTCTAAAGTCTGTACCCATATAAAACATATAAGGATGAGTTTCTTTGCTCCTTGCCCATAAATTAAGCAAACATTCAGCACCAATATGGGCTTCATGGCTTTCTTTAAAATCATTGATTTGAGATAAAACTTTAAGCATTAAGAGAGTAGCATATGGACATGGGTCATCTTTTCTTCCAGGGCCTCTAAACTTACCTAATTCCGGTGAAACAGAACACGGCCAACCATTTTCTCTTATTAAATCTCTCAAAAAGTTCAAGCCTTGATTAACTGTAGAGTCTCCTCCCAGACCAAGCCTGATTAATGAGTATAAAACAAGAGGTGCATCGCATAATGACCATGCCCATGAGTTCTGTCCAGTTCCTCCAAAGTGTTCAGGAATGTTTAATTGTACTTGAACTACACCCTCTCTTGTCTTATGTTTCATAATCTTATCAACTATTTCTCTTATTTCTGGTTTTTCTATTGTTAAGCCAACTTCAGCAATAAATGCTAACTTATGAAGTAATAGTCCAGCATTTTTATGGTTTGTTACAACTTCTTCTGACCATTGAGTTAATTCTGAAAGGAGTAGTCTAATTTGAGGATGTGAAATCATTTTATCATTTGCATGTATCACTTCTTTATCATACTTTGATTGGTTCAGTAAATCCAATCGGGTACAATACTCAATCCATGGCTCGCTTTGTAAAAGACAGTTAATTATTTCATTCATCATAAAAACCCCTCTATTATATCCATAAATTATTTAGTATATTCAATCAGCGTTTATCCTCGTGTTTTCCATATTGCCATCGGATGATTACGGATACGTTCTAAAATCTGTATGTCCTCAAAAAGTAGCTCGGGATGATACTCATCGTTTTTAAATGCCCTCAAGAACTCTGCTTCGTTATCACTGATTATGGAAAACATGGACAGGTAGTCGCTAACCCGTTGCTTTGCCGCTGTAAGATCAAACCGCTCCTTTTTTCGGATTACTGGATATAAATCTGTCCGTATCTTATACTCCGTCAACTCACCAATCTTTCCCAGATTAATGGTTTCAGAAACAGCCTCGCCGCCGACAGCATAGTAGAATATGGCGCATTTTTTAAGCAGAGAGAGTTCTGTTTCATCAAACAATCCAAAATAGATCATGTTGTTAATGTCATACAAATCACGGGCTGCCGCTCTTGTGAGCAAAGCAACAATCTTGCTTGCAAAGATCTCAATGGAAGCCAAAGAGTTCACCTTAAAAGAATCCAGTATACCAAGTGTTTCAATTGACCTTTGCTCCAAAGGTAGAATATGGGAACGCAGGGAGTAATTGATTTCCACCTTGATATTATCTTTCATGCCCGCAGTATTTGCATAGGAAAACACATAAGAATCCAGACTATGGTAGGATTTTGATTTAGGGCTTACTTCATATCCGCTCATCGCCATATATTTAAGGACGCTGTCCGAGATTTTTTTGCGTTCCTCAAACATTTCTTCCCGCGAATCATTATGTGTATAATCAAGGTCGATGTCTACAGATAACCTCGGCAGGTTGAAAATAGTCATATTGATTGCCGTTCCGCCTTTTAGCGCAAGGCTCTCACGCAGGAGCGGGTCGCTGTTTATATATTTCAGTATTTCCGACAACCGGAATACTTTTTCTAATGTATCGCGGATAAACCCTAATTCCCGCGCCTGTTTTCCAAGCTTACGCTTATCATAATCAAACAAATTCATTGCCTCCTTCCGATATAAGGGCTAAAAGCTGCTCCGGCCCAAACAGCCTCCACTTTTTGTTATATATGGATTTTTCTTTTTCCAAACCGTGATACAGGTATCTCACACTTTTTGAGATTTCGGCTTCGCAGGCTTTAAAAAACGTATCCGTTATTTTCAGGGAATCCTTGAAATGCTCTAGGATATATCCTGTTTTCTGAAACAAGATTTGTTTGCCGTAGCTTTTCAGATAGCAAAGCAGCTTTGTTTCATCTGCATATGGCATCATTTCAAGGCTTCGGAGCAGTTCTTCCAATCCTCCAATTTTCTCAAAATCGTTGATGCTGTCTATGACGGTGCGTTCTAAATCGGTTACACGGGTGCCGTCCGGTTTTTTTACAATACCATCGTTGATACGGGACATTTGGTAACGATAGGTCAAACCGTTAAATTCAAATGTGTTAAACTTTGTATCAGAGGATACATACACATCATAAAACACTTGATTAGTGCATCCGTAATATTCTAAAGCAGTATGGTGAGAGATATATGCGCTTTCCGTCAAATTGCTGGCTATCACATACCGATTGACAACCGGCTCGCTGTCCGCAAGATTTATAGCAACATACAGGTTTCTTTTCACGCTTTGAATATAGCCTTTTTTCAGGTAGTTCTGTATCAGATCGCTTGCACTGTTTCTGTTGCCGACCATCTCAGTAACATCATTCCATGTAAAACAACCTTTTTCCAATAGTTGTTCATAGTATTTCATATTTTTACCACCTCCGTTGTTTTAATTTTAGTATGATGTCGCTGAAAAATCAACCATGCAGAGGATGAAATAAAATATTTTTTATTTTATTCTTGCTATCGTTTTTATTTCAGTGATAACATGCCGTAAATAAAACTTGCAGCTTATTCACGTTCCCGCTGCTGCCGTATTCTTAATACAATTCTTAGATAGTCGTTCACATCCTTTCCACGCTTTGGCGGCTCGTCGGAAACGGTAAGTGAGGAGGAAAGAAGGGTCTTGATAGTCTTTGCTGCCAGCCGTCCAGCCGTGTCATTGTCCAGGTGTAAAGCGATTTCCTTTATTTGTGGGAAGTCTTTTAAGTATTGCATGAGTGCGGCAGGCGGGGTGCTTTCCTCAATAATCTTTTTCGGCATATAGATTCCCGCAAGGGACAGGCAATTTTCCTGCCGCCAGTCCTTCCCGGAAAGCAGTTCCAACGTACCATAGGATAATAAATCAACAGCGCTTTCAAAAAGGTGCAGTTTGCGGCATTCGTTCCTGGCCGGGATAGAGAAGGAGAAGTGCTTGTCGCTTCCGTTCACTTCCCCCATAAACCGTTCGCCAAAAGTTCCACGGAGAGTAGCGTATTTGGGAACGCCATGCCGGTCAAAACCGATAAAGACGGCGTTGTGATAATCACGGCTTTCATATAGCTGTTTGGTCCGGATACAGTAGTCTATAATCTCCCGGTGAATGCCACGCCCCATGAGGTAGGTAATCACGTGGTCGTTGTTTTCATTTTTCTCAGGCAGGAGCAGTTTTTTAGACTCAACAGGTTTCTGCACCTTTGGCGAAACAGGCGGCATGACCGCTGCCTGTCCGTCTATCTGAAGTACCGCTTCCGGGAGCGTCATGCCCCGTACCTTGATGAGATAGTCCAGGGCAGAACGCCCGCCGATGTTGCGCGACCACCAGCACCATTTCCCGTTGCTGATTTTCAGGCTGTCATGGGTACGGGTGGTATAGACGTTGCCGGAAAAGCGCACCAGCTCCTGCGGCTCGTAATATTGCAGGTAAGTCAGCAGATCCATTCGCTTTGCGCGCTCGATCTGCTCCGGTGTTACATAAGGCATGTTTTTTCACCTCATCTTTCATAGCCCACGGCTTTCTTTTCCGGTACATCTATGTCCTCATCCGGCTCGCCGTCGATCACCTCGTTTTCATGTTTATCCATGTTGAGCAAAATATTCAGCTCTGCCAGCCGCGAAGATTTGGTTTGAAGCTCCTGCTCCTTCTCAAAGGGAATGTCGATTTGCTCTTTAGCCGTTTCCATCTGCTGGCGGAGCGTTTTTAACTGTTCTTGGCAATATTCCAGCTTCTTCGGTATTTCGGCAAGAGTGTTATTGAGTCTTGTGATATTGCCGTGGATGTCTGTACCCAAAGTGACCGTATGGCTGAGAGCACCCCGCAGGGTGATTTGATACTGCTTATTAAATCCATCAAAGGAAAACAGCATCGGAAATCCCATGTAGCTGCCCAACTCCTGCGGCTCCGGCGTGGTCATCAGCTTGCAGGCTTCAAGGATGGCCGCGCCCGCCTGTGCCTTTTCGGTGTACGAAACTCCCTTGACCGTCATGCCCGCAAATTTGTTTTCCTCTGTGGTGCCATCGATAGTTTTCAATGTGCTATGCTGCTCATACAGGGAAAGGTCTTTTTCATAACCCTCAATCCGTTCCTCGGTAAATTTAATCTGCTGCGGATAGTGCTTTAATAACCGGTCTTCCAAAGCGTAACGCTGGCTTAAATGATTCGCCTTCAAAAGCTTCAACTTAGACACCTGAATATCCAGATCCATCTTCTCTTTTATATAGGGATTGCCAGTAGCCAGCGCTTTCACCTCAGCATAGGAAAGCGCTGTTTCGTCAATGTCTTCGGCGCTTCTTACAGGGGATTTGCTGGTCATAATCTGACTGATAAACCGCTGCTTGTTCTCAAGTATCTGGTAGAGGTAGGCATCGAAGGTGTTTTCCGTCACATACCGGAAGATATGCACCTCGTCGTTTTTATTGCCTTGCCGCACAATACGTCCGGAGCGCTGCTCCAGATCTCGTGGCCGCCACGGGCAATCCAGGTCATGAAGCGCAATCAATCGGTCCTGAACATTGGTTCCGGCCCCCATCTTAAAGGTGGAGCCTAACAGGGCACGTACCTGTCCTTTGCGGACTTTGGCAAACAGCTCCTTTTTCTTGGTCTCCGTGTTGGCATCGTGAATAAAGGCAACCTCGTCGGCGGGGACTCCACGTGCGATGAGTTTTTGGCGCACATCCTCGTACACATTGAAATTTCCGTCACCTTTAGGTGTGGACAGGTCACAGAACACAAGCTGCGTCAATTTCTTATCGCTGTTTTCCTGCCAGAAGCAGAAGATATTGTCCACGCAAGCGTTTACCTTGCTTTCTTCGTGGTCGGGCAGCATGGGATTGGCCAGTCGCTGGTCAAGGGCCAGCTTGCGGCCATCGTTGGTGATTTTAAGCATATTGTCCTCATAGGGTTCTACCAGCTTGGCGCGTACCCGTTCGGCGCGCTCGGCAAGCTCGACCACCATATCCTGCTGGAATACGCTGGGCTTCACCGCCACATTGTGGTAGTTAGCTTTCGGTACAGGAAGATTCAGCATATCCGCAGTTTTGATATCCGCGATTTCCTTGAACATATTCATGAGCTCCGGGAGGTTATAGAACCGTGCAAACCTCGTTTTGGCCCGGTAGCCAGTTCCTTCCGGCGCAAGCTCTATGGCCGTAACGGTTTCCCCGAATGTACTTGCCCAGCAATCAAAATGTTGGAGTCCGTTTTTACGCAGGGCTTCGTATTGCAGATACCGCTGCATGGTATACATCTCGGTGATGGAGTTACTGATCGGCGTCCCAGTGGCAAAGATAATGCCGCGTCCGTCCGTCAGTTCGTCCAGGTAGCGACATTTGGCAAACAGATCGGAGGACTTCTGCGCCTCGGTCTGGGACAGGCCCGCCACGTTCCTCATTTTGGTGTAGAGAAACAAATTTTTATAAAAATCTGCCTCATCAACAAAGAGTCGGTCAACGCCCAATTCCTCAAACGTTACCACATCGTCTTTTCGGCTGGTATCGTTGAGCTTATCCAGCTTTAATTTCAGAGTCTTTTTGGTTTTTTCAAGCTGTTTGATGGCGTAACGCTCGCCTTTTTCCTCTTTCAGTTCCTGAATCCCGCTGGTAATCTCCGCAATCTGCTCCTGCAGCTGCTGTTTTTGGCGCTCCGCAGAGATGGGGATTTTCTCAAATTGGCTGTGGCCTATAATCACCGCGTCATAGTCGCCAGTGGCGATTCTCGCACAAAACTTCTTGAGGTTTTTAGTTTCAAAGTCCTTTTTCGTCGCCACAAGGATGTTAGCAGACGGGTAGAGCTGCAAAAACTCTCCGGCCCATTGTTCGGTCAGGTGGTTCGGCACTACAAACATGCTCTTGTTGCAAAGCCCCAGATGCTTGCTTTCCATTGCTGCAGCCGTCATTTCGTAGGTCTTGCCCGCACCCACGCAGTGAGCCAGTAAGGTGTTGCCACCGTATAGGATGTGCGCCACCGCATCTACTTGATGTTTGCGCAGGGTGATTTCCGGATTCATTCCTGTAAACCGGATATGACTGCCATCGTATTCGCGGGGACGGATGGAGTTGAAGCGGTCGTTGTAGAGCCTTGTCAGACGTTCCCGGCGTTTAGGGTCTTTCCATATCCAGCTTTGGAATGCCTCCTTGATAGCCTCCTGTTTTTGCTGGGCGATGGCGGTTTCCTTTTTGTTCAATACACGCTTCTCAACACCGTCCTCATATACGGCATCAAAGACGCGCACATCCCGCAGATTGAGGGTTTCTTCGACTATCTTGTAGGCATTAATACGGCTGGTGCCATAGGTCATAACGGCCTTAATGTTTCCGCTGCGGTCGTCGTTTTTGCCCTTGACGTTCCAGTTGGCGGTATAGGTGGAATAAAAAACATCGATGTAGCGCCTGTACATATACGGAGTTTCCAGAAGCTCAAAGATGAAGTCCTTAACCACATCCGGGGGAAGCCAGGTCGCACCGAGGCGTACATCAATTTCAGAGGCGTTCAGGTCCTTTGGCTGCACTGCTTCCAGTGCCGTAACATTCACACCGTAGGTGTCGGGGTGCATTTCGGCAAATTGCCGGGCGGTTTTCAGCTTTTCCCGAACGTTGCCGGAGAGATAAGCATCCGCCGTTTCAAACATCGGCTTTCCTGTATTGTCCAGCTTTTCAGGATTGAGGAACACGACGCCTTCCAGGTCTTTTACAAGCTGTTTCTCGGAAAGCCCTGTCAGGCTCTGCATTAGACCTAAGTCCACACAAGCTTTTTCTGCGATGGAGATCGCCAGTGCTTCAGTGGCGGTATCCACATGGGTAACGTTCGTGCGTTGCCGGATGGTGCGTTTGGTGAACATATCCGCCTTGCGCTCCAGCTCGCCGTTCTCGTCGAGAATCTCCAGAGAACAGAGCAGGCAGCAGGAACTGTCGTCGGAAAAAGCCATGTTGTTGCCGCGGCTGTTCAAAAGTCCGTATTTTGCGACAAAAGTGTCATATAGACAGTTCAGCTTGTACTGCTGTTCCCGGATCACCTCATCGCTGTAATCCTCGGTCTGGTATTCAATGAGTTCGCGGACTGAGTCCCGGATGGCAATCATGCCCTTGATCCGGCCCTCCGCCGTAACGGAAGTTTCCACGCGGTTCATCCGGCTGTTTTCCCGGTAGTAGATCCCGCCGTCCACAACGGTGTAACTGAAATTGCGGACATTTGGATCTGCCGGGATGGAGGCGTCCGCGTCATCGGATAGTTCGTCCAACTCATATTCCGTGATTTCGGCGTGGATGTTTTCCAGCGCCTCGCGCAAAAGCTCTGCGAGGTCGGCACCTTCATAGGGTATACAGGTGGTTTCACTTTTGTTGCCGTACATCCGGTCGTCGTAGGCTATTGTGCCCAGCACCATTTCGGTATTGTCGGCAAAATAGCGATTGACGGGGATGCCGTCCTTGGAGGTGGAGAGATGCACCCAATCCGGTTCAATGTCGATTACCCTGTCACGCTTTTGCAGGAACAGGATGTCGGTGGTGACTTCCGTGCCGGCATTGGCAAAAAACGCATTGTTGGGAAGCCGGACGACCCCCAGAAGCTCGGCCCGCTGCGCAATGTACTTGCGGACTTCGGGATTCTGCTTATCCATCGTGCCCTTAGAGGGGATAAAGGCAACAATGCCTCCGGGACGCACCTTATCCAGTGTTTTGGCGAAAAAGTAGTCATGAATATAAAACTTGTATTTGTCGTACTTTTTGTCTGACACGCCATAGCTGCCAAAGGGCACATTGCCGATAGCCAGGTCGAAAAAGCTGTCGGGCAGGTTGATTTCCTCAAAGCCCTGCACTGCGATGCTGGCGTTTTGATATAGCTGTTTGGCGATCCGGCCTGTGATGCCGTCCAGTTCCACACCATACAGCTTGGAGTTTTTCATGCTCTCCGGCACAAGGCCGAAAAAGTTGCCGATGCCGCAGGCGGGTTCCAGAATATTGCCGGTCTGGAAGCCCATGTTGGCAAGGCAGGCATACATGGCCTTAATGACGGTGGGGGAAGTATAATGAGCATTTAAGGTGGAGGCCCTCGCGGATGTATATTCCTCATCAGTGAGCAGCTCCTTAAGCACGGCGTATTCCTTCGCCCACTGGCTATTCTGTTCATCAAATACCTGCGGCAGGCCGCCCCATCCCACATACCGGGAAAGGATTTCCTGTTCCTCTGGAGTGGCAAAGCGGTTTTGTTCTTCCAGTTGGTTCAAGAGCCGTATGGCGGCGACATTCCAGCCGTATTTGGTCTTTGCACCTCCATGCCCTAATTCATCGTCGGTGATACGGAAATTGACACGGGGCTGCGTAGGGGCTGCTGGCTGGAGGTCAATGATGACTTTAGATACTTCGCCATCCTGTGTTTTTCGCCATACGGGTTCTTTGGCCTGTTCCAAAACGCCGCGCACAAACTCGATGCTTTCGCTGCGGAAAATGGGAAAGCCCGTGTTGCGCTGGAAGGTGATGTCCCGCAGACTGACCGTACCGGCTTCCTCGTCGATGCTATCGATGGCATAGCGCCGGTCCTCAATGGAAAGCTCCACGCCCACGGCAATTTCTTTTTCGGCTGGTTTCTTTTCCGCTTCCCCGGCTTGGCCGTCCGGAAGCTTTCTATCCTCGTGAGCGGTATAAAAGTCTACGATTTCCTGCTTGGTTGCCTTTAAGTGCGGGGTAGAGCGCAGGAGTTCATTGATAAGCGGTGTAGAATGAAAAAACGGAAGACTCTTGTCCTCCGTTTCTCTGCCATACCATGTTAATTGTAAATCAGCCCCGCCAGCACCGATTCCTCCGCTGAGTGCCGTAGGTTGTTCATGTGTCCTGTCCAGCCCATCGGGTCGGTCGCCTTGTCCGGCGCGGGACTGCTCTGTAAGAGCTTCGCTGTGATCTGTTCGATGCGCTCCTTCGCTGTCCGGTCGATCTCCGACAGGTGGCTGTTCAGTTTGCCCGACAGCATCAAGCTTGCGTACATTCCTTTCCGGTAGTTTTTCAGATATGTTTTGCGCAACATCCCATATTTGCCGATGTGCGTTTCTTCCTTCGGCAGCATCAGGTCGGGTATCAGATAATCGCCCTTCTGCGTGTAGGTCAGTTCCATATTCACCATCTCTTTCAGAATTACTGTTTTGCTTTACGTTTTCATTGTGATGTACATCCTGATTTTTTGCAAAGGTACGGTTTTGTTTTTTCTCCGCTTTTTGCAGTTCCTTGACCGTTGCCCCGATTTCCTTTAAAACCATTTCGGAAAGATCACTTGTGGCAGCACCCAAGCGCGAAATGGTATCCAGCGTATTGAAATTCACAATGCCTTGAAAATCCTCAAAGCTCAGGTATTCATCGGCAGGATAGCCGCAGCGGACTAATGCTATGTAAGCCACGGAAATCTTGAGAATCTCCTTGAAGATTACTTCCACATTCAGGTCGTCCAGTTCTTCCAAAAAGCTATTTTCCTTAAAGTACATCAGATCAGAGAGATAGTCGGGGAAATTATCATCCACGGCATTGCGGGCGGCAGAGATTAAGGCGGTCGCAATATCTTGTTTTTCTTCAAGCTCACCAAAGGTGCTTTCCAACGTTTCCTTCACGGACTCCGCATATCTATCCTGCATCGCCCAAAGCGCAATGGGGCGGTTATAGCGGCTATTGGTGTCCGACACATCGAACACATGTCGCAAAGTTAAATGGCTTCCGCTGTCGTCGATGAGGGCGATGCCCTTCGCGCCTCGGTTTACCCATCTGCCAAACTTCTGATTCCATAGCTCAATGGGAGCACAGGCAGTCGCGTCGGGACGCTACGCATAAATCAAAAGCTGATCCTGAAACGGATATTTGTAATTCCATGCTGCTGTTTTCAGAAAGGAAGTCCAGTTGACAGGATTTCTTGTGGCGCTGTGAGCCGTCGTTTCCGAAAGCTCTGTAATCAGTTGCAGCTTCGTTGCCAACGTTTATCCCTCCTTATCGTTCCAGCTCATGGCTCTTCTTTTTTGGGGCAGTCTGTATGTATTTGCCCTCAGTTTTTTCATTCAGCCGTTCCTTTTCATTTTTATAGCAGTAGATGTAAAAGTTATAGTCACCCCGCTGCGGGAAACAGCGGATAAAATAGCGGTATCGGTCGGTATTCACACAAAAGCCGTACGTGTCGGGATGCCATGCGCCCGGTATTTTGGCCTCCCGGTGTCCATAGCAGTAGTTCACCATGGTTCCCAAGTCCTTCAAAGGCCCCCGTGTGCGCAGTTCGTTTATGACAGCGGCAATATCGGACTTGAACTCCGGAGTATTCAGCGCACTTTGATGGTCAAACCATGTATGCCAAAACTCCCGGCCCTTGTGCCCGAAATCCCCTCGCAGGTGCCCGATACAGCTAAGCTCTTTGTTTTTTTCGTCATTGGAATAAAACAGGGCGGCTTCCTCCGGGGAAAAGGGTCTGATTTCAAATGTCATTTTGATCACCTCACCGTTCTATCCCATGCTTTTTCTTTTGGGGCTGCTGTACTGGTTTTTCAGGTGTATCCTTTTCCTGCTGGAGACTTTTTAAATAATGGACTTCATCCAGCGCACGATTGCATAAGTCTTCAAGGGCGGTCAGGCGGTCATTCATGTAATGGCCCCAGAAATATTCCTTTTCGCCCTTTCTGCATTTCCACGTCACAAAGTTTGCAGGTGCTTCATCGCGCTGTCCGATCACAAATTCCGAATTTCCCACGGTCAGCCGGTCGGTGATGACATAACCGGCGTTGACTTCCTTTTCCATGTTCAAACCTCCTAACGTTCCTGCTCATGTTTTTTCTGCTTTGTCTGCCTTTCGGCTTGTATCTGTTTGAGCCGATCTTTTGCCCAATCGGGCAGATGCTCCGGCTTGATGGTGCCAAAAATATCCTCCCGGTTCCAGCGTGATTCTTTGCCGGAATAGAGGTTGACGGTGTAGACAGCGCGGCCTCGGGAATTGGCATGAACGCCAAAGCCGCCTGTGGCCAGTACAAGCTGCTTGTCGGCAGTACGGTATTCAGGGCGCAGGCGCTCCGGACGGATGACCGCCACCTTGTTTCCAATGCTTTTTCCGTAATCATTCGGGATACAATGCTCCAGCTTGAAAGGCTGCAGGGGAACGGTGATTTTGTCCCGTTCCGTTTTGACCGCTTCAAGCTGCGCCTGTACGCGGTCGGTAAATTCTGTCATCATTTCCACGTAGTCCGCACTTGCTGAGGCATTAAAATAGTGATCGATGCCCAACGGGTTATCCCAGGTGCAATTGCATACCATGTACGGATAATCGGCTTTGGTATCATCCAGCGCAAAAAGGATTTCTTTATCTCCAACATGAATGGCGTGTTTTACCTCGTAGGTATCCACCATGCGTTTTTCTTCATCCATCAATATTTCCACTCCAATCTATGACGCAGACGAAAAGGGACGGTGTTTGCCGTCCCTTTTGCCATCCTGCCGTTATTTCTTTTTTCGCTTGATGTGCAAATACACCGCTCCACCGACAATTACAAGACAGAGCACGATGGCCAGTATCGCTTTCAGTTCCACAAAAGCACCTCCTACAACTTAATCAGCAAATGAGTCCATATATAAAAAGAGCCCCGGCATACGTGAAAAAACCAATGCTCAAAAATACGGCCAACGGGACGCTTTTTTGCTTTGTCGCCTTTGCATAGATACAGGCGGGAAGCAAAGCAATAAAGAGAATGACCGCAAGAGAGTACAGGCCAAAGCAAAAGCCCATTGCTGCTGTCAGCTTGATGTCGCTGCCTCCGATGCCGCCAAAATTCACAGCAAGGAAAAACAGGCACAATCCCGGCAGCAGAAATCCGACAATCCGCTCAAGTAAGGCTGGATATGGCAGCAGAAAAGCGGATGCAGCTCCGATCAAGAGAATGGCTATCCATGTCCAATCCGGAATAATCCGCTTTCTATAATCCATTACTGCTGCCCAAAGTATGGGAATGGCGCATAACAGCGTGGCCATTTTCAATTTCCTGTGGTGACGTCATCATCATACATGTTGTCCACCACATAGATTTCAAGTTCCCCTCCGGCAATCCACTTTGACAGCGTTCCTCCAGGCGTATGAACATCGGTGACAAGGAGCTGCACGATGTAGTCCGTGTTATCGGGGAACCAGGTTGGAACATATTGCTTTTTGTACCGGAATGGTGAGCTGGGATTCTCACGGAAAGTAAAATGGTTCGTACTTTCGGACATCAACGGTACGGATGTTTCATAGCGGTACTGCGGCAGATAGACTTCCGCCGTCTGGGCGGCGGTAATCAGCTCCGGCTTGTCGTAATTGGTGTTTACGGTGGCAGTAACGTTGATGGTAAAGCCGTAGCCAGATTTGAGATAGCCCTTTGCCTTGGTGTCGTAGTCCAGTGCGGCAGTGACTTTCAGTTCGGCATAAAACTGCCGCCATGCAAATTGGCCGTTTTCATAGCGTTGCTCCCACCACGTCACTTTTGGCTGGTCGCTTCTTTGCGGCGTTGCGGGGACGGTCCTGCTTTCTTCCGGTTCATCATAGGCTACATTTTTGATGACGGCATTTTGGGTATAGGTGTTGTTGGCGGCAGTGGTTTCATGGTCTAATACTTTATCGGGATTGATGGTAGCGATCAGAGTGAGAGTGATGTTTTTATCAGCTTGGACATTGGGGGTATTCCATTTGAGCGATACGACGTTCCAGGTGTCTTGCTCCATGACCACGGCATCAATACGCTTTTTGATCGAAAGTTCCGGGATTTCAAACAGGACGCAAACCTTTTGCCCCGGCGTAAAGTCCAGGCTTCCTTTGTTGGATACATTGATGGTACTGATGACCGTCTGGTTTTCCTTGTATTGGTCGGGCGTTATCCGCTGTACATCCAGGTCATAGGGACGTTCTACCACCATGATTTCCGCTGCCGCTTGGTTGTTGCTGGTGTTGCTATCTCTGTAATCTGTAGGCGGTGATACCTGTGCCGCCAAATGAATGGTTGTGCCTTTTTCTCCCGCCGTGCTTTTGACGACGTAAGCTTTGGTTTCATAGGCTTTGAAATTTGCAGTGGATGGCACTGTCAAAACCGCCTTGCCGTCAATGGAAGCGTTCAAGCTCACTCCCGACAGCGCTTTGTCCGTGGAATTGGCAAAATACACGGTAAAGCTGTATTCCTTCTGCTCGTAAACTATGGGCGGGCAGGATAGGTTAGCCCATATGTCGCACAGCTTTTCCGAAGGCACATCCGGATTGTCCGGGTTATCGGGATTGTCCGGGTTATCCGGTGGGTTGTCGGGATTATCAGGATTGTCCGGATTGCCGGAAGGCTTTTTCACTACCGTGATTTTTGAAACGGCGGTGTTGTTGGCCGGATTATCGTCCCGGAAGCCGTTCGGCGTTGTAATATTGGCCCACAGGTTATATATCTCGCCCGCGTTTCCCGCCGTGCCTGTAATGGTGAAGGATTTTGTCTCCCTGGGATTGAAACTGTAAGTTTTCGGAATTTGTGCCAAAGCGGTATCGTTGTTTGTCCCCCGCAACAGCACATTTTTCAGTTCCGTACCGGATTGGTTGGTAAAGCTCACGGTATAGCTGTAGTTCTCATATTCATATACAGTGGACGGCGCAAGAATGCTTGCCGACAAGTCGCAAAGCTTCGGTGAGTCAGGTGGCTGATCCGGGGGATTATTCGGGATATCCGGCTGGTCGGGATTATTGCCAGGGTCAGGCGTTTTTTCAGGTTCCGGTGCAGGTTCCTCAATGATTTTGATGATTGCCGTGGCTGTGTTGTTTGCGAGATTGCCGTCGATAAAGCCCTCCGGTACACCGATGTTCGCCCACAGGTTTATCACATCAGCAGAAGTGTCGGCCTTGCGTTTGATGGTGTAGGTTTTGCTCTCATTGGGTGAGAAGTCCTGCACGGCGGGAATCTCTTTGATCAGGTCATCGTCCACCGTGCCTTTGAGTGGTACATCATAAGCCGGACTATTTCCGCTGTTCATAAAAACTACGGTGAAGGAATAGCTGTCCCCCCGGTAAACCGTGGCAGGGGCGTGGATGGCAACCGACAGGTCGTTTCCGTCACAAGCCTTGAACTTGAAATAGAAGTCTGTCATCGGAATTGTGTAATTGATTTTTTGCGTGATGCTGGTCTGGGTTTTGCTTTCTCCATCGGTATATCCGGCGCTCTCCGGTGTGTAGTCCCATTCAAGACCGCAATAAATGAAGTTACGGGATAGTTTGATGTCGTCTTTCGTAAAAGTAACCGCTGTGGTTTGGTAGGGATAGAGAAGCTCCGGCACCCCCTTGTCCTGGGCTGAGAGCTTTCCGTACACCTCTTGTTTGTCTTCACTGCACCAGGTTGCATCAACGTCGATTTTTACCGGAGCCTGATAGGTGATTTCCGTGTTCCGCATGGTATCAAAGGCAATGAGGGCTTTCTCCGTCCAGCCATAGCTGGTAGTCAACGGTTCAAAATCCGTATTCGTATCATAGGTTCCATAGAGCTTGCCGGAAGAAAAACCGTAAATTTCAACCACCAGGCTGCCCTTTAGAGTGTAAGTGCCTCCGTCGTGTTTTCCGATCCAACCGGCAATCCGTTCCTGCTCATGTCCTGCAACGGTGTTGGCGTACACAAGGTCGATGCGCTGCGGTTCCGGGAAAGATTTCAACAGTGTTTCACCCTCATAGATTTCCTTCACGTTCATGCCGATGGTTCGGTAGCGGGTGTCATAAATGGCTTTGACTTGAAATACTACATTGGTCGTGATGGTGAGGACAGCGCCTTGATCTGTTTTAGCTGTGATGGTATAGGGGCCGCAAGCCTCCTTATTTTCAATCATCAGCGTATAGTCCGGGGTTATCTCCCGGCTATGGCCGATATACTCCAGTTGAATATCTGTGAGCGTTCCGGTTTTAGCCGTGATATGGATAGGGATTTCTGCCGGAAAATGCTCTACGGCTACCACGCCGCTTTCGGTTAGCAGGCTGTCGATGGGAGAGGTAACATTGATTTCAATGTCGCTGCCCGATGCGGCAAACGCCTTGACGGAAAAGAGCAGACAGCATATAAATACAAGCGGCATGGCTAAAATATACTTTCGTTTCATTCGGGACCTCCTTTCTCGATTCTGTTGTTGACGCTGGAGATGGTAAAGGGAAGCCGAACTTCACCGGTCAGGAAGCCGAAAATGCTGCGGGTTTTCAGTGTCCCTTTCAGCGTCAGCCGGGGCGGGTCATCGATGGCCTCCAGGCTTTCAATTTCAAGCTCATAAACCCATTGCTCGTCGGCGTATTTGTCCATTTCCGGATTCAGACCCATGCTTTCATGCAAATATTCGTACAACGTTTCCTCGGCAAGGGCGCTATCCATTCGTGAATAGCCGTCTCTGCGGTATTCGTCGAGCATGGCGTATTCTACAGAGTCGTTTACCCCGCGCTGGAGCACGTATTCAACTTGCTGGTAAAGACTTTCCATGCGGAAGTATTCGATCAGGATAGCGGCAAGGGTGAGGATGAAAAAGACGAGGATGAGGATAAACACAAAAGCGTCGCCCTTCCGGTTGTTCATAATGCGTTTGAAATTGCCCACAGGTTTTTCCTCCTTTCCGGCATTTTCATTCCGATAGCTTCCAGTATTTTTCCGACATACCTGTGATGCTTACCTTCATGGGGATATTGATCTGAACAGGCGGCGTAAAGGACGGTTTGAATAGGGTAAAGGCATAGCTGTCTGTCATCGTCACCGTAAAGGTATCCCGCAGTTGGATTTTTTTGCTTCCGTCGCAGTATTGGACATCCTCAATAGTCATTTCCGGCGACAGGTCTGTCTGCTCTTTCAGTCGGTAAAAAACGTCGTATGCGTTGTCCGATACCTGCCCCTCAAGCTCAACCACCCGGACAACACGGCGGCACATATGGTTCAGATTCAAATAGGCGGTGAAGATGCTCAGAAAGGACATCACTGTGGCCATGAGCGTAATCACCGCCAGCGTCTTGATAATCAGTTCGTAATAGGCGCTGCCCTTTCTATCCGAAAGCAGCTTTATGAAAGGTAAAGGGGGGGAATTTCTCCCCCATATGCCCCGGTGCTTCCTGTTCATCTGCTCGCACCTCCCCTGTGAGTATATATGCCCGGCAAGGCTGTCATTAGTTAAGTAAGCCGGTGATCTTGGTGACGATGCTGTTCCAGATAGTGGTGATGGAGCCTTGGTACAACGTCATGAACACCGCGCCTACCACTACAACAATCAGGACAACGATAAGCCAGCCGGTCATCTGGTCGCCGCATTGATTTGCCAGTACGTTCCTTGCTTTCAGTCCCGCCATACGAATTCTGTTTTTTAAAGTTGCCATCATAATAAATACCGCCATATCGTTTTTTTATCTTGGTTTCATGAGAAAAGGGGAGTAATGCTCTCCCCTAGTGCTTTTTCCTTTTCGGTTTTAGGTATTGTTAG
>JQID01000107.1:0-30068 GCA_000770645.1 Desulfosporosinus sp. Tol-M
GAGGTAGTCTCTTTGTGTTAGCTTTGTAGGTAAAAAGATCGTGTTTCCATCCGTTCGATCTTTTTTGTTTATGCTTTTATCTTAAATGGGGTGTGTTCTTTTTCAACTCCTTCATAGACTATATATGAGGTGAGTAAGATGTGGGGAAGATGGATTAGGGATTTGAGTGTAGAACTACATTGGATGGGACGTAATATTATTCGTCGTTGGCGATTGGATACTCCGACAGGAGTTATGGGTATACTAACTTTGATTTCAGGCGTATTCCTTTTTGTCGTAATAGGAAACGGAATTTCTCAAATCTTTCGTTCATTTGTTCCATGGGTATCTGGCTCACGTGTCGGAGAAGTCTACTGGCAGTCAATTGGCTTTGGCATAAAGACAAGCTTGATATTTCTTATTTTCAGTGGTTCGCTAATAATCTTTTTTTTACTTAAATTGTCCGGACGGCGCTAATTAACAAGAGTTTTCTTGTTCTGTTTGATAAATATAATAATAGAATTAAAATATGGACAATCTGCAAGTTATTTGTAAAATTACAATTCTTGCATAGATGTAGGTCTTGTGTTAAAATTTTATAGATTAAAGGAGGTTTGCTCCGTGGCTTTTTTATCTGGGATTACGGATGCGCAACTATTTGATTTAATTATGGTTCCGATACAATCTATTATTGTCGTTTTTACCTTATATTATTTTATACTTTCGATGTTTGGTCTGTACCGGAAACAGGAGATAAAGGTACTTAAGCCTGAAAAGAGCTTCGCGATTGTCGTCGCTGCACATAATGAGGAAACCGTCATTGGACCATTAGTAGAGAATCTTCTATTACTAGATTATCCCAGGAAATACTTCGACGTCTTTGTTGTTGCCGATAACTGTACAGACAAAACTGCCTTAATTGCCCGGAACGCTGGAGCCATCGTCCATCGAAGATTTAATACTGAAAAGCGAGGTAAAGGATATGCGCTGGAGTGGATGTTCCATCGTCTCTTTAAGATGGAGCGCAAATACGATGCCATAGCTATTTTTGACGCGGATAATCTGGTGAAGGAAAACTTCCTTTTTGAGATGAATAGTAAACTTTGCCAAGGACATAAAATAATCCAATGTTACTTAGATTCCAAAAATCCCTTTGATACTTGGGTAACAAATACTTTCTCTATTGCATTTTGGGTAACAAATCGTTTGCTGCAGCTTGCAAGGTACAATACGGGCCGCCTCTCCAACCTTCTGGGTGGAACAGGTATGTGTATTTCAATAGACGTTTTAAAAGAATTTGGTTGGGGAGCTACTTCTCTAACTGAAGACCTTGAGTTCAGTATGAAAGCGTTATCACACGGAATTAAAACGACTTGGGCTCATGATGCAGTGGTCTATGATGAAAAACCTTTAACCTTTATGCAATCATGGTATCAACGGAAACGATGGGCCCAGGGGCAAGTTGACGTAGCGGGACGTTATTTCTTCCCCCTTATTATCAAGGGAATACGGGAGCGAAAAATAATGTATATTGATGCAGCTATCCATCTTTTTCAACCTGCACTAGTCATGATTGCCACTTTTTTTATGCTGATAAATTGTATATCTATTTTACAACCACATTACACACATGTATTTACGCTAGTGATGCCTTGGACAGGATGGCAGATTTTATCGGCAATTCAATACCTCTACCCTGTTGCTGCGTTAGCACTCGACCGGTTACCGTGGCGGGCCTATGTCGGGCTTATTCTATATCCCATCTTTATTTATAGTTGGATTCCAATTGTCTTTTTAGGTTTTCTTAATCGGAAGGATAAACAATGGTCACATACTAGACACACTCGCTCCATCAGTATTGAAGATGTTGTAAAACAAAAAAAAGTATCAACGAATTAACAAGAGTTTCAATCGAATGATGTATCCGAAAATTATTGCTGCAGTTGTTGAGGTTGGGAGGCATAGGCCTCTTTGATAAACAGGCAATATTCTGGACTTAGGCGACTTAGGCACTAAATGTTGATTAATAGATTTGTAAGTAGAAAAACGCAAAAATACTTTGACACAATGTGTATTTTTGTGTATACTGATAGTCGTCAGTCCTTGGGCGATTAGCTCAGCTGGGAGAGCGCCTGCCTTACAAGCAGGATGTCGGCGGTTCGAGCCCGTCATCGCCCACCAAAATCAGAGTTTGAAGTTTGAGATTTGAGGCTCGAAAGAACCTTAAACCTGGATTAGGACTATAAATAAGAGGAATGGTGTTCAAACCTCGTGCATTGACCCTTGATCACGGCCCCGTGGTGTAGTGGTTAACATGCCTGCCTGTCACGCAGGAGATCGTCGGTTCAAGTCCGATCGGGGTCGCCATACTTGAAATTCAAATTTCAAACATCGTACCTCGATAACGCCTCGGTAGCTCAGTCGGTAGAGCAGAGGACTGAAAATCCTCGTGTCGGCGGTTCGATTCCGCCCTGAGGCACCATGCGGGTGTAACTCAGTGGTAGAGTGTCACCTTGCCAAGGTGAAAGTCGCGAGTCCGAATCTCGTCACCCGCTCCATTATTATTTCCCTTGGCGGCATAGCCAAGTGGTAAGGCAGAGGTCTGCAAAACCTCTATTCCTCAGTTCAAATCTGAGTGCCGCCTCCAAATAATTCATGCCGATGTGGCGGAACTGGCAGACGCACGGGACTTAAAATCCCGCGGGCTTAATAGCTCGTACCGGTTCAATTCCGGTCATCGGCACCATATGGGTTTGTAGCTCAGCTGGTTAGAGTACCGCGTTGACATCGCGGGGGTCGGAGGTTCGAGTCCTCTCAAACCCACCAAAAGGCCCTTACTCAAACCCTGTCCAAAAAATATTGGACAGGGTTTTTTACTTGGTGCGCCACGCATGGCGATTAACTATACGGTGAAAGTCCTTATGGGGGTATGTAGCGACCAACCATTAGCTAAAGGCAAGGGTGTCCACCGTGAGATGGAAATGGAGTAACAAAACCGGATCCTGCCGTTATGGATCCTAATCCTGCTATGGCACCGCTTGCTGCACCAAGAACAGTGGGTTTACCATGATGAATCCATTCCACAGCCATCCAGGACAATGCTGCAGCAGCCGCCGAAGTGTTTGTGGTAACAAAGGCAACACCTGCCAGCCCATTTGCACCCAGGGCACTTCCGGCATTAAAACCAAACCAGCCGAACCAAAGTAAAAATCAGGCGTGTATGCTTCTTTGTGCATACACGCCTTTGTGTACTATATTTATATATATTATGATAGGGAATAACGCAAATCCATAGGAACAAATAAGAGATTAAAGAGTAAATGTTTAGACGCTGAAAAGCAGTTGCCCGTAAGTTTTCTTGAAAATAATTATATGTCTGCCAATCAGATGATGTCAATACTTAATATTCAAGGTTCTTATTCTTGAACTAAATGTAATAAGAATTATGTATACAGAAATAAAGTATACAAAATTGTAAAATAATATACTGATTTGCAAGGGTATACCGTGATACATCCTGCAAATAGATTGACATTTCCATAAACATTTCAATATAATATGAAAGAAAATAGAGAAACGTGGATGATTCCATCGTACGGGGCACGAGCAGCGAAAAGATCGTCAGAAGCCTTAAGAACGCAGGTGCGAAAGAAGTGCATATGGTAATTTCATCCCCGCCCTTCCGCCACACCTGCCATTACGGAAGAACATAAGAGAAAGATGCCTGTCACATATGGAGGGTATAGCTATGATAAAGATTATAGATTATAAAGCCGGAAACGCCCCAAGCGTTCTGCACGCTGTTACTCATCTCGGATATAAGGCGGATTTTGCCTGTCGTCCTTATGATTTAGAGGACACAACCCATATTATCCTGCCGGGTGTAGGCAGTGCGAAGGCGACAATGGAATCCCTGCGCGAGATGGGATTGATAGAAGCGTTGGAAGAAGCTGTATTACGAAGAAAATCCTTTTTTCTTGGTATTTGTGTCGGTATGCAGATCCTCTTCGAGCATAGCGAGGAGGAAAATACAGACTGCCTCGGCTGGCTGAAAGGCCGGGTGGTCAAGTTTGATGCGGCAAAGGTCAGGGTGCCGCAAATGGGCTGGAATCAAGTAAGGTTTGCGGCGCATCCAATATGTGAGGCACACGATGATTACTTTTACTTTGTCAATTCCTATCATGCTTGTCCTGAAGCGGAATCGGACCTGTGGGGAATAGCAGAATATAACAGTCCGTTTGCGGCTGCAGTTTGGAGGAACAACATTTACGCTACGCAATTTCACATCGAAAAAAGCGGTGAGGCGGGACTTGCGCTGCTGAACAGTTTACTCCGTCTGAAGGGAGGAGTTTGATTATGCTGACAAACCGGTTGATTGCCTGCTTCGATATCATAAGCGGCTGGGTTACAAAGGCGGTACGTTTTCAGGATAATATAGACGTTGCCCCCGCTGAAGAGCTGGCGGTTGTCATGTATAACGCCGGAATCGACGAATTGATCTTTTACGACGTCACGGCAAGCGCTGAAAAACGTGGTATCGACATGGAAACGGTCAAAAAAGTGGCGCGTCGCGTTTTCATTCCCTTTACCGTGGGCGGCGGGATCAAGAATTTAAACGACATGTATGAAGCTCTCACAGCAGGGGCGGAAAAGATCAGCGTCGATTCCATGGCAGTAAGGAATCCGGAAATCATCTCGGATGGCGCAAAAGCTTTTGGTTCCCAATGCGTCGTGCTGTCCACTCAGGTAAAGAGGACGGACAAAATGCCCAGCGGGTATGAGGTGTATATCGACGGGGCAAGGCTGGCGACCGGCATGGATGCTATCGAATGGATCAAACGTGGACAGGAGCTTGGCGCGGGAGAAATATGCCTGAACAGCATTGACAATGACGGAACCCTGTCCGGCTACGGTCTTGAATTGATGAAGCTGGCAGAAGCTACCGTGTCGGTCCCCCTCATCGCTTCAGGCGGAGCCGGAGCGCCCGAGCACTTAAAGACATTGTTCAGTGAAACGGAAGTACAAGCGGCCATCATCAGCAGTATGCTGTATTCTCCCAGAATGGAGAAAAATTATACGGTCCGCGAACTGAAAGAGTATTTGACGCAAAACAGTATATGTGTGCGACCGCCAAAAAATTATACTTAAAAACAGAATCAAAACTGCCTCGCCCCGGAGTCCCGAGAGTTGTAAAAAACCCAAAATTCTGGGTTGACAATCGAATAATTCGGTGATATAAAATTTCATAAGATAAACAAAGACGTTTGTCCACAACTGGCTTTTGGCCGGGCTGTTGGCAGGCGTCTTTGTTATTTTCTGAAAGAGAGGAAGAAAAGATGTCTTACACTTACACAATGAATGTATTGGAACGGGCAAAAAATAAGAATCCAAATGAGCCGGAGTTTCACCAAGCTATGACTGAGATTTACCATGATAAAACGGTGGCTAAAAGCCGGAGTCATGGAAAACGGAGAAGTACAGGCGAGTAGCAGTTTGGCTCTCATAGATAAATAGAGCTCTTTGAGGCGTTAAGGTTTGGGGGATAGTTAAGACCTACTGAACTCCCTTCAATAGGTCCTACTTGTGCTTGAAATATTGATTTTAGGTGTAATGATTAAATTCAAAAACCACTAATCCACGATTGCTTCGTAAATTGGTTTACTTTTGTCTTCACGGATCTTGTGAGCAATTCCAGCAAGAAGATTTGCGGAACGTTCTCTAACTGACTTCACCTCGGGATTGGAACCAGGATCTATACCTTTAAGCCGGGAATAAATAAAAGTAGTATCTGCAAAAAGCTGGCCTAATATCGCTGAGTGTTCTAAAGAAGGCTTTAATGGAATTTCAATTAGAATTGAAGGCATCAACTCGGAAAACCGTTTGTAATTAGCATAGGCTAAAACTACTTCTTCATCACCAAAGTGCAGGCCTATATGTTCAGGATTTATCGGGTCAATAATCGAGGATACTAAGGGGTGAGTGGTATTGGAGCGCATGTCTGTTCTTAATAAGAATATAGCCATTTTGGTCAAACGGTTCCCTAATAATCCTTCAACATTCATATGAGAGTCACGAGGTAATCCGAAAAATCTGGAAATTAACAGGTCATTTCCTCCCTTGTTGACCCCCTCGTTCCAGAATTGGATAAACTCATCGGCCAATAAGCCTAAATCATTGTCGTTACATCCTAAGTAAATAAGATTTTTTAGAGAAAGTGTTTGGTGTAACAAAATATATTTAGCAAGAACAAATGGTAAAGACTGAGGATCGGTAATGTCAAAAGCATTAATTGCGGAATCAATATGTTTCCAGTAGCTTTCCACGTCCAAGCCCGCAATGTACATAGGGGCCAGTAAAATGGGGGTTTTATTTCTGCCAAATCTTCCGGAAACTTCATCTGGTAATTCAAGAATTAAATTTTGATCCCGCTCTGCAATTTGCTTTAAGGGACCAGTGTTTGAAAAAACGATCCTTTTTGCTTCCCTTGGAGTATATTCGTGAGTCTTAACTGTTTCTTCAGTGAGACTGCTGCGCGAGAACTCCACAAATAAAGTATTATTAATATTGGCATCGCTCGGAAGCAAGGAGAGTCTTTTTGGAGAATCAACTATTAACCACTTTAGCCGGGAATTAGCTGCGATATTATTGTAAGAAGCAACAAAATGAGTAAATTGTTCATTTGCACCTATTCCTGTAGTAACCATGTACTTCGGATACGTGGGTCCAAAATAGCTCTTTACTGTGTCGGCCAGCACTGGAGCGACATTATTATTAAAATCTCTGTAATAACTAAACACGTTTTTTCGATACATTGGTATGAAGGGATCATTTTGAAAAGATCCTGAAACACTCTCAAATAAACTATTCAGGATCTGCTTATGTCCATCCCCTAACAAAATAGGGTCAAGAAAGTTCGGATTAGAGCGAACTTTAAAAAGCGAGGGAAAGGGGTTTAACTTACTTGCGTTATTACTAATAAGGAAATCACTTTTGTTACTTTCGTCGTTTCCAATTCCAATTGCCTTGCCAAGTTTATATTGGTCGATGAGGTCTTTAAAACCAAAGTCTATTAGATCTTTCTCAATTTCATCCTTGGACAATCGTAATACTTCTGAAAGGTTGTTAATTAGCGTTTCCATTGATAGGGAATTTTTTACTGAGTTATGAATAGTTTCGACCCTAAGCTTTTTATCGTTATGACGCTTTAATAAATTTTGAACCAAGTCATGGACAAAATTTTCAACCATTATTCCCCGACCTTTCTTCAAGTACTTTTTCATATATGTCTTTTTACTCTTTTTCTAATAAGTTTCCTCCAATCAATATTATAATCGCTGGCTGCTTCAAAATAGAGAATGGAGCATCAGTTAAATGAATATTAGGTATTTTAAGTTTTGCGACTTATAAAGATTATACTGGAGAAAGGATAATAGAGCAAATTTTTCCATATTTCAAAGTGAATGTTAACTTGTCTACCTATTTTATTGAAATTGTTGCGGTTGTCTAATATACTGACTATGTTGTTTTTTGTAAGGAATTATTATTAATTGTTATGAAAGATGGTGCTTTCATGCATTCACTTTGGCAAGGCAAGGCGCCCATTTATGAGGCACTTGAAAAATATAAATCTATGCGGGTGGTACCGTTTGATGTGCCCGGACATAAGCAAGGTAGAGGAAACCCTGAGCTAGTGAATTTTTTGGGTCAGAAATGCCTTTCAGTAGATGTTAATTCCATGAAGCCACTCGATAATCTTGTCCACCCCGTCTCCGTAATCAAGGAGGCAGAGGAGCTGGCTGCAGATGCTTTCGGGGCAGAACATGCGTTTTTCATGGTCAACGGCACCACAGCAGCTGTTCAGGCTATGATTATGAGCGTGTGCAAATATGGCGATAAAATTATTATGCCCCGCAATGTCCACAGAAGTGCCATTAACGCCCTTATAATCAGTGGAGCAATTCCTGTTTATGTTAATCCCGGTGTTAATAAACAGTTGGGGATACCCTTAGGCATGTCTGTTGCCGAGGTAAAAAAAGCTATCAAGGAAAATCCGGAGGCCAAGGCAATTTTCGTTAACAACCCTACATACTATGGTATTTGTTCCGATTTAAGGACCATCACGCAGCTTGCCCATCACAACAATATGTATGTTCTTGTGGATGAGGCGCATGGAACGCACTTCTCTTTCGGTGCAAACATGCCCATTAGTGCGATGGCCGCAGGAGCAGATATGGCGGCAGTAAGCATGCATAAAACAGGCGGATCGCTGACGCAAAGTTCATTTTTGCTGAAAAGTGGTCGTCTTAGCACAGGTCATGTGCGACAAACGATTAACCTGACTCAGACCACCAGCGGCTCTTATTTACTGTTGTCTTCTCTGGATATTTCCAGACGCAACCTTGCTTTGGACGGCGGAAGCATCTTTCAAAAAGTCTCTGCTCTTGCCCACTATGCGCGGCAGGAAATCAACAAGATCGGCGGATACTACGCTTTTTCCACAGAACTCATTAACGGGGATTCGGTGTTTGATTTTGACCACACTAAGCTTTCCGTCTATACTAGAGAAATAGGGTTGGCAGGAATTGAGGTTTATGACATTCTTCGTGATGATTACGGAATCCAGATTGAGTTGGGGGATATAGGCAATATCCTGGCCGTCATCTCCGTTGGGGATCGCGAGCTGGCTTTGGAACGGCTGGTGTCTTCGCTGTCTGAAATAAAAAGACTTCATATGAAGGATAAAGTGGGAATGTTTGATCATGAGTACATTATTCCTGATGTGGTGATGACGCCTCAGCAAGCCTTCTATTCTAATCAGCACTTTATCGCCATCGCAGACAGCACCGGGTATATATGCGGAGAATTTGTTATGTCATACCCACCCGGGATTCCTATTTTGGCCCCGGGAGAACGGATAACCGAGGAAATCATTAATTATATCACCTATTCCAAGGCCAAGGGCTGTTTCCTGACAGGGACAGAAGATTTATCCGTTGAAAACATTAGAATACTGGAGGGATAACACAGTGGAACTATGGTTTACAGAACAGCATACAGACAATGTTCGTTTTTCTATCAAAGTGGATAAGCCTCTTTATACGGGGCAAAGCGAATTCCAGAGGATTGACATTTTTAACTCCAAGGAATTCGGTAATATTTTTACTCTGGACGGCTTTATAATGGTTACTGAAAAGGACGAATTTATTTATCATGATATGATTGTTCATGTGCCTATGGCAACCAATCCTAAGATAAAGAATGTTTTGGTGATTGGCGCAGGGGACGGCGGAACGGTTAGAGAACTGACGCGCTACTGTACCATTGAACACATTGATATGGTGGAAATTGATAAAATGGTTGTGGATGTGTGTCGGAAATACTTACCCCAGACCGCTTGTAAGCTGGATGACCCCAGAGTGCAGTTATATTTTGAGGACGGACTGAAATTTGTCCGCTCCAAGGAAAACGTCTATGATCTGATCATAGTTGATTCCACCGATCCCTTCGGACCGGGAGAGGGGCTGTTTACAAGGGAATTTTACGGTAATTGCTTTAAGGTGCTGAAGGAAGACGGCATTCTTGTCAATCAGCACGAAAGCCCCTATTATGAGGATGATGCTAAGTCCATGCAAAGAGCACACCGGCGGATCCGAGAATTTTTTCCGGTTTGCAAGGTTTATCAGGCGCACATTCCAACCTATCCTTCGGGTCACTGGCTGTTTGGTTTTGCCTCAAAAACGTACGATCCCTTGACCGATATAGACGAGCAAGCATGGAATAGTCTGGGACTGAAAACAAAGTATTACAATACTGAAATTCATAAAGGGAGCTTTGCGCTGCCTAGCTACGTTAAGGAGCTTTTAGTCAGTAAAGAAGAATAAATGTTTTTTTGAACAACCTGTAGAAAATTACAAAACTATGGTCAATCTATATCGATAAGTGCGCGTGCCGAGTAGGGCACGCTTTTTTAGTCTCCTCAGAAAGATTACTTTTGGGATTTGTAATAATTTAGAAAGGAATAAAATTTTGTATCTTGGAAAGACTAGCATGAATTATTGTATTTTTTAGAAATAATGAATTAAATGTGCCTGAAGATTGGCCCAGGAGAAATATGACTTGATCCAGGTCATATACTCTAGTATGGAGGGATGCCAGTGGAACATTCCGTGCAATTAGCAACGCAAGATTACCGGGAGAGTATCTGTGAATGCTTACTCGAACTGCGTGAACAAGAACAGCTTCCTATACAAATCGTTGAACTGAGGCAGGGAAAACGCTGGCTTATTGAGTGCAAGTTTCAAGACTCTTCGCTCGAGGCGACAGAAAACGAGAATATAGTTCAAAAAATTCATCGTTATTACTTGGCAAATGCCTTGGCGGAGACAATTTTGCTGCATTGGAAAAAAGAGCATGTTCGCCAGATAATCGAAAAAAAACATCGCTTAATGGGAGACGATTGGCAGATAGTGATTGATAAGGCTTTGAATTATTTAAACAAAGGACTAGGGCAAGTGCGGGGTTATAGTGTGAGCAGCAAGACAAGGCTCGTTACTCAGATTTTAAGTTGCTTGGATCATAATTCTGTTTTTGACATAGAAGGGTTTTTGCGTTTTCGCGTTCAGGAGTATAAAAGTGAAGTAAATAAAGCTGTGGGGTATGCCCTTGATGAGTACGTTATTGAAAAAGAGTACATGGACTTTATCCAGCTCTTAAAACATTTTCTGGACAGCCAAAAACCACGCTTAGAGTGTTTACACGTTGGAATGACTCCCCAAGGAAAGTTCCATCTGTATAATGATGAAGGAGTAAAAGTGACACATCAATTCCTGGAGGATTACCAACTCGACAACGTCCATGAGTTAGGGTATGAAGATTTATTGGTCAGTGCTTTGATTGCCGTTGCACCCCGTCGAATTACCTTACATATTCGTTATGAGGGTTACAAAGATACGTTAAGAACTATTCGGAGTGTCTTTGGGGATAGAGTGCACGATTGTCAAGGATGTCAGTTATGTGAAAAGTTTTGACAATTGAAAGATTATTGATTATCATGGGGTTATCTAAAATATTAATTGTAAATCGTTGAAAGGAAGAGTATCCTGATTTGTCGCGTAAGAGATGAAATGCCCTGGCTGAAAGCATTTCTCAAGAACGTACAGGAGAAAACCACCCTTGAGTGTTGGGCTGAAATAAGTAAGCCTGGCCGTACCCCGCGTTAAGGGATATCGAGTGAAAGGTCATGCTTGTGACCTTTTAATTGGGTGGAACCACGGGAGTGAACTCTCGTCCCTTTTTGGGATGGGAGTTTTTTATTTAACGAATCAGTATGGAACGGTCCTGACCGTTCCGATACAAATGAATTGGCAAGGAGTGATTTATATGATTCAGGTCACCTTAAAAGACGGTTCAATCCTTGAGGTTGAGTCAGGAACGACATTAGCCGGACTGGCAGCCGCCATCTCCCGGGGCTTGGCAAAGGTAGCGGTTGCAGGGAAAGTTAATGACAAGATGAGGGATTTATCCTATTCTCTGACGGATAATACGGCGGTGGAGATCGTCACGTTAGATAGCGATGAAGGATTAGGTGTTTTAAGGCACTCTACCGCACATTTGATGGCTCAAGCCGTAGGGAATTTATTTCCGGGGACGAAATACGGGATTGGACCGTCGATTGAAAAAGGTTTTTATTATGATTTTGACTCCGACCATGTCTTTACGCCAGAGGACTTGGTGAGCATAGAGAAAGAAATGAGACGTCTTGTGCAGGAAAAGCATTCTTTCAAAAGGAGAGAAGTTTCCCGAGCCAAGGCACTTACTCATTTCAGGGAGTTAGGTGAAAAATATAAAGTTGAACTCATCGAGGATCTTCCGGAGGACGCCATAATTTCCATGTATACTCAAGGGAATTTTACAGACCTTTGTGCCGGACCACATCTTCCTTCAACGGCAAACATAAAAGCCTTTAAACTTATGAACTTGGCTGGTGCCTACTGGCGGGGGAGCGAAAGAAATAAAATGCTCCAGCGTATCTACGGAACAGCCTTTGCTAAGCCCTCAGATTTGGAAGATTACCTGTTTAAGTTGGAAGAAGCCAAGCGACGTGATCATCGTAAGCTCGGCTTGGAACTTGATCTCTTTAGCCTCCACGAGGAGGGGCCCGGGTTTCCTTTTTTTCATCCGAAAGGCATGATCTTACGTAATGCACTTGAGGATTTTTGGCGGCAGGAACACCAAAGACGCGGATATCAGGAGATTAAGACGCCGATGATCCTTAATCGTTCGATGTGGGAACAATCCGGGCATTGGGATCATTATAAAGAAAACATGTATTTTACTGAAATTGACGATCAGGATTATGCCATCAAGCCTATGAACTGTCCGGGGGGCATGATCTTGTACAAGACAAAACTCCACAGTTACCGGGACCTTCCGCTTCGCGTTGGGGAACTGGGCTTAGTGCATCGCCATGAACTTTCCGGCGCACTTCATGGGCTGTTAAGGGTCCGAAACTTTACTCAGGATGATGCGCACATTTTTATGCTTCCATCTCAAATCAAGGCAGAACTTATTGGGGTTATTGAACTAGTCGACTATTTCTATAAAATATTTGGCTTTGACTATAACGTGGAATTGTCAACCCGTCCTGAAGGGTCTATGGGATCGGATGAGGACTGGGAAACGGCAACTAAGGTCCTGCAAGAGGCATTAGAGGATAAGGGTATTGAATACAAGATTAATCCGGGCGATGGAGCGTTCTATGGGCCGAAGATTGATTTTCATGTGAGGGATTGCCTTGATCGGACTTGGCAGTGTGGAACTATTCAACTTGATTTCCAAATGCCGGAGAAATTTGACTTAAACTATATTGGGGAAGACGGTCAAAAGCATCGGCCGGTAATGGTTCATCGGGTTGTGTATGGAAGCATCGAGCGATTTATTGCACTTTTGACAGAACACTATGCAGGGGCTTTTCCTGTCTGGTTGGCGCCGATTCAAGTCCGTATCCTGCCGATTAGTGAGCGACATCATGAGTATGCTAAAAAGCTGGTCTCCCGTCTGAAGGGACTCGATATTCGAGTAGAGGCGGACGAACGCAAAGAAAAGATAAGTTATAAGATCAGAGAGTCTCAAACTGAAAAGATCCCTTTTACTTTAGTTGTAGGGGATCAGGAAGCTGAATCTGACATGGTTGCACTTCGGCGGTACGGCCAAGGGAATGCTGGAGAAAAGATGACAGTTGAGGCATTCACTGAGCTCCTCCAGGAAGAAATAAGGAGTAAGATAATCCATAAAGTTATTGTGGCAACATGAGTTATTGACAAAGACCGGTTATTAGTATATAATTTTTCATGTTAAAGTAGAAGCCATCCGCTTCTCACCTTACGGCGTTCGTCGCTAAGGTATCTTCTGGTCCTGAGCTAAAGTGTGCTCACGATTGTTTGGAAGACGGGTGGTATTCATCCGTCTTTTTTGTTTTAAGCTGATATTTTAAGGGGGGGTTTTCTTATTAGCAAGGACTTAAGACTAAATGACGAAATCCGGGTTCGGGAGGTTCGTCTCGTTGGTGAAGAGGGAGAACAACTTGGAATTATGGCGACCAGAGACGCTTTGAACATTGCTGTCGAGAAGTCTTTAGATCTCGTCGAGATCGCACCGACGGCTAAACCGCCGGTCTGCAAACTAATGGACTACGGTAAGTACAAGTACGAGCAAGCCAAGCGAGACAAAGAGGCTCGAAAAAAGCAAAAAAATATGGAAATTAAAGAAGTTAAATTGCGTCCCAACATTGAGGATCATGACTTCGAGACTAAAGCCCGCAACGCCCAACGCTTTTTACTCGATGGAGATAAAGTAAAGGTGACGATTATGTTCCGCGGACGGGAAGTTACCCACCCGGAGCTTGGAAGGGCGTTATGCTTGAGACTTGCTGAATTTTGTAAAACAGAGTGTACTGTCGAACGCGAAGCTAAGCTTGAGGGACGAAACATGATTATGATCTTAGCTACGATTAAACACGACTAACTACCGAGAGGGGGATTTATCAAATGCCTAAAATGAAAACCCACCGTGGAGCGGCAAAACGTTTTAAGAAAACAGGAACCGGTAAAATAATCCGTATGCATGGCTACACAAGCCACATACTAGAGAAGAAGTCGCCGAAAACCAAAAGGCACTTGCGCTCATCTACTGTGATGCATAAATCTGATGTAAAACGAATAAAGAATTTAATTGCTTATCTCTAAATATTTGAGCTAGAAGGAGGTCTTCGGGATGGCCCGTGTAAAAAAAGGCGTAACCAAACATGCTCGCCATAAAAAAATATTAAAATTAGCAAAAGGATATCGTGGGGCGAAAAGCAAACTCTATCGCCCGGCGAATGAACAAGTTCTAAAATCTTTAGCTTATTCCTATGTCCATAGAAAAGATAACAAAGGTAACTTCCGTAAGCTCTGGATTGCCAGAATCAATGCCGCTGCCCGGATGAATGGTTTATCCTACAGCCGCATGATGAACGGGTTAAAGAAAGCTGGGGTTACTGTCAATCGAAAGATGCTGGCGGAACTGGCGATCAGCGATGCGGCAGCGTTTACAGAAATCGTTAATGTTGCCAAAGTACAAATCAACGCGTAAAAAGAGGGGGGTGCTAATGCATCTCCTTTTTGGCATACTAGTATAGTCTAGTTATCCTTACTAGCCCCTGGAGGTTGTATAGATGATTGAGTCCTTGCAGAATGAGCAGGTAAGATATGTGGTCTCTTTGCAGCGGTCTAAAGCCCGCGAGGAAGCCCAATTGTTTGTGGTTGAAGGCTGGCGATTCGTCGAAGAGGCAGTACGCCGAAATGCTCCTATTCAAAAGGTTTTTGTTTGCCAGGAACGAGAGACTCCAGAGTGGCAGTTTCTTCATCAAAGGTTGTGTGAACGAAGTATTCCTGTCGAGGAAGTGGCTATGCGTGTTCTTCGTAAAATGAGTGCAACGGAAGAACCGCAAGGAATTTTAGCCGTTGTACGTCAAACGGCCTATACTTGGGCAGATCTACAAATTGATCGGAATTCAGTCTTGCTTATTGTGGATGGTATCCAAGATCCAGGGAATTTAGGCACCATTTTACGCACAGCGTTGGCATCAGGAGTACGATATGTTTGTTTGACACCGGGAACCGTCGATTTATATAATCCGAAAGTTTTGCGAAGTACAATGGGAGCTATTTTTTCCCTAGTACTGCTGTCTGACCGGCAGCCGAAGGATATTTTGGACTTTTGTCGGGACCGGGGTTTGAGTGTTATCATGGGAGATATCCAGGGCAGTTCGGTTTATCATATCAAACTAGCGGATGGTCCGCTTGCCCTTGTTGTTGGAAACGAGGGAAATGGACCATCTCCATCCTTTCGGAGTGCAGATGTCCAGTGTGTTACGATTCCTATGTCTCAAGACGTTGAGTCACTTAATGTGGCGATAGCCACGGGCATATTGCTTTATGAAGTTGTTCGCCAAAGGGAGTCTTGTAAAACATAGAAGAGCTATGCTATAATTTTCTCTGAACTAGTGAGGATGCCAATTACTCAGATAATGCGATGATCAGGTTAAAAGGAGAGTTTTCTTTTCAGGGAGGTATGGCCAAGGACTGTGAGCCAGCCAAGAAGGTGCCCACCTCTTACCAAGAAGAGGTTAAATTTCGCCTGGGAGTGGCCTGCTGAACTGTGGGGTAGGCCCGGTTTCCACCGTTAAAAGGAGATTAAGTGTGGCTGAAATTGCCAAACCAGGGTGGTACCGCGAGAGCAGACTCTCGTCCCTTTTCAGGGGACGAGAGTCTTGTATATTTATCAAGTTTTCAAGACCCCCACTTCTATAAGTGGGGGTGGGTTCTTCGTAACTTCAGGTGGGGTAGAGTCCCCATCTGAAGTTACGATGTTCAGCTTTAGCGTAAGCGAGTTCACTACGGTAGGGTAATCTAAGGAATGATCGTAGAGGTAGTTTAGGAATTGCCCTTAAAGGGTACTCCTATACCAGGATTATGAAAGGGTGGTTTACTTGAAGAGTGAAATACTTCGTATTGGAGAAGAGGCATTACGAGAGTTGAAGGAGCTTGACGGGCTGGAAGCACTCCAGGAACTTAAAGTGAAAGTTCTCGGAAAAAAAGGAACGTTAACCGCATTGTTACGTCAAATGGGTAGCTTAAGTCCGGAAGAGCGGCCGATAATGGGTCAAGTTGTCAATGAGATGCGCAGTCGTCTGGAACAAGCGTGGGAGGAACGTAGTGCGGAGTTAGATCGGCTGTCTCTGCAGAAACGGTTGGCAACTGAACGCATTGATATCACGTTACCAGGAGTTCGTGTTCCGCGTGGTCATCTTCACCCCCTTACACAGATTGTCGAAGAGATTGAAGATATCTTTTTGGGAATGGGATTCCAAATTGCCGAAGGGCCGGAAATTGAAACGGATTATTATAACTTTGAAGCCCTAAATATACCAAAGGATCATCCCGCTCGCGAAATGCAAGACTCCTTTTATATTACCGAGGAAATTCTGCTTCGAACGCAGACCTCTCCCGTTCAGATTCGCACGATGGAGAAGCTCTACCCGGAGCTCCCGGTGAAAATCATTGCTCCAGGGAAAGTCTATCGTAATGATGACGATGCGACACATTCCCCGATGTTCCATCAGGTCGAGGGGCTTGTTGTGGATCGTGGGATCCGGATGTCAGATCTCAAGGGGATTCTTTTGAATTTCTCTCGCCAAATGTTTGGCGAATCCAGAGAAATTCGTTTAAGGCCGAGCTTTTTCCCATTTACTGAGCCAAGTGCCGAAGTGGATGTTTCCTGTATGCTCTGTGAGGGAGTGGGATGCCGTCTCTGTAAAGGGACCGGCTGGATCGAAATATTAGGGTCGGGAGTGGTTCATCCTGGAGTCTTGGAAATGGGCGGCTATAATCCGAAAGAGGTCACGGGATTTGCCTTCGGTATCGGAGTTGAGCGAATCGCCATGCTGAAATTTGGAATTGAAGATATGAGACTCTTGTTTGATAATGATTTGCGCTTTTTGCAACAGTTTTAAGGGGGGAAGGTCATGAAAGTCAGTTTAGAATGGTTGCGCCAACTCGTTGATGTCGATCAGAGCGCTGAAGAGTTAGCGGAAACGTTAACCCGTGGTGGGATTGAAGTCGAAGATGTCGCGGACCTGAATAAAGGATTCGAAAAAGTAGTGGTTGGTGAAATCATCAGTTTAACAAAACATCCGGATGCAGACCGGCTATTGGTTTGTGCAGTGAATGTGGGTCAAGAGGAGATAACGATTGTCACCGGCGCCCAAAACTTACAGATTGGAGACCGGATCCCGGTAGCCTTGGTAGGCTCGACCCTTCCCAATGAACTTTCAATCCGCAAGTCCAAACTCAGAGGGGTAGTCTCTCAAGGTATGCTGTGTTCACGTGAAGAGCTTCTTCTTGATGCGACGGTAGGCTTGGAACGCAGCGCGGATGGGATTCTTATTTTAGAGTCTGACGCCCCAATCGGAGAGAATTTAGGCAAATATTTAGGGCGCGAAGACAGTGTTTTAGACTTGGAACTCTATCCAAACCGGCCGGATTGCTTGGCTATGGTGAATGTTGCCCGTGAAGTCGCGTCTCTCACTCGGAAAAAGTCCCATTTAACGAAATGGGCGGAACAAAATCAAGAGCTTTCCCTGCCAACTACCCCGGATCTGCGCGTTATCATCGAGGAAGCTGAGTTATGTTGGCGTTATGCAGGCTTAGTGGTTGAGGATGTTCATATTGTTCCTTCTCCGGAGTGGATGCAGCGTAGACTTAAGGCAGCTGGAGTCCGCCCCATTAATAATATTGTGGATATTACGAACTACTGTATGTTGGAAATGGGACAACCCTTACATGCCTTTGATCGAGATAAAATAAGTGGGGACATTCACGTCCGCACTGCCTATCCCAACGAAATAATTGTATCCTTAGACGGTGTTGAACGTTTTCTTCAAGCGGATACCCTGATTATTGCTGACGACCGCCAACCTTTGGCAATCGCTGGCGTAATGGGTGGGTTAAACAGTGAAGTGACGCAGGATACGAAGCGGTTATTGATTGAATCCGCTCATTTTTCCGGGGTAAGTGTCCGCCGAACAAGCCGTCGTTTAGGGCTCAGGTCTGAAGCTTCAAACCGTTTTGAAAAGGGAATTAATGCCTATGGGTGCGTGGCTACACTAGGACGGGTTTGTGATCTGATCCTGGAACTGGGAGTGGGTCACCCTGTAGCGCTGGTGGATGAAGTGAAGAACCTCCCTCCTTGCCGCCGAGTTAGTCTCTCTGTCCAACATACGGCAACCGTCCTTGGTATTGACCTTAAGACAGCGGAAGTCCGCCAAGTTCTGGAGGACTTGAATTTTGAATTTCAGGAACAGGATGGTTTATTCAACGTTGAGATTCCAACCTACCGCTCGGACATTCAAATCGAAGAGGATCTGATGGAAGAAGTTGCCCGTTTGATCGGGTATGACCGAATTCCGACGACTCTTCCTCAAGGAGATCAGACCCAAGGCAGTCGTACTTCGGAACAGGAGTTTCGTCGTCGACTGCGTAAGGCTTTAGCTCAATTCGGCATGGATGAGGTAATTACCTATTCGTTCACTCGCCCGGAGGAAGATGCGCAGTGGGGCAGCGCCAAGCATGCAATTCCCTTGCTTAATCCGTTACGGGAAGAACTCAGTGTGATGCGTACTTCTCTTGTACCGGGACTCCTGGATATAGCTGCTCGAAATGTTGCCCGCCGAAACACGGAGGTGAGCATTTTCGAGATAGGGAATACTTATTGGGGGCATGAGCAGCCTTTACAGAATCTTCCTCGAGAAGAGCTGCGCGTGGCCGGACTCGCTGTGGGAAAGAGCGGAAGGCATTGGCTTAACCAGCCGGTTATGTATGATTTCTATTATCTCAAGGGGATTTTAGAAGGTTTGGCTCGGGAATTTGGGCTTGAATTGGAATACCGTATTGCCAGGAATCAATCCTTACTCCATCCGGGGCGATCGGCAGACGTTTATATTGAGAACCAACGCATTGGATTTTTGGGTGAAATGCATCCCTCTCTGGAAAAAGAGTGGGGGCTGGAACGGGTGGTCTTATTCGAATTAGAGTTTACCCCATTGTTTGTTCGGATGCGTCAAACCGTTCGAGCTTACTCTATCCCGCGTTTCCCAGCGATCCAAAGGGATCTGGCTATAGTTGTGGCCCAGGAAACTCAAGCAGACGCAGTTATGTCTAAGATAAGAAAGCTGGGTGGGGAATTGTTGCAGCAAGTAGAAATATTTGATGTCTATACGGGAAAACCCATACCAGACGATCGTAAAAGTCTAGCGTTCATGCTTCGTTACCAGTCTTTAGAAAGGACGTTAACTGACGAGGAAATTAATATCCTGAATTCCCGCATTTTAGAGGGAATTCAGCAGGAATTTGCCGCGGAATGGCGAAAATAGAAGGAAAGATTAAACAGAACGGTAGATTAAAGCAGAACGGTATTAAGAGAGCGGGGGAAAATTGTGTCACATGAACAAGTCAAAATCACAGTTGAGATTTTTGGAGAGAAGCATGTGATCCGCGGTGATGGGACAGCACCGTATATCCAAGGGCTGGCGTATGAAGTTGATAAGAAGATGCGCCTAATCGCTCAACGGTTACCTCGCTTGAGTATTCACCAGATTGCTGTTTTAACCGCCTTAAATTTAGCAGATGAGCTCGCCAAATTACGAGAAGAACAAGAAACGTTAATGCAGCTGCTTGGTGAAAAAACAGAGTAGCATGGAGTGGTGATAAGTGAAGCACCTGGAATCTCCAGGTGCTTTTTTCTAATCAGGCTGACAAGAAAACAGTATAGGTGATAATTTATGATAACTTTTAAAAATGATTGGCAGAACTTATTAAAGGATGAGTTTCAGAAAGATTATTATCAAAAATTAAGACAGTTTTTGATAACTGAATATAGAACAAAAACAATTTATCCGAATATGTATAATATATTTAATGCCCTTCATTATACTGCTTATCAAGATATTAAAGTTGTTATTATAGGTCAAGACCCTTATCATGGACCAAATCAGGCACATGGCCTTAGTTTTTCTGTTCAGCCAGGAATAGCTCCCCCCCCGTCCTTAGTCAATATTTTCAAGGAACTGCAGAGTGATTTAGACTGCTATCTTCCGAATAATGGATATTTGAAAAAATGGGCGGATCAAGGAGTGCTATTATTAAATACTGCGCTAACTGTGGTTGCCGGTCAGGCAAACTCCCATAGGCACATTGGATGGGAAACATTCACGGATAAGGTGATTACTCTACTTAACGAGCGGCAGGCTCCCATTGTGTTTATCCTCTGGGGAAGCAACGCTTATTCCAAATCGAACCTGATCACTAATTCGAATCACTATATCTTAAAATCCCCACATCCCAGCCCACTCTCGGCATTTAGGGGATTCTTTGGGAGTAAACCTTTTTCTAAATCCAACAATTTTTTGCATTCCCTTGGGAGACCTCCTATAGACTGGCAAATTGAAAACCTGTGAAAATACTGCGACGGGAGCAGTCGACTTCCACAGCCGGATGCTCCCAACAGCTATATTTCTATACCCAACCACGCATCTTAACGGGTTGGCTCATCAAGCCAATAATTTCCGCCACCCGATCGAATTGAGATTGGGCATTTTCGTAGGGATTGTAAGAACTGCCAGTCATTAAAGTATGCTTCCTTATTGCGCTTTTTTCCTACAATTACTTGAAGAAAAAGCATATTGTATTCTTTAAGCATCATATAAAAATGCTCTCCTTTCTCAGCATTTTTTATATTTGAAAGAAATTTTCGGAAAGTGTCGAAGGATAAATCAGTAACGTGTCGAATCTATAATCCAAGTATGGTCTGGACTTTGGAGGAAGATAAGAAAACGTCTACATGATTATGAATGGCCCTTAGTGATTGCTGGAAAGACGATAGACACTGAAATGGAGGATAACCTATGATCTATGAAGTGTGTGCACTTGTGGCCGCCATCGTTTTTGGGGTGTTAGGCCTTGAATTGATGCTTTGGGTGCGCTCGGCCAGGAAACTGACTGAGGAGGCAAAGCAAACGATCCGGGATATTAATACTCATCTGCCGAGTATGCTTGACGATGTGCAAGTTGTGACCACCCTTATCAGACAAACCACAGAGCAGGTGGGCGGTACAGTAAATGAGGCAGCTGTTAGCCTTGAGGAGCTGAGGAGGAATCCTTTGCGCTTTGTTACAGCCTTTTTGTTGGCGGCGAAACAAGCGATCGAGTTATGGGATGACATTTGTAGCCGGAAAAAGGAAGCTCCGGACCGCTAAAGTGTGGTATGGAGCTTCCTTTTCTAATTATTCTTTGAAGCGGGATTTCCGTTTGAAAAATACTTGAGATCCCTTCCCGCCATCCGTGCCTACAGGGATACTTGGCCGTCCATAGCCGACGGCTCAATTTCAGGTTTATTTTGGAACGATTCTTCGGTTTGTGTACCTTCGGCAATATTAATATAGCCGGATTTCTTCATCTTCAGGGATTTTTGGATAAAGGTTTGGAGATCTTCGGCTAATTGTTTTCCTTTCTCCACTAGATCTGTGCCCTGTTGTTTCAACGCTCCGGCATGATGTGACGTGACGTCTTCGACGTGTTCCAAGACATCGTCAGCTTTTTTAGATATTCCATGACGTAATTCTTTCCCGCTCTTTGGTGCAATCATTAGGCCAACTACGGCCCCGGCAAGACCTCCAACGAGGGCAGCCAAGGCGACGGTGCAGAGGTTAGTATTCTGATGAGCTTTGTGCATTCTTTGCATAAGATCAATCCTTTCTTTATTAACGTCCTGGTAATATTATATCATATTGTCAATAGAACGTCGAAGTTTAGCCGCAATAATATTTTTTGAAAGCAAAGCTTAAAGGATTGATTTACACTGGAATATCAGATATAAATTTAAGTGACCGAACGGTGGGTTCCCGTTTGCCTAATGGCTCAAGCAGCAGACAAATCAATACTTAAAATATTTATTATTGGGGGAAGAGCGCATTGAAAAAGATAACTGGGATAATTAGTAAGATCCTTATCCTACTCGTCGTCCCAATGGCGTTTGGCTTAACAGGGTGTAGTGCAAGCCAGCCGGCTATTGTAGAAGAAGAAAAATATATTCCGGTCGAAGTTCAAGAGGCTGGGAAGAAGATGCTTATCAATACGGCAACTTTGAGCGGGACAGTATCTTCGAATACCGATGTCTCCGTTATTCCAAAAATCCCCGGGAAGGTTGAGTCTGTCAATGTGAAGGTAGGGGACCTTGTTAAGAAAGATACTGTTCTTTTCACTCTCGAATCCTCGGATATGAAGGATACATTTCAGTTAGCCAATGCTAGATATCAAAACAGCAGAGAACTTTGGGCAGCGGCCAAGGCTTCTCTGGATCGTACAAAAGTATTGGCCGCAGATAAGATCGCTGAGGCTAAACAGAACTTGGCCAATTCAAAGGCTCTTTTTGCAGTTGGCGCTATTTCAAAGAATCAACTGGATCAAACCGAACTTGCAGTCAAGGAATTAGAATCGACATTTGCCGGTCAGATCGAGCAGCTAACAGTTCAGGCTTCGGATAGCACTCTAAAGCTAGCGGAAGTCCAATTTACTCAAGCCCAGGAGGCTTTGGATAATGCTGTAGTTACTGTACCGGTTGACGGGATTGTCTCCCAAGTAAATGTTTCAATTGGAAATATGGTTAGTACAGTACAGGCTGCTATGAGTTTGACAAATACAAATAATCTGTATATTTCTCTCGGTGTTGCAGAGAATCTAGTAAATCGCCTTACGACGGGGAACCCTGTGAAGGTCACTGTTCCTTCGGTGTCAGCGGGGAGCGTTGAAGGAAAGATTGAGTATATCAGTCCTTCTGCAGATTCAAAAACCCAGTTGTATCCTGTGAAAATTGTGTTGGAGAATCCCGAAGGTTTGATTAAGCCAGGTATGTTTGTCAAAGTTGAACTCACGACCGAAGAGAAGCCGGACGTGATGGCCATAAAAAGTGAGGCCATCGTCCTGAAAAACGAGAAAACTATCGTTTATGTTGTTCAAGACAATAAAGCTGTTGCTAAAGAGGTCATTACGGGTCTTGATACGGGGGCGGAAATCGAAATTCTTCAAGGTTTGGAGCAAGGTAATCGGGTTATCATCAAAGGACAAACGTTAGTGGATGAAGGCTGCAAAGTGAAGATTATAGGAGGGGAGGAGTCTTGAAGCTAGCGGAAGTTTCGGTTAAGCGCCCAGTCACCGCCATCATGGCGATGCTCGTAATCATTCTTTGGGGGGGGATTTCTCTAACCCGTCTGCCGATCGATCTTCTGCCGAACTTTGAAGTTCCTTATGCGATCGTGGTTACTCAGTATTCTGGGGTGGGTCCTCAGGAAATCGAGAAGCTCATTACTAATCCTCTGGAAGGAGCCGTGTCCACGGTAGAAAATATTGATACGGTTACTTCCACAACATCCGAGGGGAGCTCAATAGTCATAGCGGAGTTTAAATCAGGGACGGACATGGACTTTGCGGCCCTTCAAATGCGCGAGAAAGTTGATCAGATGAAGAGTCGTTTGCCAACAGGCGCTGGAACGCCGATGGTTATGAAGCTTGACTTAGGGGCAATGCCGGTTGTTATTTTGACATTGAGCGGACAAGACGCGGACCTTGCAAAGTTACAGTCTGTAGCGGAGGATAAGCTTAAACCTCAGCTTGAGCGTGTGGCAGGAGCTGCATCTGTTACTGTTATTGGAGGGTATGAAGAACAAGTTGAGATCAAAACTCATCTGGAAAAAATGAATGGCTATGGCCTAACTTTAAATACCTTAACTGCTCTTATTGGCGCTGAAAATCTTAATGCACCAGGGGGTCAGGTTCAAAAGGGAACTCAGGAACTCACAATCAGGACAACCGGTGAGTTTGAATCAATTGATGAGATTGAAGAACTTATGATTCCTCTGCCTGGTGGAGGGCAGATCAGATTAAAGGATATCGCGGAGGTAGGCATAGGGCATAAGGACATTACCGCGATTACCAAAGCGGATGGCGAAAAAAGTGTAAGCATTGCAGTTCAAAAACAATCAGGGACGAATACGGTTAAAGTAGCAGATGGAGTCAAAGCTGCAGTCGAAGAATTTGTTAAAGGATACCCTGATTTAAAAATCAAGACAGTAATGGACCAGTCTGATTCAATTAATCAATCCATTAAAACTGTTAAAAATGAAGCTATTTTGGGAGGGATCTTAGCCATTATTGTGGTTTTTCTCTTCTTCCATAATCTTCGAACTACCTTTATCACGGCGACAGCTATTCCGATTGCCATGATGGCGACCTTTGCAGTCCTTTATTTTGCAGGGATCACGATTAATATGATGACCCTTGGAGGACTGACTTTGGCGATGGGACGTTTGGTGGATGATAATATAGTAGCCTTGGAAAACATTCATCGACATCGCCAGGAAGGATACTCAAAATCTGAGGCTGCTATTAAAGGCGTGTCCGAGGTCGGGATGGCAGTTTTCGCCTCCACGTTGACTACGGTCGCAGTTTTTCTCCCGATCGTCTTTGTTCAAGGAATCGTAGCTACAATTTTTAGAGAATTGGCCTTGACCTTCGCCGTATCCCTTATGGCCTCGCTTCTTGTTTCGCTAACCTTGGTTCCCACACTTTCGGCCAAGCTAATGAAAACAGAGGTTATTCCAGAGGGGCGTACAGGATTAAAAGGAGTTTTTGACCGTTTTAGTCGCTGGTTTGATAGGACCTTTGGGTATGTGCAAGCCGTCTATAGGAAATTTTTACATTATGGGTTACATCATCGCAAGAAAGTGGTGTTGATTGCGACGGCAGTTTTAATTCTCTCTGGGGCATCCGCTTTCAGTTTGGGGGCGGAATTCATGCCGGCGTCAGATGTCGGTCAATTAACGATTAACACTACATTGCCGGATGGGGCAAAACTTCAGGATACCGAAGCCACGGTGAATCAAATTCAGAAAAAACTGGAGGAGATCCCTGAAATCGAAACGGTTTTTACCCAGATTGGGACCAACGGAGGATTTTCACTCGGAGGGGATACCGCCAATACCAGCTCAGTCAGTGTCCAACTCGTTGATTTGGATGTTCGACAGCGGAGTGTTGGGCAGGTGGGCGATCAGATCCGTTCGTTGACCAAAGATATTCCTGGGGCTGAGATTAAAGTAACTGTTACAGATAATATGCAAATGGGTAGTTCCACAACTCCGATTGACATTGCTATCAAAGGTGAGGAGCTCGATGAACTCAAGAAGATAGGAATGGATATCCAGAAGACCGTTGCGTCAGTTGAAGGAACGCGAGAAGTCAAAACGAGCATTACGGAAGGGGTCCCGGAGGTCGTAGTTAAAATCAACCGTCAGAATGCATCTCAATTTGGTTTATCAGCTGCACAGATTTCTCAGGCCGTCAAGGGTACAATTTCCGGAACAACTGCCACAACCTACCGCTACGAAGGAACAGAAATTGATGTCGTACTGAGCGGGGATGAGACGTTTAAAACGAGTCTTGAGAATTTAAGGCAGACTCCGGTTTCCACACTTTCGGGGATTACCATTCCCCTAAGTCAAGTGGCCGAAATCGAGATGGGACGAGGGCCGGTAAAGATTGAGCGCACCGGGCAGACCCGAGTAGTCCACGTCACAAGTCAGATCATAAACCGGGATTTACGGAGTATCACGGCGGATATTGAAACTAAGTTAAAAAACTATCAGATTCCTGAGGGGTATACTTATGAAGTTTTAGGTGAAAATAAAGAACTCATGGAATCATTTGCGGACTTGGGTCTCGCCTTAATACTGGCGATTCTTCTGGTATATATGATTTTGGCATCTCAGTTCGAATCTTTGTTACACCCTTTTACGATCATTTTATCGTTACCCATGGGATTTTCTGGTGGTATGCTGGGCCTATTCATTACCCGGACAACGATAAGCGTGCCCGCGTTTATCGGATTAATTCTTTTAATAGGGATTGCTGTTAGTAATACTATTGTTCTAGTGGACTATATTAACAAACGAAGAGAACGGGGAGAGGAGCGGGAAGAGGCCATTGAGAATGCCGGGCCGATTCGCTTGCGCCCCATTCTGATGACCGCACTGGCAACTATTCTGGGACTTCTGCCAATGGCATTAGGGATCGGTGAAGGCTCAGAAACAATGGCTCCGATGGGTATAGTAGTAATTTTTGGACTCACATTTTCCACGATCTCAACTCTGTTACTGGTACCGGTAATTTATACGATATTCGAAGACGTCAGGGATGCAAGGAAGCTAAAAAGAGCAAAGAGCATTGCTGCACAGAATATTACGCACTCAGTTTAAAGTCGAGGTTCGCTTTGATCATCAGGCGATTGTGAATGTGATGCTGAAGGGTCCGAGATAGTCCCGAAGAATGCATGATTTTGAAAGTGCCCATCTAAAGATAAAAGAGGTGTGTTAATGCCTAGCATTATCCGGTAACGTTTATTGAGGAGGCTATAATGAGTTTCGGATAAGAGCAATTCAAGCACTGCAAGTTCTACATACTCTGGTGCTGCGTAATCAAAGCGGTTCCAGGCATATAGTATCTTGCCTCTCGCTTCTTCAATTTCCGCGATTAAGCATTCCGTCTCATTGGGCTGCGGTCTTTTCGGGGGAGAAACGGATAATAAGAACTTTTTAACTAAAGTCTTCATTAGAATCAACCTCACCTCACTTAATGTGGATGGCAATACAAAAATATATGTCCACCTTTGTTTGGATATGACCTATGAATCAGTGAATAAATAGAGGGATTAAACACTTTAATACCGTGTTGTTATAAAAATCACCTCAATTGGGAAAGACTAGTAGTAGTCTAAACTTAAGAGGTGATTAATATTTTATTACCGCACCGACGATGTCGGAAATCCTCGGCAATCCTGTGTGGGATGATGTGCTTGTTTCTRTGGCAAGCCGGTTACTTTCCTGCTCTGGGACAAGGAAGCGATAATGCAGCCGGGAATCCAATGAATGGGACCGATATAATTGTGGTACAGCGCGGGGAAACCCTTTGGGGTCTTGCCCAAAGCCATCACACTACCGTGGATGAAATTGTAAAGCTTAACAATGTGAAAAACCTTGACATCATCAGAGAAGGGGAATCCTTATGCGTTCCGAACAGAGTGGTGAAGGATAAACCTGAAAAAAGCAAAAATATTATCGTGTCGCATAACACGGTCAATCTGCCGTGGTGGGTAAATGCTTTACGCGGATACTTTGTTCAGCAGAAGTCAACAATTCAAACCTACGAAATCTTCGTAAACCAAGAAACAGCAGATCCTCCCTTAATAAATACGCTTCCTGATGATATAGCCGCCGTCAACAAGCCAACAGTGCAAAAAACGGCCTCGGTAGGGCCGGAAAGCCAGGTGCTATCTCGCAGTTTGGGATATTCGGTCTCCAAAGAGGATGTGGAGCTATTAACTCGTGTTATCCATGGTGAAGCGCGGGGCGAAAACTTTGAGGGACAAGTTGCTGTTGGGGCGGTTGTGCTTAATCGTTTAAAAGATCCCCGTTTTCCTAAAACAATACGGGCAGTTGTTTACCAATCAGGTGCTTTTACAGCGGTTGATGACAAACAGATTCAGCTAGATCCCAATGATCAGTCTTACAAGGCGGCCGAGGCTGCACTATCAGGCCAGGATCCGACGGACGGAGCATTATTTTATTTCAATGAACGTCTCGCCACAGACCGTTGGATCAAGAGCCGATCCGTCGTCAAACGTATCGGGAACCATACTTTTAGTATCTAAGGGACTAGTGCTGCACAGCGCTCAGTCATACGACGCAGAGCAAACTAACCGTTCAAGCTCTTGCCTCTGGTAAGGCACTGAGATGGCGAGAAGGGATCCTTTGCTCAAAAATCCCGCAACTTCACTTTGTTGCGGGATTTTTCTTGGTGTAATATAAGTTCTTATCGTTTAGCGTTCTTGGTGTTTAGGGGGAGCGTCTCCCTGGTGTAAGGTAAAAAAAGCGATTTCTGGGGGGACATTAATGCGTAAAGGAAGAATACTTTCACCAATACCGCGGTTGATGTAAAGCGGAATACCGTTAATAACGTGATACCCTTCATATATTCCCAGATCGCCCAGATAGGTATTGGTGATGTAGGGTTGAAGTCCTGGAATGCGGATTTGCCCCCCATGGGTATGTCCAGTTAGAAAAAGCTCGGCCCCGTTTTTTGCCACATCGTCGAGACAATCTGTAGAATGGGCTAGGACCAGGCGAAAGGGTGGAATAGGAGGCGTGGGAGAAGAAAAAATATTTTGATAGGCCTGATCTACATCGTCATGCCGAGTAGCCGGGTCGTCAATCCCGATGACCCAAAGATTAAGGCTTGACAAAAAAGAGGCATTGTTTAATAAGGGTGTCCACCCTAAGTTTTGAAACTGTTGAAGATATCGTTTAAAAAGAGTGTGGGAAAGCCGGCTGTAATCGTTGTTACCCATGACAACGAATTTTCCGTAGGTGGCTGTAAGCCCACCCAAATAGCTATCTAATTTATCGAGATCCGTTTGGGTGGAAATGATATCTCCGGTGATTACGAGGAGATCCGGTTTTTTAGCCTTCACAATCTGTTCGATGTGTTCTGGCAAGATCCATAGGGTTTCCAGATGCAAATCACTGAGTTGGCAGATCGTCTTTCCCTCTAAAGAAGCCGGTAGATTAGGGTAAAATAAATCCCATTGTTCACTTTTTAGGGATAGGGTACCATGTCTTGCATAGCCGAGAATTCCAACACCTCCAAGGGGCAGTGTAGAAAGCAGCCAATGCTTTGCGACAAAACCGCCAATACCACGAAAAAAGCTGCGACGGGATATGTTATTAGTTAGCGTTGGAGGGGTTTTTTCGGGCATGGTTGCCTCCTTAATTTATTAGTTTGCCCATAAGAGTATGCAGAACCCTTCTATTTACACTATCATATCATGTTATAAAGTTACATTGAAATAAATAAAATAAAGGAGGGGAGCATGGTGAAGTTCGGTGGGAATGAGCCAAATGATCCTCAATTAGGTCAGGGATATTCTCCGGGTGCTATTCGCAATACGCTGGGCTCAGGACTTAAAGCGAGTGGGTTTTTCCAAAAAGATGGACAAATCCAAAACTTACGAGGGGGGTTTATAGGGGCAAAGCAACCGCCTTCTCAAGGGATCCCATACCAGACCCCTCCACCTGCGCTAGGCACAGGCTTTCCCCAGCAACAGAGTGGATACAACCAAGGCTTAATGTACACTCAGGGGCAAAGGTATAATCAGGGGGGATATAATCAAGGCGTGGGATATAATCAAGGCCTAGGTTATAATCAAGGGCAAGCGCGTCAACTTATTTTACAAGCCGCACAACAAGGGATTATTGGCAATGGAGTGGCTACAATCTCACCTGACAATAGTTTTCTTTTGATTGCCAATCTTCCAGCGCCACAAACGTTCCTGGGACAAGGACAAACGGGGATGTATGCGTCGTATTTGGTGGATGACAAGGGGAAGACGGGATTTTTAGCAGGGGTATTAAGGTCAGTTGGGAATGGAGTTTATCGGGCTCATTTCCACAGCCAAGTTCCACTCCATCATTACAGTCGTGTTGTAGTCTCAGTGGAAAATCCGGCACAGCTCGGGCAAGCGCCGAATGGGCCGATTATTTTAAAAGTCAAAGAGCCGATGGGAATGATGACATTTCTGACTCCGATGAAGAATACCGCAACGACTGTCTGGGGAAAGATATCTGGATTGATCAATGGCCGAAAGAAACCGGCGATAAATCCGGAAGCTGCTCCAATAAGTCCGGAACTTCTTCAATCTCTGAACCAAATGGACGTAGACCCGGAACCCAAAAAATAAGTATAGATAGTACCTTTTCAGAGGGTATTACACCATTTAAGGGGGTAAGTAATTCATTTCGAAGAATTACTTACCCCCTTTCTGGACGGTCCCTTCTCGCTATCGCGGTGCCTTGCCATTCTGCAAGACGGCTAATACGTGCGAAGACAGTG
>JQID01000107.1:30138-33361 GCA_000770645.1 Desulfosporosinus sp. Tol-M
AAACGTCCTGTTTGAGTCATGGCAACAGGGACACTTGACCATCCACGGTCGTCGCATTTAGAAAAGAAACAGGATGAGTAAAATCAGCGCAAGTATACCAAGCGTCCCAAGGGTCACAGTGATGCCAAGTGTCGCCAGGTTTATTTGTGCTAAAAGTACATTAGAGAAAAAGGCAATAAAGAAGAACAAGGTCATCGCCAAAATACCCGCCCCCAAGGGCGGGGACCGTAGAAGAGGAACGAGGCTTTTAAATCCATAATCCCAAGTATCTGCTGCCTTGGGCTCCGAACATCCACGCGGTGGGGATGGGGAGCTCTGCGGAAAAACTGCAGGAAAGATGGGATTACTGGATCGAGTTAGCAAAGGCATGGGTGTTTCCTCCATTTCCTGTACCATTTGGAGTTCCTATTCCGGCTCGTTCAATAAGGAATTGGGCAATGATTAAACCAAGGGCGATAAGTAGGTTGCCGGGTGCTCCCGGAACTTCAAATAATGGGACGGTAAACGAAGTATCCGGGCTTCCGTCAAAAGAAGCGAACGAAGTTGAAACAAATAGGGAGACACTTAAATTATCGGGGAAAAGTGGTTCGTCCCCACCGACGGGGCCAGAGCCTTGCCCTGGAACAGGTGAAACGGATGGAACGGTTGAAGGCATAGGGACTTGCCCTTTGATGGTTGCATGCACAAGCTGGTTTAGTTGTCCCAAGGTCAGGGTCTCGGGATAATGAATTGAAATCGTGCGGGATAGGTTTGGAGGATGAACCAAATCTCGTTTAAAAAGAAACGACATGAGCATATCCAAGCCAACTATAATCATTGAGGCAAAGTGGAGTTTGATGGATGCCAAAGGTAAGATCATCGCACTGACAGGGCTAAACTGCAAGTCGCGCCGGATAGGGCTGGTCACTAAGATAGAAAAAGAGAAAGGAGTCGCCGGCAACTGGGGTGAACAGTAATATTGGTTGATCACAACGTTTCTCCTTTCTCAAAGATCTTATCAAAACCAAGTGTGAATCGTTACCCATACCCCTAAGATGACCACGATCAGGAGCGCGATGAACGTCACGGGATGTGTAATATCGTTAACGAATTTAGGTCCCTGATAACCGCCGACTTGCACTTTTCAATAACACTTCCTCTTTATTGTTTTTGAGTAAATCCAAGCGGGAGTTTAAGGCCTTTTAACATTTCCGGCGAAATTTGCATCTTCTCCATAGAGTCTCCGCCGCCGATTCTGTCAAGAATTTGCTGGGCCATGCCTTTTAACTCTTCCGGTATGGGGAGATCATTGGCCGAGGGCATGCCATTCATTGCGGTAGTTAGGGTTAGGTTGACCATGGCCATAAGTTTTTCAAATTTTTGCTGTTGAATAAAGTATGCTTTGATCAGGGGATGTTTATTTATAAGACGGATCTTAAGATCAAGTAGCGCTAGAGATTCTTTTTCAGGAACAACTTTACTGATCATTTGAGTGGTTACCAACCCGCGCTCTTTTTCTTGGTACTGGATAAAGGCTTCTCGGCTTAGAGGATCAGTCATAATGGAAGCTTCTGCAGCTTTTAAACCTTGAATTTCGGGGGTTTGAGACAGGGCTTCACCCAATTCGCGGGCCTTGTCAATGTAACTCATAGGGGCACCTCCTTTTTTCCTTATACAAAATATGCGTTGAAAGGCGTACTGGTGTACGATGGGTTCCTTCGGAGAGATGAAAATAAGATTACAGTTGAGAAGGAGAAGGAAAGTTGAGAATTGCGTAGAATCCCTTCTGTATAGAAAGGGGGAATGTTTATGCGTACATTTCGATTGGAAATACGCTTGATTCAAGCCGCTGCAGGGCTTGCTTTTATCGTGCTGATCGCTGGTTTTTTTGGATTATGGGGACAGGGTGGCAAAGAACCAGTGGGAGGGACAACTATCCAGGGATTAGAATCGAAATCCGCTCAAACCTTGAGCAATTCAAAGATTGTCGCTTTGGGTGACTCGTTTACTTTAGGATATCCGCTTGACGCGGCACATTCCTGGCCTAAGCGCACGGCGGATATTCTGCAGGTTCCGGTGATCAATAAAGGAAAAGGATATCAGACGGCGAAAGATCTGCTCGATCGTTTCGATACGGATGTAGTGGCCGAGCAACCGGGCCGTGTGATTATTTTTGCCGGGATTGGCGATGCGCTTCAGGGGGTACCCCTGGATGAGGTTCAAACAAATATTCAAGCAATGGTGGAGAAGGCAAAAGCCAACCGGATTATTCCAATTTTAGCTTTGCCCCTTGAGTATCCGGGGTTTCGACAAGCCATTAAAGACACTCGCGAATGGGAGATGAATTACGCTTCGACGCAAAATATCATGACATTGGACTTTGCGACTGTGTTGTTTGACGCAGACGGGAAATTCTTAAGCGGTTTATCCTCAGATGGAAAGTATCCGAATGCCAAAGGGTACGTGACGATGGGAGATTATGCAGCAAGCGTCCTCAAGTAAGAGGGTCCGCGAGATACGGCCTGTTTCCCGCGCTTCGGAAAAGGCGGATTAGCGTGCAAGTCGGGACAGTTCTCGACTTGCATTTCTTGCATCTCGCGCCCCGTCGACCCAAGCCGGAGGAAGTTTCTTAGCTTAGAGAGCACGGAGAGAGGAATCGCGTTAATGAGTGAAGTCGATGAGGCTTGAAGAAACGCATTGGTCGCACATTCAGAGAAGCCCAGAGGTTATGCGTTTTAGCCTCAGCGACAAGCGAATAGCGATGGAACGTGTGCGACCGTGCTAAGACACTGACTCACAGGCCAATTAACGTAAAAAAGATAAATCCGATAGTTCCGCCGAGTAGGGCATAACGAGGATGTCGTTCACGAGAGAGGGGCCAGAGCTCCGCGAAGATAAGAAAACTCATTGCACCTGCGGCGAGGGCAAGAAAGAAGGCCAGGGAATTCTGAACACCTTCAAGGGCGAAGATTCCAGCCAAGGCACCAAGTGGAGTGAAAAAGGCGATCCCGATGTTCAGTAGAAGAATTTTCCACCAACGGATTCCAGCCATTCTTAAGGGCGCTGTGGTCGCCATCCCTTCTGGAAGATTGTGTAATGTGATGGCAAAGGCAATAAGAAGGCCAAGGCCGGGGGCAGCTTCTTGGCTGACGGCGATAGCCATGCCTTCAGGGAGATCATGTAAAGCTATCCCAGTTGCAACGAGAAGACCGGTCCTTTTTAGACGTTGACGCCGGGACAGGGG
>JQID01000206.1 GCA_000770645.1 Desulfosporosinus sp. Tol-M
TCAAAGTTTGGGCATAACGGCGAATGGTTGTCGTCTTCCCCGTTCCACAGTCACCAGTGACCACGGCGAACCACCTTCGTTCAGCGGCATACTCAAGACGTCCCAACGTCTCTTCCAATAACACCGATTTATAGAGTTCGCCTGTAGGAATATTGCGTGTAAATGGCGTAGAGCTGAATCCATAGAACGATTCAAACATCATTCGAACCCTCCTTATGAACCGCGCGAAAAGAAAGGGCTGGTGCTTGAATCTCACGACGCTGACGGTTTTGTTGCTCGGCGGCTCCAAGGAGTCTTGATGAGTCGGTGGCTTGTGGTTGAAGGTGCGTAGGCATGGTCGGACGTTTTCCGACATGCTCTCCAATCACAAGTTCGTGTACTTTCCATGGAGCGTGTCCCTCGTATTCAATCGTTAGGTCGCTGATGTTTGACGGATCGTAGACCACATCGACTGTACACCCGATAAACTGAAGTCCGACTTCATATAACGTTCCCATGAAATGGATAAGACCTGACTGTTTCCGCTAGCCTAAAAGGTCCGAAAGCTGACGGTATTGCCTGTCCAAAAGTTGCCGGATATAATGACCATATCACAGAAAAGGAAAAAGGATGTCTCTGTTGTACGTGATCTGTTACAAGCAGACCACCAAAGACATCCCCTGGTCATTGTATGGTCATTATAACAAATTACGAGTTAATTGAAAATCCCCAAAAGGGTGTTTTTGGTTCGGTGTACAGAATTAATTCCTTGCCCTTGTTGCAGTAGCGATCTCAGAGTCATCGGATCTCGCAAGCGTAAGTCTAAGGTAACCGGTGAAGAGACGAGAATTCTTATCATCCGCAGACTACGTTGTAAAGATTGCCGTAAGATCCACCATGAATTACCGGACTGTTTAGTTCCTTACAAACGTTATGCATCCGTATGTATTGAACAAGTTTTAACTGAAGTTGAGTCTCCATCAGATTTGGCAGCGGATGATGTTACGTTGTATCGGTTAAAGAAATGGTTTCATGGCATACTGCCTTACCTTATTGGCTGTCTCCGAAGTATTGTTATCCGTCTGGGCCAAGACCCTGTGAAAGAGCCGTCCGTCCCGTCACAGTCTGTACACCAAAGAATCGGACTTTATGTCGGAAGTAAGCCAGGTTGGCTGGCGAGAATTGTCCGTCCTATTGTGAATGCAAATTTATGGGTACATACCCGTTCTGCCTTCTTGTCCGCAAACACTTAGGCTAGACTTTGAAGAAAAGTCTTGAGAGGAAGTGTTTTGGGATGAAAGATCAACAGAAGGCCGAGGAAATCGCCGGTAACCGGGTCCAACTTATCCTGCCCTTATTGGAGGCCGGTCTGGACCCAGCTTTAACACGGGAAAAAAGAAAGCGTATTTGTGAAGAGAACGCAATATCTGAACGGACATTAAGACGTTACTTGGCTGAGTACCGGGTACAGGGATTTACAGGGTTAAAACCGAAAGGCAAGGGAAAACCGGAATCCAGGGCGATTAGCCCGGAACTCATGGAACAAGCGATACTTTTGCGGCGGGAAGTACCCAGCCGCAGTGTTGCCCAAACAAATTTTGGAATGGGAGGGCAAGGCATTACCCGGAGAAATCAGACGTTCTACTTTGCAGGAAAAACTTTCCGGGCGGGGTTACAGCAGCCGGCAAATGCGAATGTATGACGAATCAGGCATTGCTGCCCGGCGGTTTCAAAAGCGACAGCGCAATCAACTGTGGCAATCGGATTATCCCGATATTTTTATTATCCCGACTTTCATTTGTATGTTGTAAAAAACAATGGGGATTGGATATTCTTAATTTTTATTCAACTAGAAAGTCGGGATAATAAAAATAAATACTCTCGCTTTCTAATGGGGCAACTCCAATAATTAAAATACAGACCAAAGTCTGAATTTTATGTATTGGAGGAATCCTTGATGCAAATTCAGGTAGACAAACTCATCGATCAGACTTTAGAAGAATTAAAGAAACTTGGAATGAGTAAATCGACAATTAAGGCTTACAGGTATAGTGCCTACAGTCCCATTAGGAATTATTGTATACAACATGGAACGACTTGCTACGAATCAGCCGCTCTCGATTCCTTTTTATCTTTCCGAAAAAAACGTCTTGAAAACAATGAGTTTTCAAAAAGGCATTACAGGAAACTGCGCAGAGCTGTACTAATGCTGAAAGATTATTCTCAGCACGAAACGCTTCAATGGAGTTACTACAATACTCGCTTCATATATAAAATAAACGAATACTTCAGCCTTTGCCTGAAACAGTTTTTAGATACTCTGTGTTTAAGGAAAGGGACCATTGCCAATCACAGATCTTACATTCTACAGTTTCTAGACCACATAGAACGTAACGGGAATAGCGATTTCCATGCATTATCACCAAAGGATGTAAAGGATTACCTCTTAGTAGCTGCAGAAACTCATCATGAAAGTATGAATAATGTTCTTCATGCCATGCGTCTTTTTCTAAACTTTTTAAAAGAAAATTCTCTGGTGCACTGGGACCTCGATCCTATACTGACTAAGCCTGCGCAGAGAAAGAAAAGGGTTCTGCCCTGCTTTACTCACGAAGAAGTTGAAGCCATATTGAAGCAGATAGATACCAATGCAAAAGAAGGAAAACGGGATTATGCCATCCTTTTTCTAGCCTCCCATACAGGCCTGCGCTCAATCGATATCGCAAATTTACGGCTTTCTGATCTTGATTGGTTCAATGACACTATTCATATAATCCAGAAAAAAACAAGTCGGCCCTTAGTGCTTCCATTGGAAACTGATACAGGTAATGCTATTGCAGAATATATCCTGTATGCAAGGCCGGAATCTGACTCAGAATATGTCTTTTTAAGAACATTTGCACCCTATAGAAAGCTGTCCGAGGTTGGCTCCATGGCCAACATCCTGCAGAAATATCTAAAAAAAGCCGGCATAATCAGAAATGCTGGTGATGGGAAGAGCTTCCATGCCCTGCGGCGTTCCATGGGAACATGGATGTTGGAATCTGACGTTCCCCTCACTACGATTTCACAAGTACTTGGCCATAAAGAGCACGATTCTACAAAACAGTATCTTTCCATGGACCATCAAAGACTTACAGAGTGTGCGCTGGATTTTCAGGGAATTCCCTTAAAAAGGGGGCTTTTCCTATGAGTGACTCTTTCAGAGGCCAATTTGCGATGCATATTACCAACTTCATTCACTTCAAAGAAGCATTAGGGTATTCCAAAAGTAGTTATGACAAATTCCTTGTTCATTTTGACCGTTTTTGTTTGAGCACATTCCCGAAAGAAACATCTCTAACAAAAGAACTCCTGATGAATTGGGCACGTCTTCATCCCAATGAGAATGCAAATGGACTAAAAAGAAGAATGGTTGCTCTTCGGGAATTTGGAAAATATCTCAATGCTATAGGGGTAGAGGCTTATGTGATTCCCTCGGAATGGATCGGAGGCTTCAAACCGTTTTTCCCGTACCTTTTTTCGGACGAGGAATTATTTGCTTTTTTTGCGGCAGCAGACGTTATGACACCACATAAGCTTTCTCCGTACAGGCAGTATGTCGTGCCTGTCATTTTCCGTTTACTCTATTGCTGCGGCCTTCGACCGAATGAGGTGCGACTGATCCGTTGTTCTGACATTGATTTTGAAACCGGAAGAATCCATATCAGAGAAACTAAGCTTCATAAAGAACGAACAGTGGCAATGTCATCTGACATGCTGTTACTATGCAGAAAATATGACGCAAGAATGCGTATTATTCTGAAAAACAGAGACTATTTTTTCCCGCATCCAGACGGAGCTGCCTATTCCGCATCTTGGTTACAGGAACAGTTTTGGAAATGCTGGAAAAATGCGGGCATTCGTTATTTCCGGGAGACAACAACGCCGCGAGTATACAGTTTCCGTCATAATTACGCAACCCGGATTTTAATGAAATGGGTTGAAGAAAGGAGAGATTTATATACTTGGCTTCCCTATCTGAGTGCCTATATGGGGCATTCAGAATTTTCGAGCACAGCCTATTACATTCATTTACTTCCGGAACGACTGATGAAAACATCTGCCATCGAATGGGAGAGGTTTTCTAAACTGATCCCGGAGGTACCACAATGAAGAAACTAAAGGATGAAACCCTATTTCGTCTTATTCGTGATTACCTGTCGATATATCTTCCATATCAAAAATGCTGTAGCCCTAATACGATAAAATCATACCGAGAAACTTTTAATCAGTTGTTTGACTTTATGACCTTTGAAAAGAGCATTCCACTACCCGACGTAACGTTTGAGACTATCAATAGCCAGATGATTTCTGACTATCTAGATTGGCTTGAAAAAGAACGCCATTGCAGTGTATCCTCAAGGAACCAGCGGTTGGCAGGGATTCGTTCATTTTTTAAGTATGCTGGGAAAATGGATCTTACAGTCACGGTATTCCAAAATGAGCTTCAAAAAATCCCCTTTAAGCAGACTGTTTCAAAAACGGTTGATTTTATGACCGAGGAAGCATTAAAGGCTGTATTAGCTCAACCGGATACAAACACAAAGACTGGAATAAGAAATCTGTTTTTTATGATTCTCATGTACGATACTGGCGCTAGAAATCAAGAACTCTTGGACTTAAAAGTAAAAGACTTCCATGCCCATTCCAAAACACCGTGTGTACATTTGACTGGAAAAGGCAATAAAAAAAGGATTGTTCCGGTGATGGCTAAAACGGTGGAACACTTTCGGAATTATGTCAAGCTATTCCACCCAGAGGATAGTTCCGAGCGATACCTATTCTATACAGTAAGACATGGCATACACCAGCAGATGTCAGATGATAACGTGGCACGTTTTATGAAAAAGTATGGCAATGCAGCGAGAAAAGTCTGCGCAGATGTTCCGAAAAATCTTCATCCTCATCTTTTTCGTCATAGCAGATCAATTCATCTTTATCGCGCAGGGATGCCCCTGGCATTATTATCAGAATGGCTCGGCCATGCACAATTGGAAACTACTATGATTTATGCATATGCAGATACAGAAATGAAACGGGATGCTATACAGAAAGCAACGGGCAATCACAGCCCATTAATGACCAACGATCAGCCTCCTTGTTGGAAAGGAGATGATCAAATTATTCGAAGACTTTATGGACTGAAGTAAAACATTATCCCGACTTTCTAGTTGAATAAAAATTAAGAATATCCAATCCCCATTGTTTTTTACAACATACAAATGAAAGTCGGGATAATAAAAATATCGGGATAATCYGAYTGMMMYARTTGRTTKCGCTGTCGCTTTTGAAACCGCCGGGCAGCAATGCCTGATTCGTCATACATTCGCATTTGCCGGCTGCTGTAACCCCGCCCGGAAAGTTTTTCCTGCAAAGTAGAACGTCTGATTTCTCCGGGTAATGCCTTGCCCTCCCATTCCAAAATTTGTTTGGGCAACACTGCGGCTGGGTACTTCCCGCCGCAAAAGTATCGCTTGTTCCATGAGTTCCGGGCTAATCGCCCTGGATTCCGGTTTTCCCTTGCCTTTCGGTTTTAACCCTGTAAATCCCTGTACCCGGTACTCAGCCAAGTAACGTCTTAATGTCCGTTCAGATATTGCGTTCTCTTCACAAATACGCTTTCTTTTTTCCCGTGTTAAAGCTGGGTCCAGACCGGCCTCCAATAAGGGCAGGATAAGTTGGACCCGGTTACCGGCGATTTCCTCGGCCTTCTGTTGATCTTTCATCCCAAAACACTTCCTCTCAAGACTTTTCTTCAAAGTCTAGCCTAAGTGTTTGCGGACAAGAAGGCAGAACGGGTATGTACCCATAAATTTGCATTCACAATAGGACGGACAATTCTCGCCAGCCAACCTGGCTTACTTCCGACATAAAGTCCGATTCTTTGGTGTACAGACTGTGACGGGACGGACGGCTCTTTCACAGGGTCTTGGCCCAGACGGATAACAATACTTCGGAGACAGCCAATAAGGTAAGGCAGTATGCCATGAAACCATTTCTTTAACCGATACAACGTAACATCATCCGCTGCCAAATCTGATGGAGACTCAACTTCAGTTAAAACTTGTTCAATACATACGGATGCATAACGTTTGTAAGGAACTAAACAGTCCGGTAATTCATGGTGGATCTTACGGCAATCTTTACAACGTAGTCTGCGGATGATAAGAATTCTCGTCTCTTCACCGGTTACCTTAGACTTACGCTTGCGAGATCCGATGACTCTGAGATCGCTACTGCAACAAGGGCAAGGAATTAATTCTGTACACCGAACCAAAAACACCCTTTTGGGGATTTTCAATTAACTCGTAATTTGTTATAATGACCATACAATGACCAGGGGATGTCTTTGGTGGTCTGCTTGTAACAGATCACGTACAACAGAGACATCCTTTTTCCTTTTCTGTGATATGGTCATTATATCCGGCAACTTTTGGACAGGCAATACCGTCAGCTTTCGGACCTTTTAGGCTAGCGGAAACAGTCAGGTCTTATCCATTTCATGGGAACGTTATATGAAGTCGGACTTCAGTTTATCGGGTGTACAGTCGATGTGGTCTACGATCCGTCAAACATCAGCGACCTAACGATTGAATACGAGGGACACGCTCCATGGAAAGTACACGAACTTGTGATTGGAGAGCATGTCGGAAAACGTCCGACCATGCCTACGCACCTTCAACCACAAGCCACCGACTCATCAAGACTCCTTGGAGCCGCCGAGCAACAAAACCGTCAGCGTCGTGAGATTCAAGCACCAGCCCTTTCTTTTCGCGCGGTTCATAAGGAGGGTTCGAATGATGTTTGAATCGTTCTATGGATTCAGCTCTACGCCATTTACACGCAATATTCCTACAGGCGAACTCTATAAATCGGTGTTATTGGAAGAGACGTTGGGACGTCTTGAGTATGCCGCTGAACGAAGGTGGTTCGCCGTGGTCACTGGTGACTGTGGAACGGGGAAGACGACAACCATTCGCCGTTATGCCCAAAC
>JQID01000102.1 GCA_000770645.1 Desulfosporosinus sp. Tol-M
TATTTGATTCTGGTGCAAAAATCGTAATATAGCAACGCTATTTAGTTCCCTAATCACGACAGTAGCCATTTATTGGTAAGTAACGGTGTATTTGTCCTCAAAATGGGCTATTCTCACCTTGCAATGGCCCGTATTCTCAGCCCTAGGTTCGATTTTCATGTTTTAGGGCAGAGCAACCCCTCTGTAGGGTTCATTCAGCTTTTTAGCGGTTTGCAATAAATACGTGCACAACCTCCTGAAGTTTTGAGCAGTCACCTTTAGTCCGACTTCAACTTGAGACTTGGCTAATCCGCGAACCCTGAGTTTGCTCATTCCATGCCTTCGCTTTAGGGCTGAATTGGTACCCTCAATACCAGCCCTCATACTACAATTGCTTTTATAGTTTTCAGCTATCATTTTGCGCTGCTTGGATGCAGTAAGTACCTTCTGGCTGAAACGGACAACATAGCTCTTCTTTTGTTTTTTGACAGGGCACTGATCTAACAGCTCGCAGTTATCACAGGCTTCTAATCCAAAGTGGGCCACAATCTGACCATCCTTTTCTGCGCTGCGTATGGGGTTGATCCCATTGGGACAACTTTCGATGAATTTCTCATCATCAAGTTTAAATTCACAGGCTCCTATTTTATCTTTTGGTGTTTTTCCAGTCATATCARTGAAGTTGATCTTAACGCCATGCTCTTCATCGCTGCCTGCAGCTTCTTGAGAATAATAACCTCCGTCGACATAAAGCTCTTCACAGTCGGTGTTGTTTTTGAGTTCCGGAAGCCTTTTCTTAATAAGTTCGACGTCACTGGTGATGTTGGCGGCCACTTTGTAGTCGGTGATGAGCTGGAATGGATTTTCTTTTGAGCAGGTTTCCGAAAGGTTAGCTACGTACCCGCTTTGACTTTTCCCAGCTTTATTACGAAATGTTGCATCTTCATCATAGGCTGATTGCAAAGATGATGCTGAAATATTCTTCTTATCCTTTGCTGTCAGTCGGTCAGTTTCTTGGTCATATTCTGCTTGTTCGGAAAGAAATCGGTTGATAATTCTAAACGCGTCAATTTCTTTCTCTTGGTTTAGGCCTTTTAAGGTTTCACTGGCCTCGCGGCTTAGATTTAAGATGTTTTCGAATTTACTCTCTGTTTCATTTATTTTGACACGGTATAGAGTATTGGTTTTAAATTCAGACGTCAGAACTTCTTTTAAAGACGAAGAACAAAGTTCTTCTGGTATAGCCTTCACAGCATTTACAAGTACGTCATAGGCCAATGCCAAGCGCCCGCTCTTTTTAATGTTCGACATGAACATCGTTGAATCCATTCGCTGCAACTTGTCAGATATTCCGGCTACTGCAGCAAATTCATCTAATAATTTGAGAAACTGACCGAATATTAGATCGTCTTCTCCTAAGTGCTCTCGAGTGTATTTGTAAATTCGGCTTCTGAATTCATAGAGAGTTCTTTCCGCCAGGTTTGTTTCTCCGAGAGTTCTGATACCAACAGCGTAGTTTAGCAGGTAATTAAAATTGAAGTTTTCTACTAGCTCATCATCAGTGTAGTTTTGAAAATGCTTAATGTACTCGAGGGAGAGCAATATGTTGACGGGAAAATTCGGGCGACCGGTATCGCTGTACATCACAGCAAAAGGCTTTTCGTCTATTTTGCTGAAAATATGATCATAGAAAATGGGCGCCCATGATTTTTCCAACTTCTTCTTAACGCCTTCACTCATCAAGCCAGTCGAATTGAACAACGATGTCTGATTATGAACGATATTTTCCTTAAACAAGGTGCATACCCCCATCTAACGCAATTACAGCAACAATAATCTGAATATCTTCCTTATACTTCATATTATACCATATTTAGCGTCTGAAGGGGGGTATTCGGTTTTAGGCACTAATTATTAGGGGTTTTTGCACTAGAATCATATTTGCATATACTGTATTGAAGAATTCAGGCTATCTTAATTTGGCTGATCATAAAAGACCCCAGTTCGCTCGACCGGCGATACCATTGAATAATCGTCAGAACGTTAGCTCATCTTACTGCGGATTTTTCGCTATGATCGAGGAGTTATTTTTCAATTTTAATTATTAAATAAAAATAACCTAAACCCATATATTCCGTATGACTACTATCCCCCATAACATTTTATGCCAAATAAGTCCGTATATTTGCATCGGGATTGTCATAAATTTCATGGTTCACCTCGTTGTAGAATAAACTATCTCACTTAGGTTAATGCAAAATAGAAAACGCCGACAGTATCGGTCTAGCCGAAAAGGAGAGATTTTATGATATTAAATAATAATCGTGGAATCTTATTCCAACAACTACTCGAAGGGGTAGAGGAGCTCATTAGCGCAAATGGAATTGACATTAATGTTGATATTGAATCATTTGCCGCAGGGTTTCAAGGAGTAGTATCTTATACACTGGCCTTCATTAAATCCATGGAAGAAAATAATTTGAAACCGGAAGAGATAATTACTAAAATTAAAACCACGTTCGATGACGGTTCGTACTCAGTAATAAATTGATTTTAGCAACTGCCTCAGTTCCTCTTTACCAAGCCGCCGGTACACCCTTCCTCATGTCAATAAGTCCACAACTCTACCAAATACACCCCCTCCGCCAGCTTCCACATTTAATTCACCGCGACGGTCTTTGATAATCCAAACTGCCACCTTTTCTCCGGCAACACGCTGCAGCGCTTCTGCGGGAACGTGATGAAGTACGGCCATTTCCGTCCCGAATTCCTTCAATAATCTTTCATACATTTTAGGCCCAATACCGGGAAGTTGTCGGAGTGGAACCTGATGGACATACGTTGAATCGTTGTATATGCCCATCGGACGGTCCGCAATACTCACCAGACGATCCAAGACACCCATCACAACATGCTTACTCCCACAATCCAGGCACGTCAGTTGTGGCGCGGCGGCCTTTATGATTTGCTCACAACTTAGGCAATACGAACGATGATACTTTCCTATCTTTGGGGGCAAACCATAATTTCGAACAGCTTGTTTATTTTTATGTTCAATTAAATTCAACAGCCCTCCGAAAGAGGGGTCTACTTGTTCAAAGGTATTATACTCCCGGGCAATATTAGACAAAGAGTGGGCATCTGAATTGCTGAACATCACACAAGTCTCCAGTTCTCCGATACTCTCTGCCATACCTCGATCAGCACTGAGCCCAATTTCTATGGCTTTAGGCGCTACCGCTAATACGTCACTTAAACGACTGCAGCAATTCCCATAAATTCCCTTATGGGGGGTAAAAACATGCGCCGGAAACCAGATCCCCTCGGCTTTCCTTACCGCCTCAAGCCATAAGTCGAAAGGAAGAAACCCTTTCTGGGTACTCAGCTGCCAATTTCTAATTGTTGGTTTTAAGGCCTTAACGTACTTTTGAACCTGCTCTATGGATGGAAAATAAGCCAAAAAGTGGGCATTCCCCTCTCCGACCTGTAATTCTATTTCATGTCCGGGAATCAGAGTTAATCCGTGGGCAGCATACCCTCCTGCCGATAAAAGACGTAGATCACCAGTGGTGAGCAACGTCTTGAAGTCTTCTTGAACTCCGGTTGAATGCGAATCGATAACCCCGATGAGGGAAAGACCTTTCACATTCCTGGCAACTTTGAGGATATTAGGTAATGTTAATGTTTTTGCTCCGGTTATTTTAACGTATTTTCCATCTAAACTCTGCCCTATATGTACATGCAAATCTGCGAAAAGCATTTGAGTCCTCCCTGAACGAAGTTTTCTTTATCCTGTCGAGCCGAAACCACCGTCTGATCTATCTGATTCGGTTAAATCAGTAGCTTCTACTACCGAAACTTTTAATAATGGTTTGACCACCATTTGCGCTATTTTCATCTGTCTCTCAACTACAAACTCATTTTTGCCGTGATTTATGAGAATAATACGGATTTCACCCCTGTAACCTTGGTCAATGGTTCCAGGGGTATTTAACACAGTTATAGAATTTTTTAATGCCAAGCCGCTTCTCGGTCTAATTTGTGCTTCTGTATAAGGTGGTAATTCAACTTTAATTCCCGTTCGTATCAAAGCCGAATCACCTGGCATGATAACCTTTTCCTCTATAGAAAATAGGTCCATTCCAGCGTCTTCCTCATGGGCGAATTGTGGTAATTTTGCTGAGCTGTCCAATTTAACGACTTTAATGATTACATCTTGTGTTTGCATCTGCTCAATCCTTCCTTTATCACGTGTATCACGTGGCAATAATAGCTCGACTACCTGGTTATAAAAATCTGAACAAATCGCTACATACCAGAAAAAAGTAACTTCCGTGGAGACTCGCACTCCATTCCATCAGAGGAGCATGCTCAAAAGAACAAGCTCTGTCATTGACCTACAGAATTAAACAGCCCTATGTTAGCTATGTTAGAAGCATCATTGTAATTACCCATATTATTATGATAGCATTAAGATTATGAATCGCACAGCCTGAATACTGAGATTATGAATCGTACAGCCTAAATACTGATGTAATTTAATTATAGAATTTTAACCGGATCTAACTATCTTGCCGTAATGAAAGGATGTAAGCTATGGGATCAGATGTTGAACTTAAGCTTCGGATTAAGCAATTTTGCCTGGATGCGGGTGCAGATATTATTGGCTTTGCTCCGGTTGCACGCTGGAATGAATATAACGAGGTTCCTTCCTACTTTAGACCTCAGTCTTTATGGGAACCAGCTCATTCCGTAATTGTAATCGGGGTTTCGATGCCCTTGCCGATCGTGGAAACAACTCCATCTTTCTTGCATAAGGAGACCTACGTTGCCGCGAACCGAACACTGGATGACCTGGCCTTTAATCTGGTTCGTTTTCTGAATCGACAAGGTCAAGCAGCTTACTTCTTTACTCGAGATGGATTTGCCAGCCTGCGCTTATTGAAGGATAGACCCCAGGCGGCTTTTAGCCATGTTATGGCTGCCAAATACGCGGGACTGGGAACAATTGGTCTCAGTAATTGTCTCCTTACCCCTGAATTCGGACCCCGGGTACGTTTCGTGTCCGTATTCACTGCTGCCATCCTGGAACCTGACCCAGTAATAGAGGAGGATTTATGCATTAATTGTGAGGCCTGTGCCAAATGTTGCCCGGTAAATGCCCTGCCTTTACGCGAAGATCAAGTTATGCAGAACTATGATATAATGGCCTGCATAGACAGGCATATCGAACTAGATACCGATAAAGTGTCCCCCTGTGGGATTTGCACCAAGGTTTGTCCCGTAGGAAAAGATCGCCTCTTATACAAACAGAAGGGCATCCTGAAAAAGTACCTGCAAGAGGATGAAGCCTTATCCCGCAATCCTGATGATCCGGCATACAAAGCATGGACCCATGTTCGCAGCTACGGGAGTTGGAACAAGGATTACCCCCGCAACAGTAAACCTCCAACAGATAATAAGTAGCTATGGGAGAGGGCGTGATTTAAACTTGACTATTCATAATCCTGAACAATTTTGTCAGCAAAAGAAGTATTGATCACTGCCCTACACTCATCAGAACCAGATCATATTGTTATAAAAATTCTAAATCTTATATTGACAAGCAGTTCCATTAAAAGATATATTAAAAGTATATATTAGGTAAAACTATATAAAAAGGTAAAACTTATCACTAGGAGGAGGATGGAAGTATGTACAAAAAAATTTTAGTCCCTCTAGATGGATCAGCTCCCTCTTTAGATGCAGCCAAGCAAGCTGTGGGAATTGCCGCAGCCTTAGGCTCGCAGGTGACATTTATACATGTTCTCCCCACTCTGGGTAGCTATATTAACCTGCCTCGTTTATATGCCTCTGAAAGCTATAACCAGCTAATTAAAGAATTCAATGCTCAAGGTGAGGCTATCTTGGCTGAGGCAATGAAGAAAATTGATTTACAGGGTATAACCGTAGATACAAAACTGGAATCAGGCGATCCAGCCATGAAGATTATTGAAGTGAGCAGAGAAGAACAGTATGACCTAATTGTGATAGGCAACCGCGGGCTTAGTGGCGCTAAGGAAGTACTGCTGGGCAGCGTAAGCAGCCGGGTTGCCGATCATGCCCCGTGCCCGGTATTAATAACCAGGTAGCAAATACCAGCATCACCAAGCTCCAGTTTATTGTTTAAGTAATCTTCCAAGCAGGCAAAGCGAATGTTTTACAGCATGCGCTTTGTCTGCTTGTTTTTCTGGTTGATGCCGCCCAAGTAGGGGATTAACTAAACCTGAAAATAATCGGAAATATGAAGGCTACAATTGCTGTCCAGCTGAAATAAACATAGAGATAATCTGTCTGCCATTTTATTAGCTTAGTGAAATCAAATTTCCTCTTGAAATATCCGATATATAACCAGGCAAGACCGGCCAGGTTGCCCAGCAAAGCTAAATTCTCCCCCAGCGCGGCCAGTTTATTGGGGGTAATGCCAAAGGCGGACAAGCGGAAAAGTATGGCCGATAAAGCAATCCCGTCGATAACCAGTGCCGTTAGGATCAGGGTTAGATTCAAGTAATCAAACAGGTTGGCCGGCTGACGAATATCTCGCGCCGAAATAACGTACAATACCAACCCCAGCACTAAAGCCAGCATTAAATCGAATCCAATTAGGAAATCTCTTTCCATAAATGGACTATTACCGGTAATAATCATAACTATTAAGAAAGCAACCATAGTTATCAGGAAGAGCGGGCTGAATATTTTGGCCAAAATGGGTGCAAAGTTCTCCACCACACTTTTTTTGGCCTCTACTAAATAAACGGTAATCATGGCTGCCGCACAACCTCCATAAATCAGTAAATATTCTGAAAGAAAATTTTCGACGTCAATTTGGATGGCTTCGAAAATAACTGCAGTAAATGCGCATAACACCATTACACCTGCCATGACTAATACACCATAGATAAAGGCTTCACCTGTGAAGCGTATAAAATTCATTCTGCCCTGACTGCCTCGCCACTCCCTGCCTATATAAGCTGCTCCGACGACCAACCACAAAAACAAAGGAAGATGAAAGATGGTAAGATATTCTGTATGATGGGGATCAAATGATGGGTACGCGTTGATAATCAGCGCCGCCAGGATAAAAATCCCCAGTATCGTAGACCATGTTTTTAACTCCGCTTTCCTCTTGATCAAGAAAAATGCCGCTATAAAAGGTAAAATAAAGAAACTCAAGTTTTTAATGAAGAATATTTTAAGTTCACCGTCTTGATCGAGTAATCCGAAACCAAAAAGTTCAGGAATTTTGAATAGTGTTCCTGCAAGTAGTGCAAATATGACCACCAGGGCAATATCGCGCCGATTTTGCTGCTTAGCCGGTGAATCTATCGGCTCTACTAATAGATGTTTCCACAGATTCTCGGTATTTACTTTRGCAAACTCATGTGAGATCGCCTCCACATTTCCTAAACGTTTGACACTAATTAATAATGATTCATCCGGCGTGAGTCCGGCTGCAATTAAGTCCTCGATTTCATCCCGCAAATGATTTTCCAATTCATAAATATCGCTATCGCTCAAATTACCATAGGCTCTTAAATGATCGCTCCACGAATGAATCTGTGTCTCCAAATCAAACATCATAATCCTCCTTACGAATTATTTTCTTCATTCCAGGTCCTGGCAAGAACATTATGAACTATTTCCCACTGCTTTTTTTGCTGTTCCAGCTCGGTTAACCCAATCTCTTTAATCCGGTAATATTTACGCTGCCGTCCTGCTTCCGATTTATTCCAGTAAGATTCAATTAACTGCTGTTCTTCCAGACGATGTAATACTGGATACAGCATACCTTCCGTCCAAATGAGTTGATTTTCAGACATTTCTTTCACGCGCTTGATAATCGCATAGCCATAACTGTCGCAATCCTTAAGAATCGCCAGAATAAGAGGGGTCGCAGAGGCGGCTATTAAGTCTTTAGATACATTCATTCTATCCCCCCACCATACCTAATACTTCTATGTATATTTCCTATTATACCTAGATATTCTATGTATGTCAATTATTCACCTCATCTCCCCTCCCGCAAAAAAATAGAGCCTTATGATCGGCTCAAAGTGAATAAGAACTATATCCCGCCTATTTTTTGGATTCTTTCAAAACTAGTTTCACCCAACTCCTTTTATTACATTTAGGACATTTAATATATCTTATTCCCATTAATTGAAGAGAAAAAATTGATCCCCAAGCTCTCGGATTAAATATTCTATCGCATTTTCCACACTGGTAATCAAAATACCGCCTTTTCAAAAATTGTATTGCATAGGCAAAAACAAGTACTATAAAAGTTAAAGTAATAAGCTTCGGAACATATTCCTGCATAAAACCATCCTCTTTCTAAAGCTCTCATGAGAAAACTCACTGCATCTTAATATTGTTACTTACATTATACAGTCCTATCCATATCTTAACAACGAAAGGAGCCTCAACTGAGGCCCCTAATTCTATAACAGTTGCTGAGAGACGCATGACTACCTACATCATTAAACGAACCGTATGCAGCTGACCGTCATCCTTTAACAAAATTTCAGGTTCCGGCAATACTTCGTCATCCAAGGTGAGCTTTTCACATCCGGTCATTCTGCTCCTTGGATTCTCAACAATAATCTCATATTTTGTCGTTTGATACTGATATGTTAAGCGATAGCCCGGCCAGCGGCTGGGAATGCAAGGCTTCAAGACCAATTTATCTCCTTGACGTTTAAAGCCTAAGATTCCCTCTAACCCAGCCTGATACAGCCACCCGGCCGCTCCGGTGTACCACGTCCATCCGCCCCGGCCTATATGGGGATGCGAGGCATAAACATCAGCCGCAACAACATAAGGCTCAGCTTTGTAGCGATTCACCTCATGTTCCGTACGAGCATGATTAATGGGGCTTAACATCTGAAAGAGTTCCGCAGCCTTATCCCCTTCACCCAAACTTGTATATGCCAAAATTGCCCATGATGCTGCGTGCGTATACTGTCCGGCATTTTCCCGGACACCGGGAACATAACCTTTAATATAGCCAGGATCGGGCAGGAACTTGTCAAAGGGTGGAGTAAGCAATAAAAGAACCCCGTCTTCTTTGCGCCATAAATAGTGTTCTAAGGCTAACATAGCATCCTGGGCCCGAGTTGGCTTGGCTGCCCCAGAAATTACTGCCCAGGACTGGGCGAGAGCATCAATTTGACATTCCCTGTTTTGCGAAGATCCTAAGGGCGTACCATCATCAAAATAGGCACGCCGGTACCAACCGCCATCCCAGCCATGAAGCTCCATATTTTGTTGAAGTTCCTCCGCTATCCGGCGATAGCGCGCTCCCCTCTCCAAATCCTGGCGGCCATCACATATGCTYGCAAAACGAGTTAGCGTTWGATACAAAAACCACCCGAGCCAGACACTYTCTCCTTTTCCCCTRATGCCAATRCGACTAAAGCCATCRTTCCAGTCTCCGGAGCCRATYAGKGGYAARCCGTGWTCGCCAAAACTTAAMCCMCGCTCGATGGCTCGAATACARTGTTCRTACACMGTTCCCTGCTCCTCRGMAATCCTYGGAATCGAATAKCRTTCATCTTCATCTTCTTTCAAAGGTTGAGCCTCAAGAAAGACGTTCGTTTCATCCAATAGGGATGCGTCCCCCGTTCGTTCCAGATAATGGGCAGTTACGAAAGGCAGCCATAACAAATCGTCTGAGAATTTTGTGCGGATCCCTTTTCCCGTTTCAGCGTGCCACCAATGCTGCACATCCCCTTCGACAAACTGATGACCACAATGGAGAATGATTTGTTTGCGAGTGACCTCGGGGGTCGTGTAGACGAGGGCCATCACATCTTGCAGTTGATCCCTAAAACCATATGCTCCCCCTGACTGATAAAACCCCGATCGGGCCCAGACGCGGCAGACTACTGTCTGATAGAGTAACCAGCGATTGAGAAGCAAATTCATCGATGAGTCTGGTGTGTATACTTGAACGTTGCCCAGTAACTCATCCCAATATCTCTTGACTTCCTCAAACGCCGCAATAATTTTTTCAGGCTGTTCATAAGCGGATATTAGTCTCTCCGCCTCTTGACGGTTTTCTGTTTCACCAAGTAAGAAAGTGATGGTCTTGGTCTCACCGGGAGATACGGAAAATATGAGTTGCAGCGCAGCACAAGGATCAAGCCCGGCGCCAACTGTTTTGGAGAATTGATCCAGCTTTAACCCCCTGGGATCTTCCAATGTCCTGTTACGCCCGATAAATTCAGCACGATCCCCGGTATAACTTGACACGGGAGCTCCATAAGCGGTTATAAATCCTAGCCTTCCTGCGAATTCTTCTTGATACGTGTTTCGAGTATAAAAAATACCCCGTTCTCGATCATAGTCTGTCACCAGATAGGGAGCAGTTGACTGACGATCCACCCCCAGCACCCATTCCGCATAGTAGACCGCACTTAAGCGTGAATCATGATTTGTATTGTTCGTAATCTTTAGTTCAATGACCTTTACTGACTCGTCCAGCGGGACAAAGAAACGTAAAGATTGCTTCAGACCATGACTGCTATGCTCGAAAATTGAATACCCTTGACCATGGCGGATGGTATATGAACCCTTTTCACGTTTAGGGCTGGCTGTAACTGACCAGGATTCACCGCTTTGTTCATCACACAGGTACAGGGCTTCCCCGGCAGGATCCAGAATTGGATCATTTGACCAAGGAGTTAGCTTATACTCCCGACTATTGAGAGACCAGGTATATCCGGCGCCCACTTCTGATACCTGAAAACCAAACCTGGGATTGGCAATGACATTAATCCAGGGCAAAGGCGTGTTCATACCTTCCAGCAGGTCAATGATATACTCTTTGCCATCTTCGCTGAATCCACCGTATCCATTCGCAAACTGCAGATGAGTAATCGTTCGCTCCAGAGCTTCTTTACGAAGTGCGATCCTCGATGCAGGCTGCTCGCTWTTCGGGCTGCCGGTTCGTACCTCGCGCCTCATACTTCGCACTTCGTCTAACGCCTTTTCCGGGGTGTCTGCCTCGCAATGCTCAACATATCCAGTCTTCAACTTCTTTTTTTTGCGTACTTGAATAGAACACGATCCCCCATCTCCATTAAAAATTATTCGGGCCACGGTACAGAGGAGATGGATATCTTCCTGAAGAACATGACCTTTTTGCAAGAGAAAGACTCCGCCTGACTGATTTAAGAGATCCCGGGCATGCCCCATGGAAATCAAATCCCGTAGGTTATCCTGGAAGGTCTGAAAATAACCGCTCTCATCTTCATTAAGAATGACCAGATCAGCAAACAAGCCTTTGAGTCTCCAGTATTCATGGATTATTAAAAGTCTGCGTACTAAATCCAAACTTTCGGCATTATTTACTCGTACAAGAACGATGGGCAGGTCTCCGGAAATAGCATAAGGCCATAATGAAGACTGTCCTTTTCGATTATCCTTAATGCATTCCGACACCTCACTCCGGCTGGGACTCAGATATAGCAAATGACCACCGAGGCTTAACCCCTCGTTTGCCTGTGCTGCCGTCAAATTTAAATGACGAAGCTCCATTTTGCTATGAATCCAGGCCAGTTCAAAAGCCCTATTCACAGAAAGCGGATCTCTGTATTTTTCAGCAATACGAAGTATTTCCTCACGATTCTCCGCGTAGCCGACAGAGAAGGAGACCCGAACTGTTTGCCCAGGCGGAATCTTAACCCGTTGACGTAAACTCATCATCGGATCCAGGACCGCTCCAACGGTATTGGATAAGGGGTGATTGGCATCTATCGCTTGCGGCCTGGCCAGGCTTCTCCCCCGTCCAATGAAACGTGAACGGTCTGTTTCATATTGCAGCGAACCTACCTTTTCTCCCTCTGTCGCAACTGTGTGCATGAGCCATAACCGAGTCTGCTTATTACTGCGTGGTCTTCGGGAGGCCAATAAAGCCTCATGCTTAAATTCGGTTTGAATAAAGAGATTACCAAACGCCGGATGTGCTAAATCATCGCTAAACCTAGCCAAAACCACTTCAAAATAGCTTGTGACTTCCACTGTTCGGTAGTATTTGCTGGTATTAGTCAAGGAAATACGGCGTATTTCCGCTTGGTCTTCTGGGGATATGACGACTTCAGTACGGGTTGTTATGTTCCCATCTTTGCGAGAGAACTCTACCCTATCAGGAGCATAGGTCACCTTATAATCCTCGCCGGAATCACGACAAGGGTGGTGCGTTGCGGACCAGACGTCACCGGAATTCAGGTTTTGAATATAAAAGTACATCCCCCAGGCATCTTGGGTCACGTCTTCGCGCCAACGAGAGAGACTAATCTCCTGGAAACGGCTGAACCCTGACCCGGCATTTGTCAACATAACTGAATATTGCCCATTGGAAATACAGTGCGTGACAGGAATCGGACTCTTGGCCGTCTCCATAATAATCAACTGGTTTTTTTCCAAATCAGCGCTCTTAACTTGACGTTCTGTCACAACATGCTCCCCTTCTAATTGAGGGGTATCAGGGGTGGTTTCMGGTAAGCGTATTTGGAGAAGAAGCTCTGTGGTCTGAATCAAGGCATCGCTGTGGAAACGCTTGGGCATGATATTTTCATTTAACACATTGTCAAGTGCTAAGAAACTCATTCCTTGATGATGAGTCATAAAACTCTGGATCAGCATAAATGGGCGTCCACAAGGTATACGTTCAGGGGTAAAGTCCGCCGCTTCATAGAGGCCATACCGTCCCGCAAAACCCATTTGTTCCATTGCTAAAATATTTTCCAATGCTTCTCGCGGAGAAACCATTAAGGCCAAAAAACTCGCGTAAGGGGCAATCACAAGATCCTGAAGTAACCCYCTTTTAAGACCCAGTCCTGGAACACCAAAGGCTTTATACTGATAATTGAGCTGTGGATCAAAGGCGTAGAACCCGGACTCTGATACCCCCCAGGGTACTTTGTGTTCTTCTCCGTATTTCCTTTGCACCTCGACTACAGAACGATAAGTTTCATCGAGAAGAGTTCCCTCATAATTTCGCATGACCAGGAGCGGCATTAAAAATTCAAACATTGTGCCACTCCAGGAGACTAAACTCCGTTTTCCTTTCGCCAGGGTTAATGAACGTCCGAGCTTGAACCAATGATTATGGGGCACATCTCCTTTGGCAATGGCTATGAAACTTGCCTGACGCGCCTCTGAAGCCAACAAGTCATAATAGGACTTATCAAGCATGCATCCAGTAACACGATAGCCTATCGAAAAGAGCTGGCGTGTTTCATTAAACAGCGGGCGGAAATCTGTAGCCAAAGCCATCTTCTCAAGCTGTTGCTGTAGATCGGCGGACGTTTGCTGATAACTTTCGATCTTCAGGAGCGCTCGCTGAATCATCTCCCTCATTTCGTTCGAAAAAGCAATTTCCTCCAGTCCTTCCCGATAGCACTTGGAGAGTTCATCGAGACTTGATGTTTTAAAAATGCGCGCGTTAAAAAGCGCCTGGGCTTCCATCCGGGAGTGGCCGACGGTCCATGGGTAAATATCTTGTGTCTCCTGACGAAACATAAGAATCATCATTTCCAGACGACTTGCCCAATAAACCCCCTCTTGGGTCAATTTGTGTTCGCGGGAAAGTKTCGGCCAAAGGGACAATAGATTCGTCCAGTTCTCAAAATTCCAGGCCTCATCTGAAGCCAGCGCTTGATCCAGCGCTTGCCCAAAATGTTCAAGCTCCTCAAATGTATCCTTACCAACTGCCTCAATTAGTAAGTCAAACGTATCCTTAAGCCCACGTGCAAACTCCTGATCCAGCAGAGGTTTATTTAAGGTCTCATAAAGACCGGATTTTAACGTCAACAAATAAAGAACAAAATTTCCACTGTCCACAGTTGATACATAGCGGGGCGCTAAGGGCACAAGGTTCTTGGTATCGTACCAATTGTAAAGATGCCCCTTCCAATGTTCGAGCCCCTCTAAAATTTGGAGCGTATGCTTAATTCGTTCATGCATCTTTGCTAACGTAATGTACCCAAAATCGCGAGCCGCCAAATTTGCCAGTAAAGCGAGTCCTATATTTGTAGGGGAAGTTCGATGGGCTATCCCGCTAGGGGGATCAATTTGGACATTATCCGGAGGAAGCCAGTGATCCTCGCTACCGACAAACTCTTCAAAAAAGGCCCAGATTTTTCTTGCCCAACGTCGCACGGCCTGCTGTTCTGAAAATGAGAGTACGGCCTTCTTAGGTTGGATGGGCAAACTTACTTTATAGGCAGCCCAAGGCGACACTAACCAGACGATTGCCAAGGGAAAAAATCGCCCAAACTTCGTTGGTAACGAGTAACGAGTTGTTAATAACGCCACCAAGGCAAATAAAATAACTGACCACATCTTAATCGCCATTGTCTTGTAACTGACATCTAAGCGTTTCTCCGTATCTGCGGCAGTTTCCCATTCTAACAAGTAGCGGTGTGATAGAAACTGTCGATAAAGACTTCGGATAATAGCATCAAGCATGACAAAGGCTTGATACGGAAGAAACAGAAACTGAAGTGAGAACTGGATAAACATGGTCAACATATCTTCACCCAAGTTATCCTGCTCTGCTCCTTTACTAAAGAGTCTGCAGCTCATATTTAAAACCATAGGCCAGATTATACTTAGAGAAATTAACCCCACCCATATCCAGGGCTCWCCRGAAAGGACCGTGAAAGCTAAGATGAGTAACAATAAGAGAGCAGGTGCTTCTAAACTCCTCCTCAAGTTATCAAAAATCTTCCAGCGCGAAACAAACGGGATAGATTTRAAYARCCAAGGTAGAAGCTGCCAATCTCCCCTGACCCAGCGATGCTGCCGACGCATATATGCAAGATAATTAGCTGGATACCCATCGATCAGTTCGATATCCGTTACAAGTCCTGCTCTGGCATACAACCCTTCGATCAAATCATGACTTAGGATAGTGTTTTCCGGAAAAGCCTTACCAGTGACCTGATGAAAGACAGCAACATCATAGATTCCCTTACCTGTAAAAATCCCTTCGCCAAATAAGTCTTGATAAACATCCGATACTGCCACTGTATAAGGATCGACCCCGACTTTACCTGAAAAGATCCGTGCAAATTTAGACGCCCTTGCGCTTGGAACTGAAACACCAATACGCGGTTGAAGTATCCCATACCCTTGTACTACCCGCTCTCCATCCTTACTTAGCTTCGGAGCATGAAGAGGGTGGGCAAGAGTTCCTATTAGTTGTTTAGCCGTCCCCTGTGGTAATATGGTATCTGCATCAAGCGTAATTACATAACGAAAAGTTGACAGGATTGATAAGTCACCAATTTGAACGTCATAACTAGTTGCTCCCTCTTGAAGTAAAAGGGAGTTAAATTCCACCAGTTTGCCACGTTTTCTCTCCCACCCCATCCAGACTCCTTCGTGAGCATTAAAGAACCGTTTGCGATGAAATAAGTAAAACCTACTTTGACCATACTTGTTATTTAGGGTTTTGATTGCCTCAGTTGCCGCCGCAATGATCTCCTCATCKCCTTTAACTTTTTCAGACGAGGCATCAGCAAAATCTCCCAGGATGGCAAAATGCAAATTAACATCTTTGTTAGCCAGATAACAAACTTCAATTTGACCAATTAACTCATTTACTCTGCCAATACTCGTTAATAACGTTGGCACAGTAACCATGGTCCGCAATTCCTGAGGAATCCCTTCCCTTAAATCCAGTTTAGGTAAGAAAGCGGTGTGAAACAGGAGCGAAGAGACCCAATTCACTAAGGGAATGATCAAACTACTCGCCCAGAACAAAAGTCCTGCAACTATAAGAACATAATTCAGGGAGAGGGGAGCAAAGTGAAGGACGTACGATAACGCCCATACACATAGACCTCCTACGCCGATAAGCAAACTTCCAAAATAATATAAACTAGGTCTATGTTGAAGCGCTTGACAAATCTTACTTCCAAGGTCAATGGACTCGCCATAGTCATGTTTCAATTCCTGTTCAAGCTCAACCCGTCCTGGCCCAAGCAAATCATAACCCACATGCGACGCTACAGACTCCCCTTGCTGATACGCCTTTTCAGCTCTTGATAGCACTTTCCGAGCAACGACCAGTTCTGAAACTTTGAAGTGTCGAGCGATCTTCTCGACCTGATGGCGGTATGCGTCTCGTGACTGAAAGTCCATTTTGCAATAAACACCACTTGGATCCTTTCTGAATTCACTTTCCACCAAACTAACTTCTTCAAAAAAACGAGGCCAATCTTCAGCTGTGACAAAGCGAATGCTCGAAATCGCATAACCCATGGAAACTTGATACATAGACTGACGCTGGCGCTCGAGTTTTGCCAATTCTTCAATTGTTGTATCTTGTTTAGCGACAACTCGATCGACCCAGTGTAACAGCGGTGCAGAGTCGACGCCTAGATCTCTCAGCCTCTTGAGGATCTGTTCTGCATACGCCGATGAGTATTCCTCTTGGGCAGTGAGTGTTTTGATTATCTCCTCCCATTCGTCCGGTCCATGCTCAACTTCCAATAAGGGCATCACCCAATGATCCGCAGCTTCTCTTTCCGCTTGAGTATAAAGGATTTGTTCAGTTAACMTCCGAATATTTTCCAGAAGGACAATTCTCAACATAATGGGAATTGCCCATATTTCCCCGCTGGATAAGGGCACTTGAACCTGATAAACGTTAATAAACGCTTTGAGCGTTTCACTTAGCAATTGACTATCCGTATGTTCGATGAGTTCAACTAATAAGCCGTAAATTCTGGGATATCCTTGAAAATCCCCACTGGCGTTACGTGGCAATTGACGTTCAAATTTATCAGGAAAGCTTTTTAGGATGTCCTCTCTTAAGTCTTTCAAACTATAAAAATTGTCTAAAAACCATTCCGTAGCCGGCACAATATCCTGGGTTCTCGCTGAATATTCCGTAATTTCGCGGTAAGCATAGGTTAAGAACTCCATATTTTGCTTAACCCTAGGTAACAAGGATCGTTTTGGATGGCTTATTTCCAAGTGCACATGTAAACGAGCAATTTCTTCGGCATGACTAAGCAAATCTTCCAGGTTCAAGACAATATCTTTATATGGTTTATCTTTCGTAATTGACTGTGTAAATACCTTCATTCTTCGTCTCCATTAATTTTAACTCTATTTTTTTTACATTCATTAATGCATTATTCCCATTCTCCTCCACTTCATTCATCAAATCGAGGCACGAAACACGATGTTCGAGGCGCGAAGGTTATTGCGAGTCAAGAAGCACGATATTCGAGACGCAAAGGTCATTACGAGGCGCGAAGGACTGAATGTAAAAAAGCCCTAGCCTTATCGAGGTGCGAGGTTCGAGATTCGAGGTTCGAAAGGTAGAATATTAAATAAGAAAACACTCTAACCAATGGTTAGAGTGTTTTTGGGGCCCAAAGACAATGTTCGAAGGTTACTCACGAGGCTCGAAGTTCGAGGCGCGAGGTTCGAAAGTAACCTCATGCTTCGTACCTCGCACCTCGAGCTTCGCACCTTTCGCCTCGCACCTCGCGCTTCTCACCTCGCACTTATCCGAATCGTTCATTAAATTCTTCGATAGTTAAAAGTACCTGACGCGGCTTACTTCCTTCATAAGATCCGACTACACCTTGTTCCTGGAGCATATCCATTAACCGTGCTGCTCTGGTATATCCTAATTTCAACTTGCGTTGCAAAAAGGATACAGAAGCAATACCTGTCTTGATAAAAAGCTGTCCTGCGTCAATGAATAAAATATCATCCGGTCCGTTGCTTTCTTCATTTTTATCCGTTGTTTCTACGAAAAGGTGCTCGGGATCGAGATATTCCGGCCTACCTAATTGTTTCCAGTGTGCAATTACCCGTTGTACCTCGTCATCCGTGACCAAACAGCCTTGGACACGCAGCGCTTTATTCACACCCAGAGGAGAATAAAGCATGTCCCCTCGTCCAAGTAGTTTCTCCGCACCCGTTGCATCGAGAATGGTGCGGGAATCAATCTGAGACGAAACGGCAAAGGAAATTCGGCTGGGTATATTGGCCTTGATTACCCCGGTGATGACATCTACTGATGGGCGTTGGGTCGCAATCACCAAATGAATCCCCGCTGCCCGAGCCATTTGAGCTAAACGACAGATAGCTTCTTCGACTTCCCCAGCTGCAACCATCATCAGATCGGCCAACTCATCAATAATCACGACAATGAAGGGCAAGGCCGGTTTACAATTTGTCGTTTCCCCAGCTTTTCTTTTATTATAGCGTTCGATATCCCGAACCCCCGCAGCTGCAAAGAGCTCATACCGGTTTTCCATTTCTTGGACAATCCATTTTAAAGCACCGGCTGCTTTCTTCGGATCGACCACAACTGGAGCTAAAAGATGGGGAATGCCGTTATACTGACTGAGCTCCACCATTTTTGGATCCACAAGCAAAAACTTTACTTCTTCTGGGGTTGCATTGTAGAGTATGGAATTAATGATTGATGTAATACAGACACTCTTCCCTGAGCCTGTAGCTCCTGCTACAAGGAGGTGAGGCATTTTTATCAAATCACCTATGATAGGTTGATCTGCAATATCTTTCCCAAAGGCTACTTTTAGTATTGAAGAGTATTTTTCATAAGTTTTTGTTTCAAGGACTTCTCTAAACGGGACCGGGTGCGCTTCTTTATTCGGAACTTCAATCCCAATAGCCGCTTTTCCAGGGATCGGAGCTTCAATACGCACATCCCGAGCTGCCAGTCCTAATGCAATATCATCCGCTAAATTGACGATCTTACTAATTTTAACGCCTGGCGCCGGGGCTAACTCATAACGAGTAATCACTGGACCTCTTGTTGCTCGGATGACCTTAGCTTTAACTCCAAAATCGAGAAGCACTTTCTCCAGCTGTATTGAGGTTTCCGTATCCTGTAAAAATACACGTTTTAGGACTGGATCCAGTAAATCTAATTCAGGAAGCTTCCAATGATCTGTCTCTTCTACGGTACTCAAAACCTGAGCCTCTTCCACTCCCTCCAATTGATCTTGCATTTTATCAACTAATTGAATCACTTGCTCTGCAGAATTTGGTTTCAATTCTAAGACAGCCGCTACCTGAGCTTCATACTCTAACATTCCCGGGGATGTACTCGCGGTCTTTGAAACAGAATACTCAACGACTTGAGCAATTTTCTCCGCCTCATCGATCGTTATACTATCTTCCCTCAAATTTCCTGCAAAATCAAGTGTTTCCGCCTCAAGGGGATTTCCATCTGCTTTATATTGAGCTAAGAATTCTTCTTGATCCGCTCGGGACTTAAACACCGAAGAAAACAGCGCTGGTTTCTCTGAAGGTGTTTTAGGGATCTCTCTTGGTATATTACCTTGCCCAGGGATCTCTTTTATATATCTTTCTTCTTCGTCTACTTCCTCAATATATTCTTCAAGCCCTTTTAGAGTTGTCATTTTAACAAGCTTCCTGTGGTAAAACGCCTCCCCTAACCCAAAATAAGAAGGAAAATCTCTCCCCATTTCTTTCATCTCTTCTGCCTTTTGGACATCGGATTCCTTAATTTCCACCATATCAGGCGAAGAAAAATATTGATCAAATCCCTGCAAACTAACAAGTTTCCCCGCAGGAAGAGGGATACCCATAGAGAAAATGTTCTGTTGAGACTTTGATTTTTGCAATTGATTAGGAATCTGATTATCGGGCAATATTTTTTGGCGATTTCCCATCAAATTCGGAGAATAAATCCAGAGCAAGACAGCTGCTGATAAACATAAGAAGGGTCCAGCCCATGCCAGACTGCCCATAACCACAGTAAACACGCTATAAACCAGTTTTCCGATAGAAAGTCCTAAAGAACCCAATAGCCCTGCAAAAGCGAACAACATTAATAATACGCTTACTAATTTCAGCCAATAAGAACTTGCTTCTTTTTCCCTTTTCGACACACCTTCCACCTCCACACTTCCTATACATTATGGTAGTTGAGCTAGGAAAATGTCAATGCGTCCCACCCGGCTTCCTCTTTTTAATACCACCGTTATAATATAAATCGTGTTAAATGTTTGCCGCTATATCTTCTAAACGATGCAATTGATCTCTCAAGCCTAAAACAATTAAAAGATCACCCTGAAAATTTCTTCTTCAGCCCCTGGATTACTGATAACCTCTTTATTCCGTAAGATTGCAAGAACCATGGCGCCTGTTTGCTGTTTTATCCCGCTGGTTGACAATGTCTTCCCAACTAGGCAAGAGCCATGGTCAATCCTCAATTCCACCATTTCCATCTCAATATTATGATCATGAATCACGGTCTCGATGTAATCCACACTAATAGGTTTTAAGATAGACATTGCCATTCGCCAACCTCCTAAAATGGCTGGAGAAATCACTTTGTCCGCTCCGGCGCGTACTAATTTTTTTTCAGACTCTAATTGATCCATCCGAGCAACAACATGAATAGCTGGGTTTATCCCCTTGGCTGATAATGTTACATAGACATTTAAAGAGTCCTCCGGTAAGGCGGTGAAAAGTCCTCTAGCCTTATCAATACCAGCCTTTTTAAGGATTTCATCATGTGTCGCATCACTTTGGATCACTAAAAATCCTTCTTCGACTAACTGAATTGCAAGATCTTCTTGCAGTTCAATAGCTACACATAAGGCTCCTTCTTTGCGAAGGCGGTAAAGAACTTGCCTGCCCACACGTCCTGCTCCGCAGACAATGATATGATCTTGAAGTTGCCCGATCTTTTTGTTCATTTTACTTCTCCCATACACCCCAGCCAACTGACCTTCAACCAGAAAGGTCATCATCAGTCCCGCAAAATAGAGCATTACACCTACTCCAACAAGCATTAGGAGAATAACAAAAACATGCCCGGAAGTTGAATGTACTTCAATATCTCCATAGCCCACCGTCGTTACCGTTTGGACAGTTAAATAAATGGCTCGAGCCAAACTGAGGTGTTCCGTAAGTATTAATCCAACTGTACCAACAAATAGTGTTACAAGTAAGGCTAAAAATGCAAGCCTGATCCGCTTTTCCAAGAATTCTATCCTCTCTTTCAGGTTGCACGTCAAACCAGGAACAATATATGATTAATGAAAAGCCCCATGAATTGCCCTTATCTTTAATTCCTTAATTTCATCTTTTTATCGGATACTATCATTATGGCTTTAGATTCATCCAAGCCTTGGATTGTCGTGTCAAATAGTTAGATAGGACAGTAATTTCTGCACTCCTTCAAGCGGGACATCCATCTGACCCAGCTTAATCCGCCCAAAAGAGCCATGATAGTCACTGCCACCAGTTGCCAAGATTGCCAATCTCTCGGCGATTCCCGCATAGTACGGGATTAGTGTTTCTTGGTGTTCCCAATAACCGTAATACACTTCAAGCCCAATTCGCCGATAAGCCAAAAGCTCGAATATTAATTTTGGATTGTGCAATAGTCCTGGATGGGCTATTACTGGAAGTCCCCCACAAGCAAAAATAAGATCGACTGCATCTTCAAACGTATGCAGCAGATACGGTAAATAAGCGACTCCCCCTGGCCGGAAATATTCTGCAATTTCACGCCAGTCCTGAATACGTCCACACTCCCGATGATATATAGCCCTCATGATATGTCCCTTACTAATTGCTCCCTCTGCTCTAACTTCACGCTCAACATCCTGCCATTCCAACGCAAAACCGCTGTTTTTCAGGCGTTCAACCATATCATAGGCCAAAGCGGTTCGTTGTTGACGTATTTCTCTCAAACGAGCCTGTAAGACAGGATGATTGACATCCTTGAAATACCCCAAGAGATGAACCTCTTTGCCCTGATGATTGGTTAGTAATTCCACACCAGGAATAATTTTAATGTTAAAACGTTCTGCCAGACTTTGAGCTTTGGCGATTCCTTCAGTACTCTCATGATCAGTAATACCCAAGATATGAACATTATTAGCATGGGCGAGGTCAACGACCTCTTCAACCGATAATAAACCGTCTGACTCTTGAGTATGGACGTGCAGATCGACCTTCAAGCACACCCCTCCCTTCGATTTTCCTTTATTATGCCTATTCTTTCTTTTCATTAAAAATCCTGCATGCTTGTTCTTTTGCAATCAATTATTCTAGAACTCTTGATATTTAGGATTGACACTTTTTCATTTTTGCGATATAATTCGCCTCGTCGTTAAAAATTCTAGGGGATTAGTTTAATGGTAGAACAGCGGTCTCCAAAACCGTCGATGCGGGTTCAACTCCTGCATCCCCTGCCAAACAAAAAAATAGACACCGCATGGGTTTGCGGTGTTTTTGTTTTATGCATGTTGAATTTGAAATTAGCTATACTATTTTTAGGATAACTAGAAGTTCATTTTCTTTAGACACTTGACTGGACCTTAACATATTCCAACCAACTCACATATCGGCACCCCGAGCCCCGCAGCTAATCGTGCAAGCAAACATATTTGAGGGTATTTCCGGCCAACCTTAATGCATAGCCAAAAAGTTTGGGGACAAAATGGGGACAGTGGGGACAAGCTTTACCCAATTAAAACTGCTTCTAATCGTGCTTTGACTTATTCATCTGCTGGGAAAGCTATTTAATGTCACCATCTTAGAACTATACTTATGAATAACTTTAGAATTCGTTATACTTTTTTTGCTAGTTCCGAACGCTTTATCGATGGGATACTTTTCTCCATTCTTTTTTATCTTGTCAATAATTGCTTGTTCGGGATTAATATCTAATTCATTTGAAAGTAATAAAGCGTAAATTAGCACATCTGCCAATTCGTCTTCAATTCGTTGGAAATTAACTTTTATGCTATCCTCACTAGTTTTCCATTGGAAGTTTTCTAGTAACTCACTAGCCTCTAAGGTTAAGGATATTGCTAGATCCTTAGGATTGTGGAACTGCTTCCAATTTCGAGAATCCCTAAACTCAACAATTTTCTGAATCAACTGCTTCATTAACTGTCACCCCCATAGGATCATTTCCCCAAATAATTACAATTATTTAAACAGTGCTCTCAGCTTTTCTTGATCCTCTTTCGTTGCCCAATTACTAATTTCATGGCTTTCTATACACATTTAGACCGATTTTTATATTCTCTTTCTCAGGTATAGACACATTTCCTTCAGTCGAACTAATAATAATACTTTTTCCGGAAGATGATTTGCCAAATTCCTTTGAAATATCGACCGTTATTGTTAATATATTGCCGTCCAATTTCATTTCACAATTCTTCATTGCAATTCCTCCTTATTCTACTCCTTCATAACCAATAATCATGGCTCTGTCAAAACCAATACGCTTTTTAACTCAGCCATATAATCGTGAATTGGGAATATCGTTTAAGTCAGTGCCTTTAGGAGTGTTCGATGGCTTTTTAGGCTTTTTAGGTTTTTTGGCCTTATAGTACTGATTGAGTTGATACTTTAGTTCGCGACCACCCCTTGCTGGTCTGGCAACTGCAAGCTTTCGCAGTGGGAGAATGCGACTAATTGATTCTATTTCTCGTTCATCCATGCATTTCACCTCATGATATTTCGCACAACTTCAATCAACACTCCAAGGCTCACGGCTATTTGTGCATATCCCCTTTCATTTTCGGGATACCACCTGCCCCTGGGCATCATAAAGTGCGCCAGGATCGCCGTCATTATTCCATATATTCGACTGCGTCCATACCAGAGTACCTGCACTTGCCACCGCTTTCGAGCCACTCACAACTTTCAAGGTTCCTCCCGAGGGGATAGTTGTGCTGCCAGGAAAACTATACGTTTGATTTCCCTGTTCGCTGATTAGTTTCCACCCCGTCAAATTCACTTCCGAACTGCTATTATTCAGTAAAGTCGCTACTTCCCCAGCCAAATCAATACTGGAGATAGAAACGGAACCAGACGAAGTAGAAGGCTGCGTAGCTGGGACTTCTGTACTTGGAGTCGAAGCAGGCATTGACTTATCAAAAGTTACTGATTCTCTGTCACAGGTGGCCACAATAGTACCATCCTGGTCCGCCCTAAACACCGGAACCCCGTCCCCAGAAAGCCTGGATAAGGTAGATGCTGCAGGGTGACCATAGTCATTGCCTGTTCCTACGGAAATAATCGCATATTTTGGTGACACTGCCTTGAGAAAAGCACTGCTGGTCGACGTTGAACTGCCGTGATGACCAACTTTAAGTACATCTGCTTTTACGTTCTGCCCACTCTTGAGCATCTCGCTCTCTGAAAATTCCCCAGCATCGCCCGTGAATAAAAATGCTATTTTCCCAAATTTTAATCTTAGGACTGCACTATAGTTATTTAGGTCTTCGTACCCGCTCTCATTTGGGGCCAGGAATTGTCCAGTTAATCCAGGGACATCAAGGCTAACACCCGCTTTAGCCTGGATTCGTTTGGCCCCACTCGCGTTGACGGCAGAGATGAAGTCTTCAAATGTTTTTGTTGTAGTCCAGGCGTTCGGCATATACACTGCTTTGACGGAAAAACTCTTTATCACTGTATCCAGTCCACCAATATGATCCTCATGGGGGTGGGTGGCTATTACTGCGGTTAGTTCTTTTACCTGTTGAGACTTCAGATAGTTTACCACGTTAGACCCGTCTGGATTATTACCTCCATCGATAAGTACCGCCGTACCATCCGAAGTTTTGATCAGAATGCTATCTGCCTGACCGACATTGATATAATGCACTTGCAGGGTTCCGTTTACCTGGGTGGATGTGAGATTTGACTGGGTGGGCGAAGGTGTGGTCTTAGTTGTTGAGGTGTTTGCGCAACCAGCGGCTAATAAGGTTATACACACTAATAAGACGACCCAGAACAATTTGGCTTTCTGTAAGCTCAAAATGATACCTCCTACCTGTCAAAGAAGCCCTTCATCATTTCCTCGCCTTTTTGCCGACGCTCTTTTGTAATCGTTCGGTCAACTGAAATACTCATAAGAATAACATCGCCCTCTTTAACGTCCGGAATTAACAATGATCGCGGGAGATTAAAGGTAGTCCCCTCGTATTCAATGACTGCCCAATCTCCCTCAAAGCGGTCCACAATAAGCATAGAAAAAATCACCCCTACCTTGTTGACTTTAAACGACTGATTTTCTTCAGGTCCCCGATGACCTTAGCTAAGGTATCCACGACACGACTGATTTCTTCCATTGTATTATAACGGCCCAACGTAAAACGAAGGTGTGCTCTTTCGTGATCACCGCCTATAGCCATGATCACATGACTGGCTTCCATTGACCGGTTAAAGCAGACAGAACCAGTACTTACAACAATTCCGTGCATATTCAGGTGCAGGGTAAGCGATTCTCCTTCGATAAAATGAAAGGTAATGTTGGCATTTTGAGGCGTCCTCTTTTCCGGGTGTCCATTTAAAGTAACATGTGGGATCTTTTCCAATACCAAGTTGATGATCTGATCACGCATAACTTTCAGCCGGTTATTTTCTTCATTCGTAACTAACTCCACAGCTCTGGCAAAACCTACCGCTCCCGGAATATTTTCGATTCCTGCCCTGAGATTAAATTCCTGATAACCGCCATCCATAATTTTTACTATCGGAGTGCCTTTGCGTACAAAAAGCCCGCCAATACCCTTAGGCCCATGAATTGTATGAGCAGAGACGGTGATTAAATCAACATGGATTCTCTTAACATCAAGGGGGACCCTGGTAAATGTATGAGTAGCGTCTGTGTGGAAAAGAACATTCCTGGCTTTGCACAGAATGCCTATCTTAGCGATATCCTGGATTGTGCCTATTTCCTGATTTCCGTGCTGAATCGAAACCAAAATCGTGTTAGGGCGCATTAAGGCTTTCATCTGATCAATCTTCACGAAGCCATATTCATCAACATCGAGATAATCCACATCAAAGCCCTGTTTCTCTAAAGCTTGAGCACTTTGCAAAACCGGATAATCTTCAATTTTCGAAACGATTATATGGTTGCCTTTTCTAAGGCTTAACGTCTTAGCTACGCCTTTCAAGGCCAAATTACTTGATTCCGTATTTCCTGAAGTGAAAATAAATTCCTCCGGTTCCGCCCCTAAAGAGGCGGCGATCTTGGCCCTTGCTGATGCCAAAGTTACTCGTGCTTTAAGACTTGCTAAATAACCTGATTCCGAGTTAGCAACGCCATAGTTATCAAAATAGCAAGGCTTCATCGCTTCAAAGACTTCTCCGTCTAATTTTGTTGCAGCCGCGTTATCCAGATAAATCATTTGTTCCATATTTTTCACCTCTTAAAAATATGTTAGCCTGATCAATAATGTTAGCCTGATCAATAATGTTAGCCTGATCAATAATGTTATCGTGGATTATTCTGACAACATTATATCATTCGTGTGAACTTTTCTATATTCATATTGGTTTTGGCAAGAATGTTACTTTCCTATTCTTGGAACAACAAAAAAGCCCCTCCAACAAGGAGCTGGCTTTTACAATCGGCGGTTGGCGCCGCTTTTATATTATGCTGCTGTTTTCTACCGTTACTCGCACATCAATTAAGACCAAACCGTTGGGTCCGACAATAACTGGGTTAAGATCAATTTCCTGTATTTCCGCGTGCTCGTTAATCAGATTACCCAAGTTAACCAAGAGGCCTGCTAGTTCTGGGCGATTGACTGCCGGCCATCCTCTGTACCCATCCAAAAGTCGGCGGCGCGGCCAGCGTTCCAGCATAGCCAATGCGGCCTGAACGTCTAAGGGCGCCATCGCAAACACAACTTCATTTAAGACTTCGACTAATGTACCTCCTAAGCCAAACATTAAGACAGGCCCAAAGGTTTGGTCCCGGCGGGCCCCCAATACTAATTCGATTCCCTGTGGAGCCGTAGGCTGTAAAACAATCTCGTTTTGACCCGGCCACCCTTTCATTAGAGCAGCTAACTCCGCATAAGCTTCGCTAAGTTCTTCCGCATTGTTTATACCCAAGCGGACAAGCCCGTGTTCCTTTTTATGAGCAATAAAGGCGGAATATCCTTTCAAGACATGAGGGAAAGCATATTTTTTGGTTAATTTGGTCAAATCAGCTTTGACAATTGTCTCACCGTTCATAGCAACACCATATAATTCCAGCAGTGCCTGAGCCTCAGACCAACTTAATAACCTCGTATTATCTGTCACTGTTCATCCCCTCCCACAATAGAATTTGAGAGCCCCAAATCCTTTAGCAGCGGCCGCTATCGAGTGGTATAATGGAATTCCCGCTTCATGCAGACGGAGACGTTCCTTGGCCACAACTTGGCTTTCACCAATATAACAAACAACTAATGGCTTCCGGCATGCTGCTTGAAACTTAATCAATTCCGATGTTGGAAAAGACCAGTTCCGATGCTGGCAGTAAATAGCCAACAAAGCATCCACTTTAGGATCTGCAGCTAAAGCTGCCGCGCATTGTCCATAAACAGAAGCCTCAAAGCCTGAAGCTGCTAAATCAAGGGGATTGCGCAGAATTATCGGCGGATTATTTGACCCGATCGCCTCCTCAACCCTGCGTAGTGTAGCCGCTGATAATTCTGGTATCTTGCACCCGCCCATTTCCAAAATATCGGTCACAACAATCGCCGGACCTCCGGTAATGGTAATCAGGCCAACTCCATTTATTGCCTTAACTGAGTACCCCCCTGCCCCCTGTCCAACTACGGATAGGGCCTTGAGCATATCGACCAATTCCTCTATACTGTCGACGGTCAGCAAACGGTGTTGCGCAAAAATGTCCTGGTAGAGGCGGTTGGATCCTGTCAGAGCACCGGTATGGGTACGCGCCGCCTGTGCGGCAGCCTCGCCCCGCCCAGCTTTGAAGATAACCACCGGTTTACGACCGGCAACAGCCGCCGCTGCTTCGATAAATTCCCGTCCCTTATCCGTCCCCTCGATAAAAATACCGATAACTTTAGTTGCCGGATCTTCCGCGAAATAATTCAAATAGTCGGCATATTCTAAAACTCCCCGGTTGCCCACCCCACACCATTTGCCCACTCCAACCCCTTCATCCTGCATAGTAGTCAGCAGGGATAAACCAACTCCGCCACTTTGGCTAAGCACGGACACCGAACCCTTGTTTATGGACATCGGCCAAAAGGTAGCATAAAGGGAAGCCGCTGTATTTATTAAACCTAAGGTGTTGGGGCCAACCAAGGCAATCCCTGCCTCCTCCGCCACGGCGATTATCCGTTTTTCTAAGAGCTGACCTTCCGGTCCCATCTCTTTAAAACCACCGGCCGAGCAAATTACGCTTTTGACTCCCAGGCGGGCACATAATTCGACCAGTTCAACCGTCACATATTGATTGACCGCCAGAACTACCAGCTCCGGCACAACGGGCAGCTCAGTTAACCCGGGATAACAAGGCAAGCCCATGATTTGCTCGTATTTACCGTTAATCGGATACACCTGGCCCTGAAAGCCCCCCTCAACAAGACTTTGCATCAGGTTATAGCCAATCCTCCAAACATCAGGACTGGCGCCGACAACAGCTACGCTGTGTGGATTAAATAACACATCAATATTTTTCACTATTAACCACCTGCTGCCGCTGGAATAATATTCAGTTCATCTCCATCTTGTAAGGCAGTCTGCATACCCTGCAAATATGTTATGTTTTCACCGTTCAGAAAAATAAAGAAAATATCTGATACGTTACCATCCAAATCACACAGGATATCTTTGAGCCCCGTAAACCTTGCGTCTAAGTCCTGTACACATTCGGCAATACTCGACGCCGCACATTCGACCACTTTGTTATCACCCGTCAGGTGGGCGATTGAAGCTGGCAGTCGCACGGTGATCTTGTTCACTTTTCATCTCTCCTTTTTCCAACTCATTCCCGGCACAAAATATTTACAATGGTATCCATAGACCTTTAGCGATCACAATCTCAATTTACCAATTCCATCCGTAACATGAGGGCTATTGGATGACTCCCGTGAAAATAGCATCATCCTCTTCAAAGGTTTGGGCAAAGTAAAGGCGTGCGTCCTCTCTCACCCGCTCTGCATCAGCACCCGTTAGCCCTTTTGCAGTAATCCAGCGCTCAAGTAGACGACCACCGGGGAGTCAGGCATCCAAGGTATTTTTTTCATATTGCCAGGCTTTGGTTTTTACGCCTTCTTGTGCGAGTATTTCCCAAACGTCCTCCCGTTCCCGCTCATCACAGTAAATGCACATCACGCATTCTCTTAAAAGCATTTCCTCAAAATCCTTCTGGACCTCTCGGTTAAACTTGATGCAAGGAATTTGCTCCCGTTCAACATAAGGATCAAGCCTATCAGCGAGTTCCTCTAATTCTTTCCTTGTCCCCAAGAGAAACCATTTACCCCAATGCTGCAAATATTCTCGATTGGTTAATGGTTTATTTTGGTATTTAATATAATCCGATCCTCCGTATACATATTTCCTGGAAAATAAAAATATATAATGGGAGCCTGGTTGATCAACAATCACGGTTTATACCTCCCGCCGTTTCAATATCGCCAATTGTTAGACGGAGGATCAATTTTAATACGTAAAACTGAACCTCCAGGGCATATTTTTCATAAACTTTTTCTATTTGAGGAGGTGACGTGGTTCCTGGACAAATAATAGCAGAATCCCTATGATTAGACTTTAAACTGATTGAATTGTTCTTTCAGTTCGGCCGTGAGGGAATTCATGGATACTGACATAACCGAGCAAAATCTGGAATAAAAACCATGTGAGCATTGGCGCTAAAAAACTGCCATAAATTCCAAAATAAATAGAGCTATTATAATTCTTCAAAGTTTCTCCTCCTAAATCAGTACAGTTTTATTGTTCTGTTATATGGCCTATTTACTTTTGAAGCTACTTAATGAATCATCTTTATTCCGGTTGCATGCAGCGGATAGATATCCTCTTCTTCACTAACCCGCCCGCAAACCGAAGGCTATTGGATGACTCCCGTGAAAATAGCGTCATCATCTTCAAAGGTTTGGGCAAAGTAAAGGCGCGCGTCCTCTCTCACCCGCTCAGCATCAGCACCCGTTAGCCCTTTTGCAGTAATCCAGCGCTCAAGTAGACGACCACCGGGGAGCCAGGCCTCCAAGGTATTTTTTTCAAATTGCCATGCTTTGCTTGTTACGCCTTCTTGTTCGAGGATTTTCCAAATGTCCTCCCGCTCCCTTTCATCACAGTAAATGCACATCACGCATTCTCTGAGAAGCATTTGCTCGAACTCCTTCTGTACCGCCCGATCAAACTTAATGCAAGGAATCTGCTCCCGCTCAACATAAGGATCAAGCTTTTTCGCGAGTTCCTCTAATTTTTCCCTTGTCCCTAAGACTAACCATTTACCCCAATGCTGCAAATATTCTTTGTTGGTTAATAGTCTTTTTTTGTATTTTATATAGTTCAAACCGCCGTACACATATTGCTTGGAAAATACAAATATATAATGGGATTCTGGCTGATCAACTATCATGGTGTTCCCTCCAATTGCTTTATTTCATCGTATGTGATGATAACCAAAGTACTAGAGACGACACAAAGCTCACAATAATCTAAGATGTTTATTTCAAGCCTTTTGACATGCAGTTCACAGTTGTCGTATGAATTATTGTTTACAATTTTGTTGTGAGAACTTATACCTGTTGGTAATTTCGTGATAAAATGCATTTGGATTTTCCAGATATAAGTGTGCAATTGAACACGTCAACTAATCCACGTAAACTAATCATAAAATAATTATATTATGATTTCATTCTATTATGTAACAACCAGTTTTGTGTTTGAAACACATTGAAAAAAAATATTAAACCGGGACCATATTTTTAAGTTTCCCCTCCCTTTTACAGGAGGGGAAATTTCTATACCCTTATACTGTTTCAATTGGGATTTATTCAATCCCATCATCGATGCTCAAACGCAAGATGGCATAAACGAATAGTTAGAAGCAACTTTACAGTCCTCGTCGCGATCCCTTACTTGAAAACACCATCCTTCTGCAAATCCTCGAATGTAGCCTCATCCATATTGAGTAAATCCTGCATGACCTGTTTGGTGTGTTCACCAAGTATTGGGGCCGCTTGATTCAGCACAGCAGGCGTTTTGGACATATGAACCGGAGAATTGTTGTAAACATGATAACCCATTACAGAATGGTCGAGGTAAACAAAATGTTTACGGTAATTAAGTTGGGGATCATTCAAAACTTCCCGGGCATCTTTAACCAGGCCTGCTCTCACTTTGGCCTTTACCAATCGTTTCAATAGCTCATCACCATCAAAATTAACCGTCCAACTCTCAATGAGTTCGTTCAACTCAGCCTGGTTGGCCATCCGCTCAGCATTCGCGGCAAACTTGGCCTGTTCAGCCCATTCAGGCATGCCCATCGCAGCTTTCAAGGCTTGCCATTCATCCTCACTTTGCACGGATATGGCAATCCAACGGTTATTACCAAAAAGATTTTTACCTAAAACCTGATAGATGCCGTGGGGTGCAAAATCAAAATGCTGGTTGCCCATGCGGTTTTCCACCCGTCCGTTCATCATGTAGTCCATCACCGAAGTGGGCAGTACACACAGGGGAGCTTCTATTTGACATAACTCAATGTACTGACCTTCCCCGGTTTTCCTCTTATGCCGCAGAGCGGCAAAGATAGCGAAAGCAGTTTGCATGGGGTTGGCTACATGATCGGGATAGTTGGTTCCCATGCCGAATGGTCCTTTATCCGGGAACCCGGCGAGATGAAGAATTCCAATTATCGAGTTGACTTGAATGCCAAAGCCCCGATAATGGACATGGGGTCCGTCCGTTCCCATCAGGGGCATGCAGGCGTAGATAATATCAGGTTTGATCTTTCGAACATCCTCATACCCCAGTCCCCATCCGTCCATCGTAAACGCCATAAAATTCTCACAAATTATATCACTCTTTTTGATTAATTCTGAAACAATCTCCATAGCACGGGGATTTTTCATGTCCAAAGCTATGCCCTTTTTATTGGGATTCCGGTTACTAAAATAGCCGCTTCTTTCCGAACCAGCTATGCCGTCCTTATAAGGTGGCAAGAGCCTCAAGGTATCCAGTTTTTTTGCTGATTCGACTTTAATAACCTCAGCCCCATATTCCACTAGAAGTGCTGTGGTGATCGGACCCGCCCCTACCCAGGTGAAGTCCAGAACTCTGATACCGCTAAGTGGAAGCTTATGCGCCAAAGCAGACACCCCCTTGCTTAAATTCCTCGATCTGTTGCGTATTATACCCAATCTCCTGGAGGATTTCCGCCGTATGTTGTCCTAATTTAGGGGGCTCAGCACCAAGTTTCCAAGGTGTTTGCGACATCCTGAAAGGAGCCCCGGGCATAAACACTTGCCCGCCAAGACTCTCGCTGAAATAATCAACTATGAACTTCCTGTACTGGACATGGGAATCTTCACAAATGTCTTTCGCGTTGTTCACGGGAGCAATACATACTCGCTGATCCTGACCATTCTCAAAGAGATAGGCCTTACTATGCTTCATTGTAAAGGGAACAAATATTTCAATAAAACGTTGCTTAGCCTCAGCTGTCTTCCGAAATTGCGGTGTTTTCCATTCATCACGGGCTAAGATATCCGCCCCTTCCACTTTGTGTTCAATAAGCCAATCGACTAAAGAGTTCCAAAGATTAACATTATTACCCATCCCAGCACAAAGGTAAATATCACCGTCCTGGCAGGGATAATATCCGAACCCGGCTTCTTGTGACCCAATCGCGCGCCGGATAACCCCTTCCAGGTCATAGAACTGGATGGAATTTTCGAGAGAGCCGGCAACACATTCCTGAAGAGATATATCCAGATACTGCCCCTGGCCGCTTTCTTCGGCTTCAAGCAAGGCCATCATGCTCCCCGCCGCCGCATGCAGMGACCCCATCATGTACGACTGATTGTCCGGAGCACGGACCGGTAAATCGACACCCTCAGCAGCCAGGTAGAGCAACCCCCCCATGGCTAAAGCTGTAATATCCGACCAGGGATAATCCCGGTACGGACCATCCTGCCCATAACCGGTCACGGATGTATAGACGAGTCGGGGATTAAGCGCACTCAGTTGATCATAATCCAGGTTCAACTTCTTCAAATACCCTGGCGGAAAGCTTTCCAGAAGCAAATCCGCAGTCTTTACCAAATTAAGAAAAACTTCTCTTCCCTGCTCTTTTTCAATATCGAGCACAATACTCTTCTTATTTGTATTTTGATAGATGAATTGCAGACTCCCTTCCTTATCCGGAACATCCTTATAAAAAGGAGCGGCTTTTCTGACCGGATTGCCTTCAATTGGCTCAATCTGAATAACTTCCGCGCCGAGGCTGGCAAATAATTTTCCGCAATAACCCAAACCCATTCCACCTGCAAATTCCAGGACTCGAAGACCACTCAAAGCGCCTTGACTATTGCTCATTCTCCATCCCTTACCTTCGTACAGTTTTACCTAATTAGCCAATATTAGCAAAAAGGCTCTTTCCTCCGCACACATACATGGTTTGTCCGGTTATATAGCCGGCCTCGTCACTGGCAAAAAACATTACGGCCCGGGCAATATCACGCGGCGCTCCGATCTTTCCAGTGGGCTGAGCTTGATTTAATCGTTCCTTGGTTGCTTCAGGCAAAGCTTGCCACATGGCAGTCTCGATAATGCCCGGCGGGATGCAGTTCACAGTGATCCCCTTTTTGCCCATTTCCAGGGCCAATGTGCGGGTTAAACCCACTACTCCGGCCTTGGCCGCCGAGTAATTGGCTTGCCCGGGTCCTCCCAACCAGGCCCGAGACGATATGTTCACGATTCGCCCGTAGTTCTGTTCTCTCATAAACTTAATCGCTGCCTGACAACAGAGGAAGACACCTTTGAGGTCAACTGCCAAGACACTGTCCCAGTCTGCTTCCGACATTTTCAATATGCCCTTGTCCTTGGAAATTCCAGCATTATTGACCAAGATATCAATCCGGCCAAAGGTATCTACGACTTTCTGGAACATCGCTTCCACTTGATCTTTTTTGGTAATATCCGCGGCGATGCCAATGGCTTCCCCGCCGGCTTCCTTGATGCCCTTAACCACTTCATCAACCTGTTCCTGGTTAATGTCGTTGATAACAATTTTAACGCCATGTTGGGCCATTATCTCGGCAGTGCCCCTGCCCATCCCGCTGGCAGATCCGGTCACCAAGGCTACTCTTCCCTTAATCTGCATGATTCGCATACCTCCTTGAATTTTTCCTATTCTTCCACTATACCGACAAGGAACTTAGCACACTCTTCCCTCCGCAGATAAAGATCGTCTGTCCCGTAACATAGTCAGCATCATCATCAGCGAAGAACAGCACTCCATAACCAATATCCTCAGGCTTGCCAATTGTACCCGTTGGCTGAGATTTTACAAGGTTCTCTTTAATGTTCTCCGGCAAAGCATCATACAATGGCGTCCGGATCAAGCCCGGAGCTATACAGTTAACTGTGATCTGGGACTTCGCTAGTTCCAAAGCCATTGATCTGCTGAAACTCACCAGTCCGCCTTTCGAGGACGCATAATTGGCTTGCGTTGGCCAGCCAAGATAAGCTCGGGAGGCAATATTCACGATACGTCCAAATTTCTGTTCCTTCATATAAGGAACTACCGCCTGGGTCAACAGGAACGGTCCTTTTAAATTAACATTTAGCACAATGTCCCAATCTTCTTCCGTGAGCTTCAGCAAGCCCTTGTCCCGAGATATGCCTGCGTTATTAACCAGAATGTCGATCCTGCCAAAGCGTTCCACAACTTGTTTCGCCATGGCTTGAGCCTGATCTTTCTTCGAAATATCAGCTACCACTCCCATGACTTCAATATGCCAAGAAGACGACCTGCCGAGCTTCGATCGTAATAATTTCTGCCCCTATTTGTCGTCCTCTCAGCTTACTCCAATTCCCTATTAACTTATCTGCTTAAGATATGAACCGTACACACAGCGTTATCCAAACCGTAGATTCCACCGCCGGTGACATGGGTCATTGCTGTTTTAGCATTCGGCACCTGCATAGCTCCGGCTTGTCCGCGTAATTGCCAAGTCATTTCGGCGATCTGCGCCGCTCCGCTGCATCCCGTCGGGTGTCCACACGACATTAAGCCACCGCGCGGGCTAAACACGACTTTACCACCGTAATCGTTTTGGCCGCTGCGGATAAACTCGACAGCTTCGCCGTGCCCACAGAAACCCATGGCTTCCGTATATAAATGCTCATTAATCGCGAAGGCGTCATGGCACTCAACCATATCGATATCTTCCGGTCCAATGCCGGCTCTCTCATAAGCTTCTTTAGAGCCCCGGACTGTGATTTCCATCGAAGTCATATCTCTGAATCCATTGGTGAAAATCCCCGAAGTTACTTCGCTCACCAATATTTTGATCAGTGGTTTGCCCAACTGCATAGCTTTCTCTTTTGTAGTAAAGATCACGGCCGCCCCGGCGTCCGCATTAGGGCAACTCATCAACAAGGTCAGTGGATCAGATATTAATCGCGCGCTAACAACTTGCTCTACCGTAATTGGATCATGGAATTGCGAACGCGGGTTATTCATGGCATGCCGCCTGTTTTTGACAGCAGTCAGAGCGAGGTCCTCCGGTGTGGCGCCAAATTCGTGCATATAACGTTTCGCTCTCATAGCATAGATCCCCGGCATAGTTATCCCTTGAACCCCTTCCGGGTCATTGGCGTCAGGCGAAAAAGCCGTACCGGCTGTTCTGGACCAAGAAATATTCTGAATGCCTGCAGCCAGTGAAATATCCGTAACTCCGTTGGCCACGTCTCTGATTGCCAGGCTTGACGCTAAAGCGCCGCTGGAACAGGCGCTCTCCACGTTCATCATCGGTACCCCGCCCATACCCAGCGTACAAGCTACCCGTTGTCCAAAACAGATACTGCCTGAGAGTCCTGGCATTTCCCCTACAAAGATGCTCTGGATCGCTTTGGCCTCAAGGCCGGCGTCTTTCAGTGCATCTACTATTGCCAAACGCCCGAGATCTGCCCCGGGGACCGGTGATTTTCGATAATAAGTTGTACATCCTACTCCAACAATATAAACGTCTCTCATTCTTATTTACCCTCCTTTGCTTTATTCCGCTGGCCTAAATACGTAGCTTATCGTTTGTTTGCCGGTTTTATCTTCCCTGATTACAGCAGAGTCGACCTGTAGAGACATTCCAATCCTAATATTCTCCGGCGGGACATCAATCTGCGCCCCTACCCTGAGCCCATTGGCGAAATCCACATAGCCTATCGCCAAAGGAGCTTTGAGTCCCGGCTGCGGAATATACATGACCGTATAAGAATACAGTGTGCCTACCCGATCCATGGGTGAGTCCTCAAAGGTTTCGTTCAAACAACTCGGGCAGATCGGCAACTTTGGAAACCATAATTGTCCGCATTTGGTGCATTTCGCCTCGGTTAAATACGGCTTGCCATCTTCTGGAATTTTAAAGAAATTAGGGTGAAAAATAACTTGCTCTTGATCAGCCATTCTAAATACCTCCAAATCCAATATATTTTACATTACAACAAATTTTATACTTTTTACAAATACGCATTAGAAATTATCCTTCTTCTTTCTGTGCCCCACCACCCTTTATGGCAACAAATTCTCGCTCCTATTCTTCCTTCCATGTCTCACCACCTTTCATAGCTGCGATACATTCTTCGGCATAAGATTCATTTTCCACCACCAGCCGAAGCGATTTATTTCGCGGATCATGCCGAAAAACTCACTATAACTCGAAAAAGTCAAACTCCTCTTGATCATCCGGCCTCTTAATATTATTTTTTTCTTCCCAAACCTCTTCTATTAAGGGATTACAAGGTGATACTTCCTGGCACTCGGGACATTGCCGCAAATGAGTCCCCGTCGAACAGTACCCCCTGCATCTCACCCGGGTAAACTCCGTCATGCACGCTTCATAACCGCATTTTGTGCACTTCATGTTAAACCCTCCTGCGTGAATACCATAACATCCGTAATATCCCCTCTTACGACGATCCTATACTTTATTTGCCGGAAGCGGACCCCATAGTATTGACGCCGATTAAGCCTCCCACAGTAAGACTTACCCCGGGAATAAAGCCAACCTCTGTCAGCATGTCCACCAAGGGTTTAATTGGCTTAAAAGTCATACTATGCACATTGCGATATTCATAGTCATCTCTTCCTAATAACTGATACTTCTTCTCGCCGTAACTATGGAAGGTTAGAATATCCGCGCTTTCTATTTTATCGCGTATCTGATCAAGGTAGTTTACCATAGCCTCATAGTCGCCAAAGCTATCGTTAAAACCTGGAATAATCGGCAGCCGCACTCTGACCGACGCTTTTGTTTCCAGCAAATTCTCCAAATTTTTTAAAATAACATCCAAATCGCCGTGAATATGTTTTTTATATTTCAGGGCATCCATGGTTTTGAGATCAATCAAGAAAAGATCAACATGTTCTACCAGCTGTTCCAAATCCGTCCACCGGCAGAAAGCTGCGGTTTCAATCGCTAAATGGGCCATTTCGTTTTTAATTCTTTTAGCTAATTCAAGCGTGAACTGCGGAAATAAAAGCGGTTCCCCGCCGCTGATCGTAACCCCCCCGCCGGAGTTCATAAAAAAAAGACGGTCAGCCATCGCTTCCTTGACAATTTCATCCATGGTTAAACTCTGCCCGGTTATTTCTCTTGCTCCCGCCAGGCAAACCTTGACGCACTTACCGCACCCTATACATTTCGAGCGATCAAATCTCAGAAAGGAATCTGTTCCCTCTCCTTCAATATAAGTTGCCCCGGTGGGACATACTTCTGCACACTTGGCGCACCCAATACACTTTTCCACGTTATAGTTAATCTCCGGCAACGTTTTTTGTGTTTCAGGATTATGACACCAGGGGCACCTCAAGGGACAACCTTTCACAAAAACTGTTGTTCTGATCCCAGGTCCATCCTGCAGAGAATAACGCTGAATATTCGTTATCAGGGGTATCTTTATTTTGTTACTGGTATCACAAGTATCGTCGCCAGGAACTGTACCCAAATTTTCTCCCCCCAATCCCTTCCCTTATGTCACTTATGTTTACCGCAGTCAGTCAGCGATGTTACGCCAGCTTAGTTCCCCGTAAATCCATAATCTCGTTTATTTTAACTTGAACAACCGCTACAGGTTTCGGTTTCCCCATTCCGGCAAAAAAGTCCGCAAACTTGTCAAACAACGGCCCGCTATTAAGCAGCTCGCCCTTTCCCGAAAAACGGTATCCCGTCGTTGTGTTGAGATTGGCCACAACCATCATGACCTGTGGATTTCCCAGAATATTCTGGTATGTTTTCCCCCCATATAATTCGCCAAAAGCCAGGGTCTCTTCATCTATAACCATTGTCGATCCTTTGACAGCAAGATTAGGCCGACCTTCCTGGTCAGCAGTCACCACCAAGCAGCGTTCTTGCTTAAGGAATTCTCTCATTTYCGGAGTTATCTTAGCCATGACCCGTATCCTCCTSTCAATAACTCTYCTACATATAAGCGACGTGAGACAGCAATTTTACCAGTTTCCTCGGTAATTCCTGCAGAGTATCGACAAATTCAACCTGCTCGCCATACTCCTTCTTGAGCGCTGTTTTGTTGTCCTTAGCACAGCCAAAACCTACAGTCATTAATTTAATTTTCTTTTTCTTGCAAAAATCAGTGGCATATTTGACCTCACTACCCCAATTAGAAGCCCCGTCTGTAAGGTGAATAATAAAAGGAACCTTCATTCTTCGCTTGAGCAGCAGGGCAGTGGCAATGATCGCTTCACCCGAAGCGGTTCTTCCCTGTGGCATTACCGTATAGATCTCATCTTTTTTGAGGGTAAGATCCGTTAAATAACAGGTATTCCTGGTCTCATTATAGGCAAATACCCGGGTATTTTTACTGAAACCCTTGACAACCTGAAAAAAGGCACTGAAAATTTGTTGGATTGTTTTCCATTTCAGGCCACCCATTGAACCGGAAGCATCCACCAGCAGAATAAGATCATTCTCCATTTCGTATTTGCTTTTTTTATAGCAAAAAACTTCACCGGTCGTCATCGCCCGGTAGAGGCGTCGAGCATCAATCCTGCCGCTTTTCATCCCCCGGCTGTAGATGTTCCTTTTTTTGCAGTGGGTCTGCAACGCGATACGCAATTTTTGAACCAGATCTCTGTTCACCGGTTCCTGCAGAGGAATGACAACCTCCCCGATTTCAATGGGAACCAGTTCATCATCATTTTTGGCAATCAAACGAACTTCTTCCGTTAAGTTCCTATTCGACTGCATAAGGGCTTCGATTTCATTGGCAACCACCGCCAAAATGGGTTTCAAAGCTTCCCCGAGCTCACCGTCGTCAAGAATATCTCCCACATCCAAGGCCTTGGGCATATAGGTGGTATCCCCTAAATCAGTTATCCAGAAGTTGGTCGCATTCAAATATTCTTCCCAAATTCTTAGATAGAGACCGACCCGATACTCACACCGGTCAACAATACTCTGGATTTTGGGACATTCTTCCTTTAATTCCCCAACAATTGAGTTTAAGAGACGAAGTGGTTCCTGATAATATTTTTCGAGGTTATACCCGTAATTTCCAAACACATACATCGTATCTTTAAATTCCTGCTGATAGAGACAGCCACTCAGATCAGCCGCCATCAGCCACCAAATATGGAGCAATTCATCAACTGTTGGGGGCTGAATGAAATTACCCCTAGCCTCCTTAATCTTAACCTGACGGTATTTTTCGGCGTACAAACCCAATACCGAGCGGTTGGCAACCAAATCCAGGTAGATCTGTTCCGCCATCTCCACAAACTTTTTCAGTCTATAGGTTTTATCGGCGGACATTTTGGTTAATTTTCGACCAACCAGGTTAATTGCCCGCTCACTCCACTCGATTTGCTTGTACGCTTCCCGAACCACCACTCCGATGGCATAATCTGTTTTGACACCGGGAATGGGATAACTGCCCACAACCAAAGAGGGGTTCAGGCTAATTTCACTGGATTCATTAAATGACTTCATCCCAGCCCAAATAATACTCCCGACATTGGGCCCAAGAAACCCGGCAATCTTCCGGATTGCCAGCAACAAATTGGCCAGTTCCCTAGCTTCAACGGGTGATTTATTACGGCGCCAGAATTCAGAAATCCCTTCCCCGCCAGGAATATAAAATCTGTTAATCACTTCCCGGTTTTCACTCTTCACATTCAACCTGCTGCCCCCCGTCTGAAAAAACTTGTGGTTACAAACTTTAGAGCCGCACACGCGTATTAATCATGGGGTTCGACAAACCGGACATATTCGTTGGCATTCTGAACTTCCGCAATCCCTCTTTCCAAGTGAAGGGTTAAAAGTATCGATTCCAGGTGTTCCCTGTTAATTTGTAAACTATATATAATCGCTTCCCGGACGGTGGCTCCAATGGCTACCATTTCGGCAATCATTAAGCTCGTTCTGGTGGAGACATCAATCGGCGAATCGGAATGGTCACGCAGTCTATTCACAATCCTGACTATTTCCTGGGCAGTTTCTTTGCTGATACCCGTTTTTTGTGCCAAAACCTCAACTTCGACGTCCGACGGGATATAATCCATCAAGACGGTATAAAATCTATCTCTTAATGCCGGATCCAGGGTTTCCGTACCGATATATTCTTCTCCTTCATTCATCGTCGCAAAAAAGACTACTCCATCGGCGACATTGAGCAAGCCCAGTTCATCCATCCAAACCTGCCTGTCTTCCGCCAACAGCGAGAAAAGCATATTAAGCGCTTTGGGGTGCTCCGGACGGTTGATTTCCTCCAAATGCACAACACAGTTCGGGGTCTGGATTGCATCCGGGAACAGATAGGAGCGATATTTTGTCTCCCCATTTTCTAAAACATGCTCGCCGTAAAGCTGACCCGGTTCGGACAAGATTCCTATTTGAAAAGTTGCTAACGGACGGTTAAACACTGCGGCATATTGCCGGACAATCGAAGATTTACCGCAACCCTGCCTGCCACTGATTAATACATTGACAGGATGTTTTTTTGAGATTTCTTCCACTCTCCGAAGCACTCTCAGGGTATCGCTTTCTACATAAAAGAACGGATCTTTCTCCGGAATGATAATTTTTTTCTCTACCATCTGTTTACCCTCCGTTCGTACTCGTTCTCATACTCATTTGGTTTAACTTCCCACCAGCCATTATAGCACATTATAGCAGAAGAGCGCTATTTTGTCATGTTCATCGAAACATATTCTGCCGATCTCCCACACCTGCCACGTGGCTTAATCCTGGTTTAATTCTAAAAACATGCACCTTGTTTTCACAAGGTGCATGTAAACTCATTTAAACATGATCCCTGAAGTCGAGTTCCCCTTCTTCAAATTTGTCACAAGTCGTATTGAAATAATCATGGACCATTCTTTTCCATATTCCGCCCTGTTTTGTTTTGCTGCCGATGCACTGACCCTTTGAAGGGTCAGTGGGATCCTCGATCCCCCATTTGCAGATCCGGCAAGGTCTCGTGGTTCCCTTTTCCAGCCTGATATCGTAAGCTCTCGTCTTTATTTCAGTCATGCCCAAAGCAACCTCCTAACTATATTAATCTCTATTAATTAGAAATCTACAGGTTGACTCCCAGGTATTCCAAGTCCTCAGCTCCAAATGACTGCTCCGTCCTGGCCATAATGGTATTCTGCCCATACGTGGAAATATCCACAAAGCGAGCGCTGAATCCCGAGACCCGAACAATCAAGTCCCCGTGTTTTTCCGGTTCCTTTTGCGCTGCTTTCATTTCTTCCGTGCTGACCACGTTGAACTGGACATGGTCAATGTCTAAGTCGAACCAGGTTTTCATGTAGGCCAGCCAAATATTGAAGCCGTGTTTGCTGCGCATAATTGAAGTTGAAAGCCGCTGATTAAGCAGATTGGCTTTCTGGGTAGAAGAGTTAACCTTGGACACCGACCGGAGGACAGCCGTAGGCCCTTTCTTGTCGGTACCCATATATGGTGAAATCCCGCCGTCATCCGCAGCTTCGCCGCCGAATCTGCCATCAGGAGTCGGGCCGGTCCTGGAACCAACTTCCATGTACAGCCCCACCGCTTGACCGGTCGGCATAACCGGGCCGCCAGAATAATTGGTCAGTTTTCTCATTTCACCGGCGATAATATCTTCATAGAAAAGTTTAATTGTCTGATCAGCTTCGTCATCGTCATTTCCCCACTTGGGAGCATTTAAGAAGTCGCGCTGCATTTCTTCGAAACCTTCCCAATTGCTATGGAGAGCGTCCACTAACTGTTGCATGGTATATTTTTTCTCATCAAAAATCAGTTTTTTCATYGCGACCATGGAATTCGCGGCGACTACGGTGGTGATTGGATTATGCCAGCCATTAGGCTGCTCGGATAATTCCATTGCATCTCTCCCCAGCTCCATGCAACCATCGTCAATGCTGGCAACAAAGGGCATTTGTAGGAATTTTCCTTCGAAGTGACGCGAAACGTCTTTGGCCCGGATGACCAAGCTTATGCAATATTGATATTGCGTCCGGTAGGCTTCCCATAAATCCTCAAAGGTTTTGAAATCCGTAGCGTCACCGGTCTTCGGGCCCAACTGCATGTTGGAATAACTCCAGTCGAACCCATTAGCCAGTGTGATTTCCATGATTTTAGCCGGGAATAGCGAACCGCCGCCTTCGGACCTGGTCTTCTGCGCTTTTCTCCGCCCCACAAGTCCGGGAGACATGCAGAGAACATTGGCCCAATCGTGGGCTTCTTCCGGCGTCGCCCCGTTATTATTCTGGCTGAAACGGCCATAATACATCATTTGGGCTGTACCGATCGTATCATGTTTGATCGAAGGATAACCTAAGCCGTCCCGGATACATTCGAAGACTAACCTCTTAGTTTTGAGCCGTCCTTTGGAATGCCAACGGAAGACAATGGAAGGCTCGGTGGTTCTGATATTCCGGGCTGCTTCCAGGATCGCATCGGTCATATCATTGCAGCCGTCCGTGCCGTCCTGGTTTAAGCCGCCGACGGTCAGAATAAACAGGTCGTTTGAGCCGGGGAATATTTCCCGGTAACCCCGCGACTTGCCGGCGCCGTGTTCGGAGATTTTTAATCTCTCGCACTCAATCAGTTCCACCGCATCCGTATGCGTCATCGGCTGAAAGCTTTTTTCTAGGACACTGATCTGATAGTAAGGCCAGAGGACTTTATCCTCTTTATGCGCGTAACCGCTGGCATAACGGTCAACGGCGTGGCACAAAAGGAAAGTAAACCACTTGGCCTGTACCGCGTCCCGTAAGCCTTTGCATGGTTCGGCCGGTATTCGCTGGCAAATATCGGCGATCATCAGCAATTCTTCTTTACGCGCAGGATCAGTTTCAAAATTTTCCGCGACAATTTTGCACAGGCGGGCATGCCGCCTGGCCCAAGCGATAACCGCTTTATCCGCAATAATCATTGCTTCCCAGTTATCAATTTTAGCGATTAATGGAAGCCGTTCCGGAGCATTCCAATGCGGCGCAGCCAACTCAGCCCTCGCTTCGGCGATATGCTGCTCGGCCAGTTCAATTCTCTTCAGTAAGCCGTCTTCCTGCACAGTCTCGTACGGAGGTACAATACTGTTATAACCGGAAGCAAAAGACGGTGCCTCCATAGTGCTTACCTGGTACATCTGGGAAAGTTCTTCTTGGGTAAAATACGGCTGGCAGTGCGACTGCAGGGAGTGCTTAAACCAATAATCGTTAATTTCCTGAGCCTCTTCCACCGGCTGAGGAGCGTATTTGCTTTGAATATAATCCTGCACCGCCATATACGAAAGCTCGGGGTACAACGGGATCCAGTTGGGATGTTCAGCATGGTAGCCAACGATCAGTTCGTCTTCCTGCAGAACAACCGTGCCCGAGAGAATACTGGCCAGTCCCATTGCTCTTCGGATCACCTCAGGCTTACCTTCGGTCAGCTTGTGAGTGGCGGTTATATTCCGCATCCGTTCCATTCCGGCCCTTGTCGTATCCTCAACAAATTCGCCGGCTGCAGTATGTTTCCAGCGACAGCGTGCTTTAAGCCTTTTTGTCCTTTCTGTGGTTGGGCGCGCTAGATTCTCGTGCAGCACCTCATCAGGAACATTCTCCTCCGCCGGGTTTTCAAATGGAAATTCAACGACCTTGCCCCGGTACTCAAAACTCTTAGCTCTAGTTGCCATTTAACAAAAACCCCCCTTATATTTCTAGAAATATAATAATCGCCTTATGATCACGCTTTAGGCTTGAAGTCTTTGCATCCACCGGTTTCCATTGTTGTCTTGGACAGCCAAAACTTCCCTTTTTCATCCTTTTCTTCAATCACGCAGTCCCCTTTGCCCGGCTCAAAATCATCGGCATTTTCTGGTATAGAAAAAAAAGATTTACACTCCGCACAAGTTGCCAACAGTAATCATCCTCTCTTTTCTTTTTACCTTTTTCACTTTTTCAATTTCAATCCTGAACTTCAATCCCGAACCCTTTGGTTTTTATTTCTAAATTTCTAAATCACCTTCAATCAACCACCCCCTCCAAGGTAATATCCTTCAAACCTTTACGTATGCAACAAACGTGCCATAAATGGAGCAATTGAGCCAGCAAATGTAATTCTTCCCACACTCGCAGCGGATAAGGGWTACACTACTGATATTACAAGCATTAACATTCAAAGCAACGGCCTTTGTAATACCTTTTCAGCCATTATAGCCATTATATTAATACAATAAATATGCGACGAACATGCCATCAACTAAACAATTTCTGAAATAATAAATTCTATATAATATAATCTAAATATAAATTAGCAGTTATCAAGTTTTAATGATGATATATGTCATCGAGCAATAAACTATATTACCAAAACAATTGAATCAACCGCCTCAAAACCATACGATTACAGATGTCATCGCGATGATAATAATCATCAATTAGGTGGCTTATATTTTTTTAGTTTTTTTACAATAGTTGATTGATCGATCCCCAATATTTTGGCTGCTTTACGAGTACTTTTACAGTCATTGTATACTTGCGTTAGAAGTCTTTTTTCCGTTTTATTCATAACTTCCCAATAATTTAAAGAGGCCCATTTTTCAATTATATTCTGATCTGAGTTAAACCATAAGGAATCAAGATCAATTATGCTGCCAGTACTTAAAACCAGCATTCTTTCGATAGTATTTTCAATTTCCCGAACGTTACCAGGCCAATTATACTCAACCATTTTAGCAATAACCGCATTTGTTATCGTTTTATTGGTATTATGTTTTTGGTTAAAATTCTGCATAAAATGATAAATAAGAGCAGGTATATCTTCTCTCCTTTTTCTTAAAGGGGGAATATGAATGGATACGACGTTAAGACGCCAATATAAGTCTTCTCTAAACTGCCCTTTCTTCACCATATCTTCTAAATTCCGGTTGGTTGCCGCAATGATCCGGATATCCAGTTTGATCTGCTTTCGACCGCCAACACGGAGAATTTCCCGCTCCTGCAACACACGGAGTAGCTTTACTTGCAAATCCAAGGGCATTTCCCCTATCTCATCCAAAAAAGCTGTACCGTTGTTAGCCAGTTCCAGGAGCCCAATGCGACCTTCTTTACTGCCCCCGGTAAAAGTACCCCTTTCGTAGCCAAAAAGTTCGGATTCAAAAAGGTTATAGGGGATAGTTGAACAGTTTATGTTAACGAAGGGTCCTTTACTGCGCTTACTGGAACTGTGAATTAATTTTGCCAACACCTCTTTCCCTACACCTGATTCCCCTAAAATCATCACCGTGGAATCGAACCTGGCAACCTTGATTGCTTTTTCCACATTTCTTGCCATCTCAGTGCTGCGGTAAATAATATTCTCAGATAAATTCCCCATTCTGTATGTTTCCAGTTCCAACTTTGCCTTGTTTAACTCGAAGCTTAATTTATTTAGTTCAGTTAAGTCTCGTAAATTGGAAACGACACGATATATATTTCCGTTTTCATCAAAAATAGGAGTACCGGTACTTAAAACTTCTTTTCCATTTTTTAATTTTTTAGTAAGACTTACTTGTTTTTTACTTTTTAAAACTTTCGTAATAACCGATATATTATATCCTTCTTCCTCCAGCCAATTCACAGGCGTCCCAATGATATTGCTCTTTGAGATACCCATAATTTCATAACTGGACCGATTGGCTTTGATAATATTTCCATTTTCATCCGCAACAACAAAACCATCCGCCGAAGACTCAATTACTGTATTTAGTTCTTCATTAATTTTTTTAACATTTTTAAACTCGGAAGTCAAATTTTCCAGTTCAGATATCTCCTGATAAACTCCTACGGCACCAATTATTATTCCGTTCTTCATGATCGGAGTTCTATTCGCCAACATAACTTTATCCCGAATGCTAACTTTATGATCAAGTTGACAGGTACTGCCTTGGCTCACTTCTCTTAACCCCGAATTTACGATAATACTATCTATTTCCTTTCCTAAAACCTCAGACACAGCAATCCCCATCATTTTTTCGGCAGCCTTATTCATTAAAACAATTCGACCATTCCGATCAATGGCAATTATGCTGTTATGGGTGGAATTGATTATACCTTTAAATTCCTCCAAAGCGTATTCCAGCATGCGCTGAAAAGCAGGAACCAGGTCTGTTCTGGTGATTATGCCCACCATTTGACCGGAACTATTTACCACAACCAATCTCCCAACTTTTGGGGTTTGCCAGGCCTCCTCGGGCGAAGCTTCATCGCTGATCGTGATCACATTTCTTTGCATAATATCGGCAACCGTTATCTTCGTATCCAGCCCTAACGCCTTAAGGGCATGGGTTTTAGTGAAAATACCCACTAAAGTTTCCTGATCATCCACGACCGGCAAACCGTCAATACGATATTTAAGCATCAGGGAAACTGCCTCTTGAACAGTTACATGCCGCTTAACTACAATGGGATTAGCAGTCATGATGTCCCTAACTTTTAATTCTTCCATGTTCCCTCACCATCCCGATGAATATATTTGGCTACGCTATCGTAAATTTTTCATGGCTACGGAAAGCATAAGTTTKATGCGATTTAATTGATTAACTTCACTCGCCCCAGGATCATAATCAATGGGAGCGATATTTACCTGGGGATAAGATCGTCTGATCTCACGGAACATGCCTTTGCCCGTGATATGATTAGGTAAGCAAGCAAAAGGTTGTAAGCAGACGATGTTATTGACCCCGCTTCGAATCAGCTCGATCATCTCTCCTGTAAGGAACCAACCCTCTCCGGACTGATTAGCCAGAGAAAGGTGTTTTCTAGCATATTTAGCGATTTCTTCGATGGATTTTGGCGGATGAAAGCGCTTGCTGGCTTGCAAAGCCCTCTTCATCTCCTTGCGATAGGATTCAATTCGATTGACTGAAAGATAACCGGACACCATACTCCAAAAACTACCCGATAGTTTTTCATATTTAATGCGATTATCATAAGCGCCATATAAGAGGAAATCAGCAAGATCAGGAACAACTGCCTCAGCCCCTTCAGCTTCCAACAGTTCTACAATGTTGTTATTGGCGGTAGGGTGGAATTTGACCAGAATTTCCCCGACAACTCCAACCTTCGGTTTAACCAAATCCTCATATATTGTCAACTTATCAAAATCCTTAACAATTTGGCGAATATTTTCTACGTGTTCCCTTCTATTTCCTTTCTTTAAGGATTCCTGGCACCGATTAACCCAATAGTCATATAAGAGATTGGCGGAACCCGGAAATTTTTCATATGGGCGAACTCTATAAAGGACCCGCATTAAAAGATCCCCGTAGATAAGACCCCTCATTGTTTTTCTAAACAGAGGCATTGTGAATTTGAAACCGGGATTAGTCTCCAAGTTAGACGAATTCCCCGTATTTAGGGCAATCACTGGAACATGTTCCAAATTGGCATCCTGGAGTGCCTTTCTGATCAAGGCGATATAGTTCGTCGCTCGACATCCTCCGCCGGTTTGAGTAATGATGATCGAGGTATTGTTTATATCATACTTACCGGATCTCAACGCTTCCATTAACTGGCCAATAACAATAATAGCCGGATAACAGGCATCGTTATGCACATACCTTAACCCTTCTTCAATTGCCAACTTATCGACAGAGGGTAAGAATTCAATAGTATACCCCGCATCCTCAAATCCAGTCTTTAGAAACTGAAAATGAATCGGTGACATTTGGGGCGCCAAAATTGTATGTGTTTTTTTCATTTCCTTTGTAAATAAAACTTTGGGTGGCTTATCATAGAGTTTCCTGGGTATAAAATTTTTCTTGTTTCGCTCGTTAATTGCCGCGATCAAGGAACGCACCCGTATTCTTACAGCACCCAAATTACTAATCTCATCGATTTTCAAGACGGTATAAATTTTTCCATAAGCCTCAAGTATTTCTTTAACTTGATCTGTGGTCACTGCATCGAGACCACAGCCGAACGAATTCAGTTGAATTAATTCTAAGTCCCTTTGCTCCGAAACATAGCCGGCAGCACAATACTCTCGAGACGGATATACCCATTGATTGACTACACGCAAGGGCCTTTCAACCTTGCCCAGATGTTGGATAGAGTCTTCGGATAATACAGCGAACCCATAAGACCCGATCATCTCAGGTATACCGTGGTTAATTTCCGGATCAATATGATAGGGTCTGCCTACGAGTACAATTCCCCTGATCTTTTTTTCACGGATATAGTCCAGGGTTTCTTCTCCTTTTAGTCTCACATCTTCCTTATATCTATCACGTTCCGCATAGGCCTTATCCAAAGCACCGGCTATCTCGCACTTCGGTATCCCTTCAGGTTCTAACTCTTCAACCAATCGTTTTACCATTCTTCTTGGCATATCTATTGGCAAGAAAGGGTGATAAAAAATAATATCAGACTCTCTGAGAATATCCATGTTCGCATTAATGGTCTCTGGGTAAGAAGTAACGATCGGACAGTTGTAATGGTTGTCTGCCTCTGGATCTTCCTGTTGGGCATAAGGAATGCAAGGATAAAATATTTTATTTATTCCTTTTTCTACTAAATTAGTAATATGTCCGTGAACCAGTTTGGCTGGGTAACAGGCAGACTCTGAAGGGATTGTATCCATTCCAAGCTCATAAATTTCTTTTGACGATCGACTGGAAATAATAACCCGGTAACCTAGTTCTGTAAAGAATGTAAACCAGAAAGGATAGTCCTCATAAATATTTAAGACCCGAGGAATTCCGATGGTCCCTCTCGATGCCTTATCTTTTGATAAGGGTTTGTAGTGAAATACTCTCTTGTACTTATATTCGTAAAGATTAGGGATTTCATTTTTGACGATGTCTTTCCCTGTGCCTCTTTCACATCGGTTTCCTGAAATATAGTCACTTCCGCTGGAAAAATGTTTAACACTAATTAAGCAATTGTTCCCGCATAACCCACACCGTTTCATTGACGTTTCTGTTTTAAAATTTAATAAATCTTTTTCATGCATGAGACTTGTTTGATACCCATTTTCATAACGTTCTTGAGCAATCAAAGCGGCGCCAAAAGCCCCCATGATGCCTGCAATATCTGGACGCACCACGTTTTGTTTCGTTAATTTTTCAAGTGCCCGCAGGACGGCGTCGTTATGGAAGGTCCCACCCTGAGCAACAATTTTATTACCGAGCTCCTCGGCGTTTCGCAAGCGTATCACTTTATAAAGAGCATTCTTGATAACTGAAATCGCTATCCCCGCCGAAATATCGCTAATTTCAGAACCCTCTTTCTGCGCTTGTTTAACCCTAGAGTTCATAAATACCGTACACCGCGTCCCGAGATCAACCGGATGTCTTGACTCCCGGCTCAATCTGGCAAACTCTCTGACATCCATGTTTAGAGAATTTGCATAGGTTTCAACAAAGGAACCACATCCTGAAGAACAAGCTTCATTTAATGTGATGGATTCAATAACTCCATCCCGAATTACTAAACTTTTCATGTCCTGCCCGCCAATATCCAAAACAGAATCAACGCCTGGCCGGAAATAATTGGCTGCCGTGTAATGGGCTACTGTTTCAATTTCTCCGATATCTACTCGCAGGGCAGCTTTAATGAGATGCTCTCCATATCCGGTAACTGCTGAGTTAATAATTTTTGTATCTTTATTTAGTTTTCCATACAAACTTTTCAAGGCTTCTATTGTAGACTCTAACGGGTTGCCCATATTACTGCCATAGTGCGAGTACAATAAGCCTCCCTCTTCATCAACAAGCGCAATCTTGGTGGTTGTCGATCCGGTATCAATACCTAAATAGGCATTTCCTGCATAGCTATCAAGATCCACTCGCCTGACCTTATGCATGGCATGCCTCTCTTTAAATTCCACATATTCCTCTTCGTTGGCAAATAGAATTTCTAATTTTTCACCCTCAGCATTATTGATGCTATGAATCATCGGCGCTCTTTCATATAGACACTCGAGCGTAAAAGGCACTTTATCACGTGAGGACATCGCTGCTCCAATGGCCACAAAAAATTGTGAATCCTCGGGAAAGATCACATTTGTGTTCTTTAATTTTAGTGTTTCAATAAAGCGTTGTCTTAGCTCGGACATAAAATGCAGCGGCCCTCCCAAAAAGGCCACGTTCCCTTTGATAGGGCGACCTTGAGCCAGACCGCTAATCGTTTGATTCACAACAGCTTGTAAAACAGACACAGCAATGTCCTCTTTGGCTGCTCCTTCATTCAACAAGGGTTGTACATCGGTCTTTGCAAACACACCACACCTGGAAGCGATAGGATATATATTTCGATATTCCTTGGCGAGTTCATTTAGACCGGGTGCATCCGTTTGTAACAATGAAGCCATCTGATCAATAAATGCGCCCGTACCTCCGGCACACGTTCCATTCATTCTTTGTTCGATTGCTTCCCCAAAGAAGGTTATCTTAGCGTCCTCTCCACCAAGTTCGATCGCCGCATCTGTGTTTGGAATAACTATTTTAATGGCGTTAGTACAAGCAATTACTTCCTGAATAAAAGGAACCTCTAACTTTTGGGAAATATTGTATCCTCCGGATCCGGTAACCATCAAGGTCAATAAGTGTCCTTGCATGGCCGTTTTGGCGCCTTCAAGCATCATAACAACAGTATCTTTTATATTAGAGAAATGTCTCAGATATTTCTTATAAACAATATTTTCATCATGATCTAAAATAACTATTTTTACCGTTGTCGAACCAACGTCCAAACCAATATTATAAACTCTAGCCATATTCTTCACAATGTCCATTTGATAACCCTCCTGTCATCCATTGGAACAGGTGAGAACAATTGAAGCATTTAATACTTTGTCTTCAGTATTTACAGTACACATATTCGTCTTCAATTAAAACATGCCTGAACGTACCAGCATGTTAATGAATACTAACATAATTCTACCATTTCTATGGAATAACTTCAATCCAAGAATAAGAAACGAAAAAGAGCTGGTTTTGATTTAAATCTAACCAGCTCTTTAAGTTAATGACTTTGCGCAGATTTTAACTGACTTACCAAAGTTTCGCAGAGTCTATCCGGCACTTCTTCGTATTGGATAAATTCCATGGTAAACGACCCTCTCCCTTGAGTGAGAGATCTCAAATCAATAGTATAGCGCATCATTTCAGCTTGAGGAACATGGGCGCGGATTACTTGAAATTTTCCGCTGCCGGCAGACATGCCCAATAATCTTCCGCGTTTTCCATTAATATCCCCTATCACATCTCCCATAAAGGCCTCGGGAACTGTTATTTCCACCTCAACAATCGGCTCCAGTAAGATGGGTTTTGCTAATTCTACCCCCTTACGAAAAGCAATGATAGCTGCAAGTTTAAAAGCCATTTCTGATGAATCGACGGCATGATAAGAACCGTCGACTAGCGTGACCTTAATATCGGTCACGGGATACCCCGCCAAAATTCCTTCACCCATAGCCTCGCGAACGCCCTTTTCCACAGCCGGAATATATTGCTTCGGTACTGATCCACCAAAAATCGCCTCGGTAAACTCAAATTCTTTGTCCCCTGAGGGTTCTAAATTAATCCACACATGGCCATATTGACCATGTCCACCTGTTTGCTTTTTATGTTTCCCTTCCACTTTAACTGCTTTGCGGATTGTCTCACGATAAGGAACACGAGGAACTTTCATGGATACAGCAACTCCAAACTTACGTGTCAGCTTTTCCAGATATATTTCAAGGTGCATTTCCCCTAGTCCCGTTAAAAGCAATTCCTTGGTTTCAGTATTTTTACTGATTTTGATCGTTGGATCTTCATCCGCCAAACGTGCCAACGCACTGCCTAGTTTATCCTCATCCCCTTTRGTCTTTGCCCCTATCGCCACAGATAAAGTCGGGACGGGAAAATCAATACCCTGAAGTTCGACCGGATGATCCTTTCCACTCAAGGTATCTCCCGTTCTCACCTCTTGTAATTTGGCGACGACGGCAATATCTCCAGCGGAAACTGACGCAATCGGTTCTTGTGTTTTACCGCGCAGATAAAACGGCTGCCCAATTTTCTCCTCTGACCCACGACTTGAGTTATAGACCATCGTTTCGGCATTAAACTGTCCCCCATAAACCCGGAAGAACGACATTCTACCGACGTAGGGATCAGCGAGGGTTTTAAACACTAGAGCCGCTTTCTCCGGGACTACTTCAGGCGCAGGAACGTACTTGGCCAAAAAATCCATAATATTTGTAATCCCAATGTTTTTGTATGCTGAGCCGCAAAGCACCGGGATAACAAGATTTTGTTCTAACGCCTGCTGTAAAGTGGTTTGCAGATCTTCCTCAGTAAGACTTTCCCCGTCTAGATATTTCATTAGGATTTCATCATCCGCTTCGGCGACAGCCTCAGCTAATTGATCTCTTAATTGATCAACCTCTGCCTTGTACGAAGCCGGAACCTCTTTAACCGAAAACTTACCGCTCCCATCGGCTTCGTAGGTAAATTCTTTATTCTCGATAATATCAATGACACCCTGAAAACTTTCTTCTTGACCAACCGGAATCTGCAAAGGAATAAACCTTGCCTGGGGATATGCATTTTTCAGTTGTTCCATAACCTTACCAAAATTAGCATTCTTCCGATCCAGTTTATTGACAAAGATCACTTTGGGTAACTTCTGGTGTTCTATAGCATCCAACGCGATTTCTGCTTGAACTTCCAGACCTGCCACGCCACAAAGCACTAAAACACCGCACTCAGCGACGCGCAAAGCACTCTTGACTTCCCCAAAAAAGTCTAAATATCCGGGAGTATCGAGAACATTGACCTTAACCCCTTGCCACTCAATCGGAATAAGACTCATACTGATCGACACTTTGTGTTTCACTTCTTCAGGTAAATAATCCGAGACGGTGTTTCCCTCCGAAATTTTCCCAATACGATTAATTACACCTGAATTGAAAAGAAAGGTCTCCGCAAGGGAAGTCTTTCCTGCTCCACCATGCCCTACCAAACAGACGTTGCGAAGATGTTTTGTGTCATAGGTCTTCAAGACGATTTCCTCCTTGATTATGTTATTTAAGTAAAAGGACTTATTCCTTTTTCCCTCTCAAAGCTCATATAAAGTCTTTCGCTATTGCATGTCAAAATCCTTTAAACTTAGAGGGTCACCTATACCATTTTATAAGCATTTCTTATTTTCCACAAGCATAAGGTTAAATGGGACACTCGGCTATCCCGGTGCCTTGCCGTCCTTGACGGCGGTCTAACCTCGAGCTTCCTGTTCGAGTCCTGGCCAGCGTCTGCAAGAAGGGTTAATACGTGCGAAGACAGTGTCTTCGCGTGTGGGCGCAAGTCAATTTTCTTCATGGAGGGTTACATGCCCAAAAGAACCTTTGTCTACGGAGCAGCCATACTCTTGGGAGCCAATTTAGTAAACCGAGTTCTGGGCTTTGCATATCAATATTTAATTATGAACCATATCGGTGGTGAAGCTTATGGTCTATTTAACATGGTTTTCCCCATCTACATGCTGGCCCTTGTCATAACAACTGCCGGTATTCCACTCGCCATTGCGAAAATGGTCTCCGAAGAAATTTCACTTGGACGTACAGCTCAAGCACATGCCATCTTCCGTCTTGCATTTTGGCTTTTATTTTTTTCTGGTACCGTCGTATCGACGGTCTTGTATTTCATAACTCCTTTCTTGGCACATCGAATATTCCCTGACCCCAGGGTCCTTAATATATTTCTAATTTGTACACCGGCTATTTTCATTGTCTCTATATCTTCAGTTTTTCGCGGATATTTTCAAGGCTTGCAGAATATGGTCCCTACTGCTCTAAGTCAGATATGTGAACAACTTGTCCGTGTCGCTGTAGGCTATACGGCAGCGCTTCGACTTCTCAATGCAGGTATCGAATGGGCTGCAGCTGGGTTGGCCTTAGGCATGTTGGCAGGAGAATTGATCGGTTTATTGGTGATTGCCTTTCAGTATCAGTATGTATTGCCTAAATTCAAAACAGAGAGTCGTGAACCAGGTTATTCATCCCGCCTAATCTTAACCAAGTTATGGTGCCTTGCATCTCCCGTAACAGTCGGCAGGCTGCTTTTTACAGGGTTATCTGCCTTGGACGCTCTACTTATCCCCCTGCGCCTTCAAGTGGCCGGATACGGGGCACGGGAAGCGACAACCTTATTCGGACAACTTGGGGGTTCGGCATTTACTTTACTCACCTTTCCCAGTATTTTTACCTTTGCCTTGGCAACTTCACTGGTTCCTGCTATTTCAGAAGCAACCGCCCGACGCCAATTACATATCGTCCGAGCCCGTAGTACTGAAGCTATTCGTTTAACAATCCTAATTGGAATTCCATGCCTTATTATCTTATTTTATTTTTCCCTACCACTCACATCTTTTTTCAATAGTTCACAAATTGCCCCAATTCTACGTGTGTTAGCTTTGGGAGGTATCTTTTCGTATTTACAACAAACCACAACGGGAATTCTTCAAGGACTTGGAAAAGTTCATCTTCCTGTCCTCCATTCAATCATTGCGGCAATCATACGAATTCCAATATTAGTATATCTAACAGGCCTCCCCCAATGGGGTCTTCGTGGAACGGCTTTGGCTTATACCGTCGGTTATATTATTATGGCGGTTCTAAATCTCATTGCTATTTCACGCTATACAGGAATGCCCTTAGACCTTCAAAGATTCCTCCTCCAACCAGTCAGTGGGGGAATCGGCATGCTTCTAATTTTTCACTTATTAAACCCCCTCTTTAGCGGACATATTGCAGGTTATCTCACTGAATTTTCTGTTGGAATTGCAATTTACTGTCTGATCCTATGTTTCAATGGCGGGATCACCTTAACGGATTTAAAACGGCTTCCCTGGCTCGGTAAATACCTTCCGCGTTAAGTCATATTTAAAGAAAACTTGGCTGGTGCCCACAYGMAGACACTGTCTTCGCACGTATTATTCGTTCTGTCAGCCTTAGCGAAGGCGACCGCCTAGTTGCACTTATGCTTACCCGAAACTTATACTTTCTGAATAGTACAAGAAAATACAAGTTCGCTTAATTCCACCAACGATGAATTTGTTCCCCCCATTGCCAATATGATAAGAGACCCGTTACAAGAACAGCTGCCAGAGCCAATAACTTATAAACAAAGTATACCTTGATCACGGATAAAAAGGCCATACCTACGCCAAAAAGAGCAGGGATTACCAAAAATTTAAATAGCGAATTTGATTTTTCTACGTTTCTTCCGCCTGAAAAAGAAAAGATAATAATAAAAAGTACAAAATAAAATATAAAAGTTGCAATTATCATCAAGAATATCCTCCGTTAACAAAAACACATTGCTAATCCAGAATTTGAGTACTATAAACGATCGAAAATATGTGAATACTACAACTGTCCCGAAATAAATAAAATAAAATGGGAGGGGATGTATCAGATGAGTCGAAGAAACAATAATGGTATTCTACCCCACTCTGTATTGGAAGAATTCAAATGGGAAGTTGCAGATGAATTAGGTTTGAGTTCAAAAATAAAAAGCGAGGGATGGGGCAACATGACTTCCCGCGAATGTGGCCATGTGGGGGGACGAATCGGTGGCAGCATGGTCAAAGCAATGATCCGTCGCGCGAAGGATTCTCTAAATAGCACTTCCGTATAAATCCAAGATCAAGGAGTACAGACATTCAGTACTCCTTGATTTATTTACTTGCAATAATTTGTCGCCACGTTTCAACGCGCGCAAAATCTGTCAAATCACTATGCATGGGTGTTATAGAAATAAAGTCCTCCTGTATCGCTCTTAAATCCGTATCGATCTCGAGGTCTTGCGCTAAATTTCCGCCCTGCCAAAAATACGTTCTTCCATGCGGGTCGACACGCCGTTCGAAAACATTTTCATAAACAGTTTTACCCAAGCGGGTCACTTTCACACCACGCCACTCGGCCTGAGGCTTTCCCGGGATATTTATATTCAACATGCCGTTATGATTATGTTGAATAATAAAATCTAATTGCTCAGCCAAATAAGTTGCAGCCGGTTCAAAATTCCTGAACTCATAACTCGCCAGAGACACCGCCAGTGCAGGAACTCCGAGCAGTACCCCTTCCATCGCCGCAGAAACCGTCCCTGAATAAAAAATATCCGTTCCTAAGTTGGAACCGAGGTTAATCCCGGCAATTATTAGATCAGGCTTGGAAACAAGCGCACCTTGTATAGCTAACTTTACACAATCTGAGGGGGTACCACTAATGGCATACCCTTTATGCTGTCCGACAAGATTGTATTCTGTGAGTAACAAGGGCTGAAACAAAGTTATCGAATGGCCTGTGGCTGAACGCTGTCTTTCGGGGGCAACAATAATAATGTCATGTTTTGTTTGCGATCTAAGGGTGCGGCATAATGTTTGGATTCCAGGTGCATGATAGCCATCATCATTGGTCAGTAAAATACGCATACCCTTCCTCCAATCACTAAACTTCGTAAACAGAGATAACCATTTTATCATCTCTTTTCGTCAAACCGAACATTAGTCGATAATCTTTTAGATTCTTATTGAGAAAATCAACAACCTTATATAGTTCGCCATTCGCCCCAACCTGTTGTGTCGCAATAAGTTCTAATTTTCCGTGTCGATCGGATGGATTTGTTGGTTGATCATCCACCGTGATTACCTCTTTCTTAGCTTTTATGTCCTTGAATCAGTGAAAAAGCTTCTGATCTTGTAACAGGATTAGTTCTAAATACCCCCCTTACTGCTGAGGTTATTGTTTGTGATCCCGCTTTCTTAACCCCTCGCATGGTCATACACATATGCTCTGCTTCAATAACAACCAAAACCCCCAGTGGAACAAGTTCGTCTATAATAGCATCGGCGATTTGTGCCGTCAAGCGTTCTTGAAGCTGTGGTCTGCGCGCGAAACCTTCAACGACACGCGCTAATTTTGACAAACCCGTTATTTTTCCTTTGCGCGGAATATAGGCGACATGCGCCTTGCCAAAAAATGGAACCAGATGATGCTCGCACATAGAATAGATTGGTATATCCTTAACAATTACCATTTCTTCATGTACTTCGGAAAATTGTACCTTCAAATGGCGACCAGGGTCTTCATTTATCCCAGTAAAAACTTCTGCATACATTCTGGCTACTCGTTTTGGTGTATCCTTTAGCCCTTCGCGCTGAGGATCTTCTCCGATAGCCTCCAAAATCAAGTAAACTGCTTGCTCAATCTTTTCTAAATCCATCCCCATAATCTTTTTCTTTTCTCCTTTACTATGGTCCTCCGGTAAAGAATTTCTATAGTTGTCCTATAAAAACATGTGTTTGAGGAATGACTCGAACGTCGACGAGTTTATTAAGCAAATGGTTTTGCCATTCCAAGAGCTGTTGAAATTTGGGAGTCTGGATACCTTGCGTTTGAGTAACAGGTTGCAGAATCGTTAGAATCGATGGGTCAACCCTGGCAATTAAATTGCAGGCATGCTGAAGATCTTTCACAGCAGTATCTTTATTGACAACGATTTTGACAAATACTTCTTTTTGAATACTGTATCGCAAAAAGGATTCATGAACATCCCAAAAAGTCTTACTATCGAACGGCAACTTAATATCCATGCTAATCACATCGACCAGCGGTAATATTTGAAGAAGTTGAGCCGGCATAGTCCCATTGGTTTCAAGATAAATATTTAAACCCTTCTCTTTTAAATAGGGAAATAGGATTTGTAATTCATCCACCCAAAGAAGGGGCTCTCCTCCGGTAACACTCAGTGAGTGATGAATAGAAAAATCAAAGGTCTGCAGTATATCAAACAACTTATCCAGAGGTACGGGATTTTCCATCTTGTTGAAAAATCGTGTTCCCGGTACCTTCTCAACCCGAAACTGTTCCGGAACCTTCGTCTCAGTATCACAATAGGGACATGTTAAGTTGCACTTCGGCAGACGAAGAAAGATTTGTCGTACCCCAACATAAGGTCCTTCTCCTTGGATCGACGAGAATATTTCTGTTACCGGTAAATTAAGCATTACTTAACTCCTCGCCTATTTTCATGACTATTCATCAGTCCTCCTTATAAATAGCCCATGCATCTGGAGATTCGTTAACCTGAACCCATGCCAAGCGTTTTTCTGTAAGGACTAATTCTTTCTCAAGTTCCGTAAATATTAGTCGCGCTAGGTTCTCAGCTGTTGGATTAACCCCTTTTAAATCGAATGAAGGCGAGTCATTTAACAAACTATGATCCAGTAGCAATAATTTTTCCCGAATACTCTGTTTAACTGCTCTAAAATCTATCAACATCCCCAAATGATCCAATTGTCTGCCTTCAATACAAACTACAACATTCCAACGATGACCATGCAATTTAGCACAGTTACCATCATAGTTTCGAATAAAATGAGCAGCATCGAAATACGCTTGAATACATACTTGAAACATCATTCGCTCCTTATCAGACATAATACATTCTATTTTAGCATTATTATTTACAAAAGAAAATCAAATCCATCTCTGAAAGTAAAAATGAAAACGAACGAAACCTTAACCGGCGCTCCTAACCTCGAACATCATTGTTCGAGTCATGGCGTATTTGACATAAAAAAGAGAAGGGCTGTTCCCTTCTCCATTATGCCAGCTTCAGTGCCTTATTATAACAGTCGATAGCTGTGTCAAATTGATTGATTTGATCATAAATATTTCCAAGTAAAACCCATCCCGCCGAATGGTTTGGCTCTATTTCAATAAGCTCATTCAATAATACAATACCTTCTTGCCAATTTCCTATACGGGTGAGGCAAACACACAAATTATAGAGAATAAGTGGATGATTGGGTATCAACTCTAAAGCTTCACGATAATACTCCGTTGCTTTTCTGGTGCAGCCCTGATGGACCAAGGTAAAGGCGTAGTTATTGAGTAAGATAGGATCATTTGGATAAATATTTTTGGCGTTTTCCAACAGGTTTAAAGCATCCTGAGAACGTTCCAAGTTTTGATAGACTGCGGCAAGGTTGCTTAATGAATCATAATGATCTGGTTCATATTTTAGAGTGAGCTTATAATACTTGATTCCTTTTTTGATCTGGTTGTTTTGGATATAACAATACGCTAATCTGGCCGCTAAATCCGGGGTTCCCCCATAACGAAGCGCCTTTTCAAAACTTTTACACGCATCAGCTAACTGTTTCAACCGTAAATGCATCTCAGCCTTCATCTCCCAATAGACGGTTTTGTGTGGTTGAAGATGGCAACATCCCTGAAAACACATTAAGGCTTCTTGATATAGATCATGAAAAGCGTAAATAATTCCGAGACGATAATTTATTTCTGCATGTTTGGGCGCCGCTCGCAACGAATTATTCAGGGCAATAATTGCCTCACGCCAATCTCCGAGTTCTAGATAACAATCAGCCAGTAAGTCCCAGTAAATCGAATTCTGCGGCTTGACCTGGATTGCCTGCTCGATTTTCTTCTTGGCCAGTGGAATAAGCGCTTGACCGATATAGCACCGGGCGAGAAGATAATTTATCTCCGCTGATTCATCATTCTGCTTACTTTCCTGACGTTCCAAATAATCTCTTGCCTCTTGAAAAGCTTGAGCTTCGATCAAATATCGCACCACTTTTAAACGGGACTTAGGCGAACCCTGATTTAATAAATCCAACCAATTATGGATAGCTTCATCTGTCCTTCCAAAGTAGTGATGCCATTGGGCTTGGAAAGAATTCCACAAATACGAACTTTTAAGAGATGGTATTTTATGTTTGACATTCGAGATCAGAGATTGATTCATTGCTCTCGCTCCTCTTTACTTATTTTACCATCTATATGTTCTCTTTCCGTAAAGCCAACCCCTTCTCATTAATGCAAAAATCTATCATCAAATGTCTGATAAATGTTCGGTAATTCGCAAATATCAACCGCTATATCCTTATCACTCGCGAGCTTTTCTGCAATATTATTTCTGTTTCTTCATAATAGCTCATAATTCCATAAAAAATGAAAAAGAGGCTTTCTTTATAACGCCTCTTACATTTATGGCAATATCCATAAAACTCCATATCTTGATCCATGAGTTTAAATTRAGATCGTTTTAGTTATACTGAAGAGAGCATCTATTACGATGCTCTTAACTGAAAAATATTAGTTATTGAATTTCAATTTGTTTACCTTCCATAGTCTTATGCTGTTTTTTGGGCAGTGTTATTAAAAGAAGACCATTTTCAAATTTAGCATTAACATTATCAGTTTCTGTATTAGAAATAGCAAACGATCTGGTCATTGTACAATAATTTCTCTCTTTACGGATATAACTGTCCTTTTCCTCATCAGTCTGCTCATTTTTTTGGACTGATATTGTAAGTCTATCATCATTAATTTGAATATTAACTTCTTCCTTCTTAACCCCGGGAAGTTCAGCTTCAAGAATATATTCTTTTTCGTTTTCCTTTATATCTACTTTCATTTGAAAACTATTTTTATAAAAGGAAGGCAAAAATCTGTCATTAAAAATATTTTCGAAAATACCCTCATTGTCAAACCAACTATTGTATCTTTGAATTTCGGGATGTCTTACTGTAAATGGTACCAGGTTAAACATAAAAAACACCTCCATATTTTTATCAATTCTAACTTTGAGAATAAAACACCTCCTCAATTTGCTAGCATTATCCGACCTTGACGACCTTGATATTTTACATCATTTATTTAGTTCTTATACAAAAATTTTCAGTTGCCCATAAAAGATCAGATTGGACACTTTAATGTCCTTGCCTGCAGGGTTGGTTATTTAAATATCATAACTCTTATTAAACTGGATCTGATAATCAACCGATAAAAGCGTGTTTTGAATTTTTAGGCGTGGTGACAGATCAGGAAACATAGCCTCTATAGTGCACGTTATTATACCCTGTGTTTCAACAGCCAAATGAATTATTTTTTTATGTGGAGGCGTTCTCTGTAGTATGATCGAATAATTTCCAGAGGGTTGTTGTACTCCTTTAAGTTCTATTTTTTTAGGAAGTTTGGCCATGGGTAAAAAGTCGTCGGTTTGGATTTCAAAAGGATGGGCGCTTTCTAATTTGAAACGGATTATATAGGGTTCACTTATATAATTCAGTTTGAAGGAGATATCGAGGGTTCTCTGAGAATTTTTGTTTTTTTCTACCACGGATGTATCGACGCTTATTGGGGAGAATTCATTCAGTATGGGTAAAAATTGACTCTTTCCTTCTTGCCCGTTCAGATCATGCACGACCTGGAGGGGCAGACGTTCATCAGAAAAAATATGAACCAATCCATCAGTATTACCTGACCACTCTTCACGAACTGTAACTTTCTGAGGGTAATCGCTTGTATAAATTGGAACTAACCCTAGTACTGAAATAAGCAGACCAATCATGATAAGCGCAGGCTTTCGAGCATGAGCCAAAAGTTTTTGTGAAAGTTGGTTGTTTGTGAATGCGACATGTAACGCGGCTAAGAAAAGGGGAATCATAAGCAAACTATAAATTCCCAGGAAAATCATAGAATAATTGTGTATCGCCAGCCATTTTGATTTAATACATAACTAATATACTGGGCTGCCGCCAGCTCCGACTTACTTCCCGCAGGTCGAGGTCCAATTTTTTGGGCGAGATGCTTAACATGCTCATAAGCCCTCGTCGCAGAAAATTCAGCTGTAGAATCATTGGGCATCTTGGGTATCGGAATCATTGTAACTTTCGGATAAACCAACCAAGCAATTGCCATAAGACTCAAAACAGTCATTAAGATGAACCCGTTAGTCTTTAACAACTTCATTTTTTTATGCCCTTTCGAGATATTAACTCGCTTTGCGAATCTTATGAAAGACTTAGAAGCGTTATGCCTCTCAGAACTATTCACCTCTTGGACATTTATGGTATACTAATAAAGATATTATTAGCCTTGGGAGAAGTAAGTACCATGTTAAAACCGAGATTCGTCAGTCCTATTTTTTTTCTTCTGTTATTCAGTATGTTGTTAATAAGTGGATGTTCGTTTAAACCTTCGAAACTTTTTCCTGAACCAGTCCCGATTTCCGACCTGCCCGCAGAAGCACTTTTTATTGATAAAGATGCAATCTATAATCGAACGTTAACCCTCATTCAGTCCGCCCAAACGTCCATTTACGTTGAGCAGGCTGAGTTTGATGACCCTGGCCTTGTTCAGCTTCTTCTTACAAAATCTCGTGCGGGGATTGATGTCCGTATCCTCCTGGACCAATGGCAAAAAGTAAATCGGGTAACTCTGGATCTATTAAAGAGTGAAAATGTATCAATCCAGTTTTATCCTGCACAAAAAGGACAAATTAATCATACCAAATACTTAATTGTTGACCAAAACGTGGCTATGATCTATGGACCACCTTGGACTGCCGATGGGTTGCTGGCCCATGATCTTGCGGTAGAGTTATCCGGAAAATCCGCTTGGAAAACCGCAAATCTATTCTCAAAGGATTGGGAATTTACCACAACTTTCCCCTTGAACGTACCCAAAACATCCTCTCTACCGGATGATATGATTGTCTTAGCCACCAGCGCCAAAATTAAGCAACAGCTTGTCGAGCAGATATCAGCCAGTACAAAATCCATCTGGATAGAAATCTCAGAAATAACTGATACTGATCCTGATATAATACAGGCCTTAATTGATGCTGCTGAGAAAGGGCGGGACATACGTCTTATTTTAGATCGAGCTTTGGTGAGTAAAACACCTACTACCCTGGAGAAATTAAAGGTCAAAAATATTACCATCCGATATTTCCCGAGTCAGACACCACTCGGGATGCATTTAGCCATTTTTGACAACTCGTCTTTTTTGTTAAGCAGTTCAAACTGGACACGTTATTCATTTGTCGCCTACCATGAATTTTCCATTACTGTTCCCTCTCCTTTAGCATCCGCCAAATTAGGCGCTATGTTTAATCAGGATTGGGAAAAAAGTACTGAGTAACGAATTAAATATTATATCTGTATATTTTCTGCATATTAAAATAGGCGTAGAGACAGGCTTGATTTATCCCTACGCCTATTTTGAGTTCACATCGTTTGAATCCACTTTCAAAGAAACCCCTTTTCCTTTTCGTAGGAGTTCCATGTTTTGCTACCCTCTTCTTGCTGCCCTAATTCATCTCTAATTCGTCTAAGTGCTTGCAATCCCCTATGAGCCTTGGTGTCCATTGCTGTCCAACGACCTCGAAGATGTTTAAAGCCGTATTGTGCTGCCACGGTGTTTTTGCCCACTCATGAACCTTAAAGCCTAGTGCTTTCGTGACTATCATCTTTAAAGTTAACCCATGTGTTACAACACAAACCGTCTCTTCCGCATGGAGCTTAAGAATTTGTTGTAAATAGTTCCAAGCCCTTTCCATTAACAATCTCATGTTCTCGCCACTGGGTGTGGTGACAAGATGTGGCTGCAAGTCCCAAATTCTAAAGACATCCGGATTCTCTTCTCGTAAGTCTTGCCAGATACGCCCTTCCCATTCGCCAAAGGCAAACTCGCGCAGCGCAGGATTTGTAGTTATTGTTTCAAGCCCAAGTTCACAACGAATCTCTTCGGCAGTACCTATTGCTCGAAGGGAATCACTGGAATAAATGCGCTCAATTCCCTCGTTCCTTAGTCTGACTGCCAAGGAACGGGCCTGAAGTATTCCTTTTTCTGTAAGCGGAGAATCCAGACTTCCTTGCACTCGTCCTTCGATGTTCCATATGGTCTGGCCATGACGCGTTAGTAGGATTCGAGTCATTAATACACCCCTTAATATGATAAGGGCAGGGAATATTCCCTACCCTTCCCCAACTTGCCGTAAGACTTCAGGTTTCTGACCCCGCTTTCGCAGGTGGGCACCTAGTTCAAACTTTCCAACTTCCCTAGAAAAGGGCCTGTTGTAATAACTTAACATTTAGTTCCCTGTCACATTATAGGATCAAAACCATGATAATCCATACGCACAAGTCAGGTTGCATTTATATTATATCACTACAGTGCAAAAAAATCTCGAGCAAATGCTTGGAAATTATCGCTTAGGCATTTTTTCCTCAATCTCCGCTAAACGATCTTGAAGTAAGGCAATGGCCATTTCTTGATTACGCACACGGCGGCGATGAGTTTTTTCCTTCAATCTCAATGTTAGTCCTTCCTTCCATCCAAATTTATTATAGCAAATTTTAAGAAATAATCTACACAGAGATCATTTATAAATATCCTATTTACCAGTTAATTTATTTATTCCCATAAAGATTTATAAAAACCCCATCTGATAGAGTAAAAGTATGTTCCTCAGCTGGAAATTGACCTGATTTTACCTCTTGATGATATAACTGGATCGCTTGGACTGCATTCCGCCCCAGTAAAGCATATTGTTTGACGAATTTAGGTTTAAATCGTTGGTAGAGTCCCAAGATATCGTGAAACACAAGAACTTGCCCATCACAATCAAGCCCCGCTCCAATCCCAATCGTAGGTATTGTCAGCTCAGTGGAAATCTGTTTCGCCAATTGCCTCGGTATTGCCTCCAGGACCAGTAAAAATGCACCCGCTTGTTCTAAGGCCAGAGCATCTTTCGCTAACTGCTTGGCACTGGCCAGGTCTCGTCCCTGAACTTTAAATCCGCCAAGTTGATTTGCTGTTTGGGGAGTCAGTCCAATATGCCCAACAACGGGAATACCCGCTCGGGTGAGGGCTTGAACGATGGAAACAACATTTAAACCCCCTTCAAGTTTTACCGCATCCGCTCCCCCTTCTTTGATCAATCGTCCGGCATTCATCAGAGCAAGATCAATGGAAGCGTAACTCATAAAGGGCATGTCGGTAATTACGAATGTTTGTGACGCTCCCCTGCGGACTGCTTTGGTATGATGAAGCATTTCTTCCATCGTTACCGGTACAGTTGAATCATAACCAAGAACCACCATACCCAAAGAATCTCCGACCAGGATCGTATCGATACCGGCTTCTTCGGTCCACTGAGCAGAGGGATAATCATAAGCTGTTAACATGCTGATTTTCTCACCGGCTTGTTTCATTTTAATAAAATCAGGGATCATCTTTTTCATTTCAATTCCTCCTTAATTTTAATAGGTCATTGTATCGAATAGTATAAACTTGTCATACTCCAGTGAAATGAAGCATAGGTAGTTATTATCAAAGGAGGGATCATCATGTTAAAGTCCTTTCAGTTCAGCTTAATTCTCAAAGGCATTCTCATGGCATCCATCTTGGCATTGTTGATATCTCTGGTATTTGGGGTCCTACTCTCCTACACATCACTCCCTGAGTCCGAACTGTCGATCAACATTATCTTTGGCACAAGTATCTTCGTCGCTGCTTTTATCACAGCTTACCAAGCAGGCACAAGGGGATTGTACTATGGATTGGCTGTCGGCCTAGGATTTATCCTTCTGGTATTTATCATATCTTTAATTTTTGGGTCCGATACACCATCTTGGCTAAAAATGGGAGAGAAAACTATCATAGCACTAGTTTCGGGTGGTATTGGTGGAATCATCGGCGTGCTTTTACCTCAATCCTAAGCAGAAGATAAGAAAAATCCTTAAGGGAAGAGGGGCAATCCATTTAGGATTTCGCTCTTCTTTCGTCTTTGTCCAAATTTCAATTTTTCATCGAAAACTCCTTCATTTATATAGCAATTTATTTAAATTTTATGAAGTACTTTTCATTTGACCTCGACAGTTATACAATGAAAACAAAACAATTATAGAGGAGAACCAATCTATGTGTATAGAAAAATCGCCTTGGGAACAAGTCATTGATTTTCACGGTCATACCTGCCCTGAAATATCTTTGGGTTATCGAGTGGCGCAGATTGCAATGCGCGAACTGGGAATTCGCCCCGCCCCAAATTCGGAACTCTCGGTTATTGCAGATACACATTCCTGTGCCCTTGACGCCTTCCAGGTGTTAAACCATGTAACCTACGGACGCGGAAATTTAAAAGTCAATGAAAAAAAAAGCCATATTTATCACTTTCAATATAGCGGTACATCCGAGGGATTGCAGATCTCCATAAATACAAAAATGCTGGAACACCTTGCAGTGGCTCACGATCACTTAACTACACGTGAGAAACAAAATAAAAATTTGGAAGCCATCCAATCCATTCTGGGAACCGAAGAGACACTTTTTTGCACCATTTTGAAAGTCAAACTGCCTCGTGTTGTCGATCTCTCCGCATTCTCCAAACCAGAAGCAACAGAGCAATCCCTACCGCCACCACACTGCTCCATTGCGCCGCAGTCCAGTTGAATAAAAACCGCAGGCTATCCCCCCGAAGACTCTCTATAAAGAATCTTGAAAGATTATATAATACCATGTACAACAGAAAGATCACGCCAGATGGCCATTTTCTCAATTTCAAAATCATGAGAAGAGCAAAGATAAGCACATCCACTTGCCCTTCCCATACTTCCGCAGGCCACAGAGGTTGGTTTCCATATGTGCCTCGAGCAATCGTCCCGACAGGATAGAGAATTCCATAATCTCCTCCAGTCGGTCCTCCAAATGCGTCACCATTCAGAAGATTTGCATCCCGTCCAATCGCCTGGGCCAGTATAAGCCCTGGGGCAGCTAAATCCGCTAATTCCCAGAAAGGTAACTTCTTGATGAAGAGGTAAATTCCGCCGACTAATAATGCGCCGATCACACCCCCTTGAATCGAAAGCCCCCCATGCCAGATGGCTATTATTTCGCCCGGATGCTTACTATAAAATGCCCAATCAAAAAAGAACACCTGCCAGAAACGAGCACCCAATAAACCTGCAATTAGCAGAATAGGGGCTAAATCCAAAAATGGTTCCATATATTCCGGTCGCCCTTCAACTTTGGCAAAATATAGTGTTATGCCTACTCCTACAATAAAGGCCAACGCTAATATTGTTCCGTAGGCACGAATAGGAAAACTACCTATATAGAACCAGTACTGATGCATTTTTTCCTCCTACGCAATAAATCTAGATAAATCTAGGTTTTCTAACTTCAATATACCCGTTTATCACTTATAACATAAGGACAGATCCGAAGTCAAATAACGCCCACTTATTGAAGTGGGCGTTACGTCGTTTGGGTTGACAGGGACTGGCGCCGTGCAAGTGTGAGGACTGTTCTTGACTTGCAGGCCTTTTCCGACTGTTGCACTGCCGAATATGGTATTTTACGCTACTGGTTGATCATAGAGATCATCCGTTGTCGTATCGACAACTTTAATATCTCGTTTGGAAATGAGTTCACCACCGGAAGTCAGGAAAATATTCTTCGCGATGATTTGCTCCATGACGGCTTCGATTTGGGCAGCCGTCAAACTCTCCTTAGGTTCCGGTAAAGTTATTGTCACCGCATTACCTGAGGCATTGTTGAAAATCATTCTCAGGACCTTTTTAGTTGTACTTGCCATTAGTATTCCTCCTTTCTATTCTTACTCCTTGCTTTAAATTCTCTAATACCCTAAATTCATCGTTCTATTCCTACGACTCCGTTAAATCGACGCGATTGTCTCTACGCACTCCGATTAAAGGGTAGTCCTGAAGTCCATAAAGGGCAACGGCAACATCATATACATCTTGGTCTGGCGCGTTAGATTTCACATTGGGGAAACTACGCTGACTTAGTTTGGGTGAACCTTGTGCAGTCAAGCCAGTTTGATAAGTTACGACCATCACAGTGTCTTTAGTGCTTGCAATAACAGGCATTTTATTCACCTCCTTTTAAAATAATAGAACAAACACTCTCGATACAAAAAGCAGCCGATGTCTGCCGACTGCTTTCCAATGACAAGGGTATTCACAAATCTCCAGGGCAGATAGAGATCGTGTGGACCGTTCCCTGCCCGAGAATGTTTGTCCTAATCTTAGTATATTGAATAACTTAGTTTCTGTCACAGATTGGTGTATACTGGGAATAGAATCACACCTGGCCCCTTTTAATTTGGGCTATTGCTTCGTTCATAATAACGCTTTGTCAATTTATCCGGCAATATAGCCACGACGATGGTCCATCCTAACGGATATAGATATGGTCATATGGGGAGGCATTCTTATGGATCGAGGTTTGCTGCGCGGCGCAACATTGGTTTTGCCGGATCGTATTTGCTATGGTGGAATGATCTGGCAAGATGCTATTCTAACGGAAATCTTTGAAGAAGCTTCGCCAGTCCTTCGGTTAGGGCGACAGGCAATGCAGGAAACAACTGTGTGGAACATGGCAGGGGATCTCTTGATCCCCGGTTTGATCGATACGCATGTGCATGGGGCCGGCGGCTGCGATGTCATGGATGGTACCACTGAAAGTTTACAGGTCCTAGCAGAGGCTCTGCTTAAAGAAGGCACAACCGCTTTTTTGCCCACAACGATGTCATGCAGCCTAAAACAACTTAAGAGGGTGTTCCAAAATGTAACGGATTTTCAACGAGGTCACTTCCGGGGGGCGGAAATCTTAGGACTTCATTTGGAAGGACCCTATATAACAAGGGAGTTCCGAGGCGCGCAAGCCCAAGAAATGATTTGGGATGGGGCCAAGGACGGGAGTGCACAATTCTTGGCAAACCTGCTGCGCGATTATCCGAATCTCGTTAAAATACTTACGTTTGCCCCGGAGCGACCGGATGGGCAAGAACTTGATGAGGTTTGCCTGGCGCATGGCGTAATCTCTTCAGCCGGACATACAGCAGCCGATTTTGCTCAGATGGAGCGGGCAGTACAGTGGGGTGTGCGGCATATTACCCATGCCTTTAATGCTATGCCCGCAATTCATCACCGTAACCCAGGTTTATTAACGAAAGCTTTACTGGATGATACAATCACCATGGAAATCATTGCTGATGGGGTGCACCTCCACCCGGCAATGCTTCAACTGATATTCAGGAATAAACCGCCGGAACGGGTTAGTTTGGTCTCGGACGGGACTCGAGCCGTAGGCTTGCCGGACGGAGAATACGAACTTGGGGGACAAAAGACCATTGTACGCCACGGCATAGCCCAATTGCCTGATGGAACGATCCCCGGTAGTACCTATCCCTTGCGTCAGGGAATAAAAATGTTGACGCAAAAGCTGCAATTCCCGTTACCGGAGGCCGTGCGTTATGCCACTTTAAATCCCGCCAAACTTTTAGGGATTGATAACCGGGTTGGCAGTCTCGAAATAAACAAGGACGCTACTTTTATCCGCCTGTCATCAGATTTTGATATTAAACAGGTCTGGTTGCAAGGCCAGTTAGTGTTTGAGGCAAAGGGAGTCTAACCCCAAATAATTGAATCCCTTTTTCCCGAATTAATTAGCAGGAATATGACTAAAATCCTCGAATAATACAAATGATTTCATGTAAACAATCAAAATTAACAGAGGAGAGGTTAAAGCCAGATGAGCGAAACAAAAATCTATCTCAGCGAGAAGGAAATCCCTACAAATTGGTATAACATTATGGCCGATATGCCCAACTTACCTAAGCCACCCCTTAATCCACAAACTATGCAACCTGCCGGACCTCCAGATTTAACTCCTATTTTCCCTATGGACTTAATTATGCAAGAGGTTACACAAGAACGTTGGATCGTAATTCCGGATGAAGTCCGTGAACTATATAAATTATGGCGTCCAGCGCCCCTAGTCCGCGCTTACAGGTTAGAAAAAGTCTTAGATACACCCGCTAAAATCTTTTATAAATATGAGGGAGCAAGCCCTGCGGGCAGTCACAAACTGAATACTGCCATTCCCCAAGCCTACTATAACAAACAAGCCGGTATTAAGAGGCTCGCCACAGAAACTGGAGCCGGACAATGGGGAAGTGCGCTTGCCATGGCTTGTAAATTCTTCGGTTTAGAATGTATTGTTTATATGGTTAAGATCAGCTATCAGCAAAAACCTTATCGTCGCTCCTTAATGCAAATTTTCGATGCCGAGGTTATCGCGAGTCCCAGTGACCGCACTAACGCCGGTCGACAAATTTTAGCCAAAAGTCCCGATTCATTGGGAAGCTTGGGTATGGCTATTAGCGAAGCTGTTGAAGATGCTGCCGGTCGTGAGGATACTAATTATGCCTTGGGCAGTGTTCTGAATCATGTTATGCTACACCAAACCATAATCGGCCAAGAAGCCAAAGCCCAAATGGAAAAAGCTGATGCCTATCCGGATATTGTCATTGGTTGTTGCGGTGGCGGGAGCAATTTCTCCGGACTTGGATTCCCCTTTGTTTACGACAATCTTACTAAGGGTAAAAAGGTTAGGCTTATTGCCGTTGAGCCTGAAGCTTGCCCCACCTTAACCAGGGGTGCGTTTGCCTACGATTTTGGTGATGTTGCTGGAATGACACCACTTTTATCGATGTATACACTAGGTACAGAGTTTATGCCGGCAGGAATCCACGCCGGTGGTTTACGCTACCATGGAGATTCCCCTCTGGTATCCCAACTTTTACACGATGGCCTCATTGAAGCCAAAGCCGTCAATCAAATAGGGATTTTTGAATCTGCCTTAACCTTTGCCCGCTCCGAGGGAATCATCCCCGCCCCAGAGTCAGCGCATGCTATCAAAGGCACCATTGATGAAGCTTTAGCTTGTAAGGAAAGCGGCGAAGCCAAAACCATTCTTTTTGGATTAAGCGGACACGGCCACTTTGATATGACAGCTTATGAGAACTATTTGTCAGGACAGATCCAGGACTTCAGCTTACCTCAGGAGGCTTTGGATAATGCGTTGAAGAGTTTACCGAAGGTCTGATTGGTCAAAGTGGCATACGGGTTTGTAGGAACAATACCGGCACTCATCAGGTGGAATATTATGGATTGCATAAAAATAGAAAGAGCACTACCTTTTGCGAAAGGATTATCGTGCTCTTTCTAGCTTTTCCATCGCATTAGGATACGGCTTTTGTCCCTATTGCAGAAGAAAGCTATAATTTTTCGGAGCCTTCGGATTTGTGATAGCACTGCCAAATGGTGCGACAATATTGCTTACGCTGACTTAATTTTCTTTTGCTGCTTAAACCGAACGAAAAAGGTCGTGCCTGATGGGCTTGTATCAATTTGGATTGCAGCGTTATGTCTCGCTGAAATACTGAAACAAGTGGCCAACCCCATCCCAGTGCGGTTTTCTTTGGTAGTGAAAAAAGGTGTTCCCATCTTCTCCAAATCCTTAGTTTTGATGCCACTACCCTCGTCTCCCACGACCAAAACGGCATCTTCACCATCCATGAATGTTCTAATAGTCAACTTCCCACCAGCAGACATGGCTTCCATTCCGTTCCGAACCAGGTTAAAAATGAGCTGGTAAATTTCTTGCTCATCAAGAAGCAAGACTTCCGTATCCTGAAGATCCACTATGATGTCCTTGTTACTAGCTATTGCGTCCGCCTGAATCAATGGATATAGGTTTTCAATCAGCCTGTTCATACTCAAGGGTTGTAAATACACAACCTTGTTTTTAGCCAGGCCAATAAATTCCGTAATAATGGCATTTGCCCTGTCAAGCTCCTCAATCATCAGTTCACAATAGCCCTTAAATTCTGTAAATTCTTCTTTTTCCCCCAGTAACTGGAGGAAGCCTCGAACTGTGGTCATTGGGTTTCTGATTTCATGACCGATCCCCACAGCCATTTGTCCCACAAGATCCAAACGCTCCAAGCAGGCTATTTCCTTTTCGAACATCCTTCGTTTAGAAATATCATGATAATTAATAGATAAACCTTCGTCAGACGGATAAACATGCACTTCATACAGAATATCAGAATGAAGGTGCTCAAAATGCGAAGCTTCCTTTCTGGTCTTTGCCTTTGCAAAAAAAGAGTAATGTTCTGGGAGTAATGCCGGGAATAGTTCCCAAATATTTCGGCCGATTAATTCTCCCTTACTCTTCTGCCAAAATTTCTCGGCCTCTTTATTGACAAAGATGAATTCCCACTGGTGATTTAAAGTAAAGAAAACATCCGTGATACTTTCGAGTATATTAGTAAGCTTCTGGCTGGTCTTCCTGAGCTTTCTCCCAAGTTGCTGCAGAAAAATATTTTGGAGCATCGTTTGCTGAGATTGAAGGTGTATTTTAACGAATGCTTCCACCTTCAACTTTAATGTTTCGGGGTGGAATGGTTTAAACAAATAGTCAATCGCGCCCAAGTTATATCCCTGTACAATATTTTCCTCGCTCTTGCAAATTGCCGTGATAAAGATAATGGGTATATTCTTATTTTTTTCTCTTGCCCTAATGAACCTGGCTGTTTCAAAACCGTCCATTCCCGGCATCTGCACATCTAGCAGAATCATGGCAAAATCATCTTTCATTAAGTATCTCAAGGCATCTTCTCCGGAACTGGCAAAAATCAGATGGTAGTTTAGCGATTTAAGTACTGCCTCTAGAGCAATCAAATTCGCCTGGTTGTCATCAACAATTAAAATTTTGATTTCTCCCATTTTCTTTGTCACCTCATTTTTCATTTTCTCATAGACGACTTCCGTATCTCCATCGTAATATAGCCAATATTCTCCATTAAGCCACATGTCTCAACAGATATTGCTTGCCTTAAGATAAATGCACCATCATTCCCATTGTTTCCTATATATTTCTCTTCAGAATTAGACAGAGATAATAAAATATCCTTCAAACATAATGTCGAATAGATTTGAAAACTTTGTGATTCTCTGCAATATTATGTTAAATATAGTCAGTAAATAGATCGACACTAGGTCATGGTTTATTGGTTCTGTTTGTTATAAGAGGGGCGTGGTTGCATAATTTCATAATCTTATTCTTATACGTTTCTTCGACATTTGAACCCTTTGATTATTTCATTGATGACCAGCGGAATTAATGCTAAGGCAAAGACTATGGCCCAGTCATTTGGAGAGAGAATCTGAAGCTTAAAAGCAGAGGATAAGAATGGAACGGATATAACCACAAGTTGAAGAAGGAGTCCAAGGACAATAGCGCCTATTAGTATCATATTCGAGAATACCCCAACCTGGAGTATTGATTTCCGCGTGTCTCTCATTGATAAGGAATAAAACAACTGAGAAGTGGCCAGAACAACAAAGGCCATAGTCCGGGCATAGRTTAAAACGTTCTCGGGGATGTCCTTGGAATTTAAACTATAACCAAATTCTTTTAAACCAAAGTAGAAAGCGCCTAAGGTAAAAAGGCCGATCAATGTGCCGCCCAAAACAGCTCTCCAGCCGGCACCTTGAGCAAAGAAGCTTTCTTTGGGATCTCGGGGTTTTTGTTTCATAACATCCTTGTCACTGGGATCCATTCCAAGGGCAATAGCAGGCAGCGAATCAGTAATCAAGTTAATCCATAAGATTTGGGTGGGGAGGAGAGGAATGGGCCAGAAGAATAAGACAGCAGCCAATATCGAAATTACTTCGCCCAGGTTACAGGATAATAAGAAAATCACGGATTCCTTGATGTTGCTATAGATATTTCTGCCTTCTTCAATCGCATGAACGATGGTCGTGAATTTATCATCTGTCAGAATCATATCGGCGGCATTCTTGGAAACATCTGTTCCTGTAATCCCCATCGCTATACCGATATCCGCGCTCTTTAAAGAAGGAGCATCGTTGACGCCGTCCCCTGTCATAGAAACAATATTTCCTTGATACTTATAGGCTTTAACGATCTTAACTTTATGTTCAGGTGAAACTCTGGAAAACACACGATAATTATCGATTAAGCGAGAAAGTTCTTCCTCGCTTAATTCATCGATTTCTGTTCCTGTAATACTTTGTTCGATAGAGTCAGCGATACCAAGCTCTTTAGCAATAGCCATCGCCGTTTGTTTATGATCCCCGGTAATCATTACCGGAGTAATGCCTGCCATTTTCGCTTCCTTGATGGAATCCTTAACCTCAATGCGCGGGGGATCAATCATGCCCACGATCCCGAGGACTGTTAAGTCCTTTTCCATTTCTTGCGGGTTAATAAGGCTGGCCGTATCTTTATAAGCTGCTCCCAGAACCCTCAATGCATTATTAGACATCTCTTCAGCGATTTTTAATATATCGTTTTTCATATCTTCACTGAGAGAGACTACTTTTCCGTCGACAAGGATATTCTTGGCGATTTTCAGAATATTGTCGATAGCTCCCTTAGTGTGTACTCTGTAAGCAGCATTTTCCTGATTCAAGGTGGACATCAGCTTGCGGTTGGAATCGAAAGGGTTTTCTCCTACCCGTTTGAACTCTTCGTTCAGATTTTTTTTGCTCAGATTGTAACGGTCACCCAGGATAATAAGTGCTACTTCCGTAGGATCTCCGGTACTTTCCTCCTTTTCAAAGGTAGCATCAGAGCATAATACAAAAGACTTAATTAATTCTTTTTCATCTATACTAGCTTCAAAGCCGGCGCCTTCAGAGGGGATTTCTTTGAGGTTATTCGAGGTGTAGAGTTTGACAACCGTCATTTTATTTTGTGTCAGAGTCCCTGTCTTATCGGTGCAAATGATATTTACCGAACCCAGGGTTTCGACTGCGGGGAGCGTTTTCACAATGGCATTGATTTTAGACATTCTTGTTACGCCGAGTGCCAAAACAATGGCAACTATCGCCGCAAGTCCTTCCGGGATGGCGGCAACGGCCAAGCTAATGGCAGTTAGTAAAATTTCATATACATTTCTGTTCTGGAAAAAGGTAATGACAAAAATCAGGGCACAAATGCCAATGGCAATAAATCCCAATACTTTTCCCAGTTCTTCCAGTCTCCTCTGCAGAGGAGTCATTTTTTCCGTCTCCTCATCCAAGATCCTGGCAATTTTACCTATCTCGGTGTCCATAGCGGTTGCAACGACAATACCTTCGCCGCGGCCATAGGTTACCATAGTAGACATGAAAGCCATATTGGATTTATCACCAAGAGGTGTTTTAGGATCTTGATAGGTTGCCGGGGCGTTTTTTTCAGATGGAACCGACTCTCCCGTTAAAGCAGATTCATTGATCTGAAGATTAGCACTCTCGATGAGCCTGAGATCAGCTGGAACAAATCTTCCGGTATCAAGAACAATAATATCACCGGGGACAATTTCTTCGGAACTTATTTCTTCAATTTTCCCGTTTCGCTTAACTATAGATTTCGGCGCAGTCATTTGTTGAAGTGCTAGAATGGCTTTTTCGGCCTTGTACTCTTGAACAACCCCCATAACTGCATTGAGTATAACGACTAAAAGTATGATAAGAGCGTCTATATACTCATGAATACTAATAGTAAACACTGCAGCACCGAGTAAAACATAGATGAGCATGTTCTTAAGCTGAGCGAAAAACAACGCAACCAGGCTTTTCTTTGGCTTACCCTTAAGTTTATTCTCTCCGTGTATTGCGAGCTTAGCTTTGACTTCTTCGATTGAAAGGCCTTGGTCTGGATTAACTTTAAATTCTTGTAATACTTCTTCTACTGATTTAGAAAACCACATTATCAAACTCCTCTCATGTTACTCAATAAGTTTTCTTTATTAATTGTTTCCACAACTTGGTGATAGAAACCTGTGTCTTTTCTTTAGGTTAGTACAATTGTAGCTTTTGTCAATAACTTCTTATTTGGATAGTTCCTCCTCAACATCATATCCATAAATAGCTGCCTTAATCCCAGGACCCCATTTAAAGCTACCGACTTACGTTTCATTGATTAAACCGATCATGATACATACATAGCCCGCACCATAATCAACTCATGGTTGAAAAGATCCGTTCTCTGCAAACCACTTTTCAAATTTTTATCGAAGGTAATCCGCACATTGCCGTTAGAATGAAAGAAAGGTTCCCCTGAATGAATTTAATAAATAGAATTTCGAAGCCATAACGCAGTAAACTATGTGAGATTTCGTACTACATATAGTGATGAGGATAGCAATTTTAGGTATTATGAAATCAAGATTTTTTCGGCAAAGGCTTTTCCAAGGCCTGAGGATGCGCCTGTAATAATCGCTATTTTCATGAGGTTTATCATCCTTTTATATCCTTATAATAATAAGATAGAGTAGGAGAATGCCGTTTTAGTTGAGGAGCCAAACTCCACAGTCCCGTACGAGAGTTTAAGACTTTTAGTAGTCTTTACTTCCACATACAGGAATATTGTCAGATGATCGATTTGCCWTCTGGGCCTTAACAAAAAGGCAGGCTACAAAGCAAAGTACAGATAGAAAAGCGGCCATAATATAAGCATCCTGCATAGCTAGCAAGTGTGGAAAAGGAGTATCCGGCAAAAGATAAGAAGCCTGTCTGACGGTAAGTACCGCGCTGCCGATAGCTATACCTATAACCATACCCACATTACGTGTGGTAGCCAGAACACTGCCAGCAATGCCCAGACGTATTTTGGGAACAGCTCCCATTATTGCACTATTGTTTGGAGATTGAAACATGCCCGTTCCCAGGCCGAAAAGGCTCAGTCGCCAGGCTACATCGGAGGGGAGAAAATCCGGACCCATAAATGAAAGACTCAGTGCTCCCAGGGCGCAAAAAATAGCTCCAGCGGAGGCGAGCAGGCGGTTGCCAATTTTATCTGAAAGAGCCCCGCTCAAAGGCGCTATTAGCAGTACGGTCAGAGGGAAGGCGGTCATTGTAATTCCCACTTTTGAGGGTGCAAAACCAAGCTGCTGTTGTAAATAGAAGGGGGTAACGAAAACAATAATGTACTGGGTCATAAAATGAAAGAGAGCGGCAATGTTCCCGGCTGTAAAGGCATGGCTGCGAAACAGGCCTAACTCTAACATAGGTTCCGTTGTTTTTCGCTCCTGAATGATGAACAACGCTCCTGTAATAAGGGCCAAAAACCCGATTGGCAGTATTAGCTCCGACCATTGATAATATTGCCCCCTGCTGATGAAAAACAAAAGAGAAGCCAGGCAAATAAGGGCCAGACAGGCTCCGGCCCAGTCAAATTTTTGATCGATAAGTTTTCCTTTTTCCGGTAATAACTTATAGCATACCAAAAACGCTATTATGCCTATGGGAATGTTTATAAAAAATATGGTTTTCCATCCCCATAGATCTAAAAGCAGTCCGCCCAGGCTGGGTCCCGTAGCCAGTCCCAGGGCAACTACCGTACCCAACATGCCCAGCGCTTTTCCTCTTTCCTGCGGGGGAAATGTTGCGGTAATAATGGACGCGGCAAGGGCCGAAGTCATTCCGGTGCCGATAGCCTGAATTGTCCGGAAGACAATAAGCGCTCCAATATTCCAGGATATACCGCATAAAATGGAAGCAATAGTAAATACATTAATACCCACCAGAAATATGCGCCTAAAACCAAACATGTCACCCAGCCTGCCAAAGCTAAGCTGAAAGCTGCTCAAGACTAACAAATACGACATGCTAACCCAACCAACCATGTCCACGCTAACTTTAAAATATTCTGACATGCTGGGGAAGGCAACATTCACGGCACTGGCATCAATTGGACCCATTAATACCGTTATCAGAACTGCTATTAAAACATGCCACTTTGATGTTGCCTTCTTCATTGTGATTGTCTCCCCTGTTTTAAGTACTCTGGGCAGGGTTATTCGGCTTTTGGCTGGCTTTTGAATTATCGTTGTAATTAGTGACAGCACTTGGTTCGGGCTGAAAGATAGAATATCCTTTTTTAGCTATTCCAACTATTATAAAGTCTTTACAGCAAATGTAAATACCTTGTTATATTATAATAAGTTTTTTAATTGCTTTAATTCATCAACATTCATTTTTCGCACATTGTTTTCTTGGGGGAATACTTTGTTTTCAACTTCATGTTTATATTTTTTTACTGCTTCGAAAGTAGAGTTTTTATAATCTGCATATTCTTTAACATGTAGAAACTTTCTTGGAGTCATACCAAGTAAATCGTTAATTACTTGAACCTGTCCGTCACAATATCTTCCTGCTTCAGCATAAATCAAAAAAACCTCCTAACACTAGTTTAGAAGGCATAATGGTATAGTAAAGCCCCCTTTCCGTCTCAGTCCTTTAAAGGTACAAGCGTTCAGGTATAAATCTTTTGCTCAGCGCTTTGACCACATATCGATATGGTCCTTTCTGGTACCATTCGGATTGTCTTAAAGCTGAAGTTGAATGTAACTTTATACTACCATATCGCTATCATCGGATCAATTTATCATTTTCTTGACAAGTTTAATGAGATAAATCCTATTAAACTTGTTAAGTTAAGGACAATTGTCATCGACAGCATTTTATACTTTTTTGCATCGAGCTAACCTTCTGTTTTAATGTTTAGGTTTGGGAATTTGTATTAATATTTGACAAGAAATATGAGGGTCCGCCGTCTGCCGGTGACCCTCTTTATTTGCCGGAATAAATATAAGTTGGTTACTGGACACGTACCCCTGGTATTTCATAAGTCTAACGATTAATTTTATTAAGATCATTATTTGCATAGTGTTG
>JQID01000059.1 GCA_000770645.1 Desulfosporosinus sp. Tol-M
CTAATTCATGGGTACATTATAGTTAATATGATAGGAAGTCGAAGGTATTCGTTGAAAAGCGAAATCAAGGTGCCGTCTTCGAACGTTATAGTTCTTGGCACTTCTTATCGGCGGCAGCATCCCACAGTGATGTGCTGTGTAAGCAAGCCGGAGTCATGGTCTGGAACAATAAATGCCCAATCAGACCTGCCGGACATGACAAAACAGAAACTCTGCAAATCAGGTCAAAGATGTAACGAGCCATCAAAGTCTGTGCTGGCGAAAAGTGTTTCTTCGGGTAAGATACTAAATAAGGTACTGGGTATCCTTTTAACAGTGAGTGGAATTCTGTTAATTATCAAACATAAATGACTGATGGATTAAATAAACATAACCTTTAATAACAGAAAGAAGTCTGCTGTCCTTGGCTACAGGAACACTCGGCTATTCATTGGCCAACGTTAAAGCCAGCCAAGTGTATTTATCACCCGTTATCTCCGGTAAGGCTCGAGGAAACTTGCGGAATGTCAGCAACTAAAGATATGAGTCGATAAATTTGGTTTTTTATAGTAAACTGGGAATAATATAATGAACACCAAAGATATTGGGGAGTACATATGAAGACAAAGAAGGATGTAATAGTGGTTGGGGGAGGAGCAGCCGGAATGACTGCTGCAATCTCGGCCGGAAGACTGGGTGCTGATGTCACGATCCTGGAGAGGAATCCGCGGGTAGGCAAAAAAATACTGGCTACAGGAAATGGCCGCTGCAACTTCACAAATGTAAATGCCGATATAACTTGTTATCATGGGAACAACCCCAAATTTGCTTATAGTGCCTTAGCATATTTCACCATAGACGATACCATTAGGTTTTTTGAGAAATTAGGGATAGAACATAAAATAGAGGATTTGGGCAAGGTCTTTCCCATGTCCGATCAGGCTTCCAGTATTTTGGATGTATTTTTGTATGAATTAAATGAACTGGGAGTCAATATTATTTGTGATGCTTGTGTAAAAGATATACACAGGAAAAAAAATAAATTTATAATAGAATTGGAAAACGGGAAAGTATATCTGGGGGATAGGGTTATCATTGCAGCCGGTGGGAAAGCTATGCCTTCCAGCGGGTCCGATGGCCGGGGCTATGATTTAGTAATCCGCCTGGGGCATACTATTACCGATATTTTTCCTGCTCTGGTGCAATTGATGTTGGAAGGATCGTTTTTCAAACGTATTGAGGGAGTTAAATTTGTAGGGACTGCCGAGATTGTTTATAATAATAAATCAGTTGCTAAAGATAGAGGAGATATTCTTTTTGCTAATTATGGAGTATCAGGTCCGCCTATTCTCCAGATAAGCAGGAAAGCCGGAGAACTTTTACAAGAAGGTAAAGAAGGGCATTTAAAAATAAATGTAATGGATAAGCTGTCCAGAGAAGAGTTAAGTAAACTAATCTGCAAACGCTCTCAAATAAGTTCAAACAAGCCGATTGACTTTAGCCTGGTTGGGCTTATAAATAAAAGATTAATACCTGTAGTGCTAACCGAAGCGGGTATTAATAATTTTAAACGTCCGGTTGGTATGCTGTCTGCTCAAGAGCGAGAAGGGATCATAGATATTTTGAGTGGTTGGAGATTTAAGATCAGGGGAACCAAGAGTTGGCCTAGTGCACAAGTAACCGCAGGCGGTGTCGACACTCATGAAATAAATCAAAATACTATGGAATCTAAAACGGTTAAGGGCTTATTTTTCGCCGGTGAGATAATGGATATAGATGGGAGTTGTGGTGGTTATAATCTTCAATGGGCATGGTCATCTGGATTTTTAGCGGGACAGAGTGCAGCTCTCTAAGTTACTGAGCAACAGGAGGTTGTCATTTAAAACGGCCGAAAAAGTAATGACTTAGTATCGCCATATTGATGAAAGAATGATGACAGGAGAAGCGTCTCATGTCATCCTTTTGTGCAATTTATGGCGTAAGAGGCAGGATAATGGAAGGTAATGTTGAAAATATATGTAATTATAGTTTTTGGATCGAAATTCATTTGAAGGAGGCTAAAATATGGATTGGAGATTTATATTATCCCTATTGTTTGCCGTTGTTGTGACGGTTCTTGCTTTACAAAACGCCGGGTCTGTTGAAGTTAATTTTTTCACCCTAAAAATAGCAGTATCACAAGCTTTAGTAATACTAATTTCAACAATGTTTGGCGCAGTTATTGTGATGTTGCTCAGCCTGGTCAGATTGGTCAAGCTTAGGTCAAAAGTCAAAAACTCAACTAAAACAATAATTGCATTGGAAGAAGAAAACAGACAGTTAATATATAAGCTTGAAGCAAATACTAAAAACCAAAAGACGGTTGTAGGGCAGGGACCTGATATAGGTACATATCAACCAAATGATTAAATAACTTAGAGAAAAAGTGGCCACAAACCTGTTACAATAAGAAGTTCGTGGCTTTAACCGTTACTCATCGGAATTTCTGACTGTTGAAGCGAGGCTAGTTAAACCAGACACTGCCCCTAGACCCATTGTCTCAACTATGGAAGAAGGGACAATGACCATCGCGCCTTTTTCTTTGATTCCCTCATACAAGATATTCATTGCCCGTAGATGCAAAGCAACAGGATTATTCTCATAAGATTTAGCAGCTTCAGCGAATTTATCAGCAATTTCCGTCTCAGCAGTTCCCAAGATTATTCTGGCCCGCCGTTCGCGTTCTGCTTGAGCCTCTCGGCTCATTGCGTCTTGTAAGCCTGTGGGCAAAACGACATCCCGAATCTCTACAGCATTGACATTAACACCCCATGGTTCTGTTCGCATGTCAATTACCTCTTTTAGTTCCCGATCGATTCTTTCCCGGTCCGAAAGCATCTCAGCTAAATTTGTTCGACCGATAACATCCCTTAAAGCCGTTTGGGCAGCCCAAAACACGGCGTCCTTATAATCCGCTACTTCCAGAGAAGCTTTCTTAGCATCCATAACTGTCCAAAATAACACAGCATCGACGTCAACAGGTACAGTATCTTTTGTCAAAGTTTGTTCAGCTTTAAAAGTCGTAGTTATCGTACGGTGGTCTATCCAGTTACTTACAGCATCTATTATTGGAATTACAAAGAACAAACCTGGACCGGCTAAGTGGCTAAACTTACCGAGACGGAGAACGACAGCTTTCTCCCACTGATCGGCAACTTTCACGCCGTAACCAACTAAAATTGCTGAGAAAAAACCAATTGCTATCCAGCCATACCATCCTGTTATAAACCAAATTAAGCCACTGGCAAGCAGAATGATAAGAGCCAGGAATATGGATACCGGACTAGGTCCTCGAAAAGCAAAATTAGGCAGGTTAACATTTGGATTATGCATTTGAACAGCACCTCACAATTTAATATGGGTTAGAATCCGAAACGATAATTGTATGTAAATAATGTAATAAATGTAATATAATGGAATATAGGCTATTACTATTATATGTAATATACTATTAAATGAAATATTTTTCTACTAGCATCGTGCAAAACGATTGTATTTATACGTAGTGGTCCCGTGGTTTACAAAGGTATGGTTCGAAAGATAGTGAAAAATTGAAGAGAAGGGAGGAGTGTCAACATTGAACAAATATACGCTTATTGGAAAAGAAGTAGTTTTATTGATAATTGATATCCAAGACAGATTAGGGTGATGCGGTGTGTTCACGAACCAAGGAAAATTACCGGAACGGGTTATCTCTTATGTCGTCTATGGGAGCAGTAGTAACTAATACAGAAACAGTATTCTTTGATTTATTGAAGCAAGCGGATACACCTCTGTTCAGGGAACTCTCCAAACTAATAAAATAGGGCTGATAGCCCCATAGGTTCTTCTCTACTCCCCCTCCTTGTGAGGGGATTTCTGAGCCAAATAAAAAAGTCGCTATCACTAGCGACCTTTAAGGATATGTATAAGAGCACGCAATGATCTACCTGACACCAATATAGATCGTTGATTACCTAACTAGGATCTTCCGACCATAATCAAGCAGGTTACCACCTATACTAATGATTCGTTCAACCTTGCAAGATATCTACCCAGCTATATAAAACCTTTCGGCTCGATATAACCGACTTCTTACCCATGCATATATTTTCCAACATATGATTGAGTATGAAAATTCCAACACCCTGCAAAATCTTAGCTCGATCCATTATGATAAGTTGGAACCTCAAGGCAATCGAAAATGGACTGCAGAAAAGCTTTTCCCCACCATAAAAGATCTTCCCTCCGACTATATACAAGCGTTCTACCACCTGTATATACTCTTTGGCCGACCCATATACACCCCTAATGAGCATATATAAATCTTGGCTCAACCATTACGTACCCTTATGATCTTATATTGATCTTTTGAGCTCTATATTATGCTGGCAATTATTGGAGTTTATTTTTGTGTTCTGTCATCTGTCATTATCCAGCAAGGTCAATCACTTAACTTAAAAAAATATGGTAGCAAATGGAAAAAATGCTACAATCTAGCTAAAGAGCATGTAACTAATCCTTGCCCAGGCGTGGTTCATACCAGCATTGCGGATCCGACGCCATAATGTCTCCGGTAAGGCCGTAGGCCATTCGTCTACAGCCTCCGCAGACGAATCGCAACTCGCACCTGCCACACTTGCCTTTTAATTTATCCCTGTCTCGCAGTAAATTTATCAGTTCCGAGTTGGACCATAGATCACTGAGTTTGCTTTCTCTCAAATTACCGATAGACATTTCGGGAGCTATGACATCCCCGACATATACCTGACCGTCAGCGCCAATAATATATTGCCAAATACCGGTAACACATCCGGCCGGTGAATCCAGATAGGTCCCAATCCGTTCGGGATCTATGGAAATATTCAAAGCAGCTTCATCTTCACTTATTTGATAACGATCCTCAAAAAGCACCCTGCTTGCGCCATAGATTTTCTTTTGTTCAACTAAGATCCTTTGCCATTCCCTGGTTTGTTCTTTGGATAACATTAGATTCTTTGTAGCCTCCCCTCTTCCGATAGGGAGAAGTTGTACCATTCCCACATCCACACCCAACTCAACGCCCAGCTTTGTGAGTTCTCGAATTTCATCGAAATTCAGTTTAGAAATAGTAGCTATCAGCCAGATACTCGGGAATTCTTCTTCAACACAGTTCTTTAAAGCCTGGATACATTTTTCAAAAGTTCCTTTTCCGCGGTTCCAATCATGACTATCCTTTAGTCCGTCGACACTGATTTTAATCTGAGAAAATCCGGCGCTTGCCAAGGCCCGTACATAATGCTTATCAGCTAATAATTGACCATTAGTATTTAGGGATGCCATCATGCCATGACGATTTACCGCATAATTTGCCAGTTCTAATAAATCCTTCCTTGAGCTGGGTTCCCCTCCTCCAAAGACGATAGCCTCGGTCCCGGCTTCAGCGATGTTATCTATTACTTTCAAGGCTTCAGTGGTGGAAAGCTCATTTTCCAAAGGGAAATGGGACCCGGCAAAACAGAATTTACATCTTAGGTTGCACGCTTCCGTTGTACTAAACCAGCACATCATTGGTTTAGCTTGCTTAACCATTTCATGATATTTTTTTCTGGTAATTTCCAAAAACTCCGCTGGGGACAGGCCGTTTATCATAACAATTCCTCCCTCTCATAATATCTGTTACCAAAAACTCAGTTTCAAAACAGGTTATTATGGGTTTAATCAACCAAAAGCTTCAACAGCGACAAGCGCAGGATTAACGGATAGGAGGATTATGGTCCAAAGAATCCGGCCGATGTTTGACAGGTGACATATTCCAAGCCCATACCCTTTAAAAGTTTCCAGACATCAAGCATTTGTCCCGGTGATGGTTTTTTAAGATCCAGACGCCTGAATTCCGGTCTGTAATCAAGAAGGCAAACCTGTACGGAGGGGTCGATTGCTAAAAGGCGGGATGCTATTTCCTGGACTTCCTCGATAGTGATGAGTGAATTATTATACACTATACCAATGCCAATAAAGATCCTGTCCCGGTAGTGCTCCAGCAGATACTCAACACTGCTCCAGGTTTGTTGTAATAACCGACGGGTAAGATCTGATGAACTTAAACCTGATATTTTAGCAAAGGTTTCCAAGCGTGCGGCTTTAATATCCAGCCCGATATCTGTCATCCCGGCGGCAACAAGTTGATCTATATAATCCGTTGTTAACATAGCGGTGCTGGTGTCTATATGGAGGTGTACTTCCGGAGGGCAGAGTTTACGTAAATTTTCAAGCAGTTCAATTAACCAGCGGTTATTTAAAGTACACTCTCCGCCGGATAATGTAATCCGTTCCACATGATAGGCTTGCCTTTTGGATTCAAGTATCTTGGCCGTTTGCTCCGGCGTAAGCGGAGTACCCCTTGAGGCGTATGTGTATGGCCAGTTTTGGCATGAAGGGCAACGTAAAATACAACCCTGGGTAAAGGCAACAATTTCAGTATAGCGGGGTGTGGCAGCATATAACGACTTTTTTTTCACCCAGTGAGGTGTACCTACTCCCCCAACTGTGTGGGGTTCAAATGACGCTACCATTCGCAGGGGAGGGTGTTCCTCAATAGCCTCAATCCCGGTATCTATGCTCATTCCATTACGTATTGGCGTAACGCACGATGGTTTTAACTCACCATCCACTAATACGGCGCAACTCCAACAACCTCCTGTGCGGCACGGAGCATGGACATGTCCTTCCCCGTGAAAATGTGAAATGGTATAGCCGGCCTTTTCCAGGGCCTTCAGGATTGTTATCTGTTCATTAAATTCGTAATGCTTTTTATCAATAATAATGGTAATTATTTTTTCACGGACGCGTTCCGATTTCAGGTAACGGGCATAGCCGGGGCAGGCTTCAACGCATGCACCGCATCCTGTACATTCTTCAGGATTGTCAAGGCAGCTAAGATATTTATGGCAAAAACCACAGTTCCGGCAGAGTTCTTTTTTTATTTTGGATATTTCTTTTATTATCAATGGGAATACCTCTCAGTAGCTGTATTGGTAAAACCGCTTGCAACACTTCCGGGTGAACAGCTTACTTTATTATCTAACTCATTATATAATATATTGGGAATTTTACATATGTATGTTTACATGAAATTACGCTAATCCGGTCATTTGCAAAGTTAAGGCTACACTGTAAAGCAGAGATATACAATTTGCCCGGAAAGAAAAGGTAAGGTAGTTTTCATACCGCGCATGAAAAAATCGACAGATAAAGAACGAAACTGAAATTATTTTGTTTAATAAACAAAAAAGCGGTAAAAGATGATAGAATAAAGTTGAATAAAATCTAAATATGCTACCCTGGACAGGGCTGTGGAGACAGCAGTTCTCTTTCAAAGCGATAAAATATATCAGTTAAAACTTATCAAGGGCTAGGGGTGTAGTTGCAGTGGGCGGATTATTTGGTGTTGTTTCAAAAGAAGACTGCGTAATGGATGTGTATTTTGGTACGGATTACCATTCGCACCTGGGAACCAGTAGGGGTGGAATGGCTATCTGGAGCGGAAACAGTTTTAACAGGTCAATTCATAACATCGAAAATACTCAGTTTAGAGCAAAGTTTGAATCGGAGCTACCAAAAATAAAAGGTAATATGGGCATAGGGTGTATTAGCGATACGGATCCTCAGCCTCTTACAGTACGTTCGCATCATGGTAAATATGCGATCACTACAGTAGGAAAAATTAACAATTTTGATGAAATCGCTGACAAAGCATTCTTCAATCATAATATTCATTTCATGGAAACGAGCAAGGGCGCTATTAATCCAACTGAGCTGGTGTCTGTTATAATAGATCATGAAAATTCTTTTAAGGACGGTTTGTTAAAAGCACAGGAGTTGCTTCAGGGATCCTGTTCTATTCTGCTTTTAACGCCGCAAGGGATTTATGCTTCAAGGGATAAACTTGGCAGAACGCCTTTGATAGTAGGAAAGAAAGAGGGCTCTTACTGCGTTTCCTCTGAATCCTGCACTTTTGCAAACCTCGGATACAGTCTTAATTATGAACTCGGTCCGGGAGAAATCATTCTTTTGACGCAGGACGGTGTTGAGAAAATTGCGCCGTCTCGGGATGAAATGAAAATTTGTGCTTTTTTATGGGTCTATTACGGTTATCCATCCTCAACCTATGAAGGAATGAATGTTGAGGTTATGCGTTATAGAAATGGTGCTGCAATGGCCAAAAACGACGATGTAGATATTGATATGGTTGCCGGAATACCTGACTCAGGTGTTGGACATGCCATCGGTTACTCAAACCAATCCAAAGTACCTTATGGACGTCCTTTCATAAAATATACACCAACTTGGGCAAGGAGTTTTATGCCGCAGGATCAGGACATAAGAAATCTGGTAGCCAGAATGAAACTAATGCCCATTGCCGAACTTGTTGCTGATAAACGCCTGCTCTTTTGTGATGATTCAATTGTTCGCGGTACTCAGTTGAGAGAAACTGTAGACTTGCTCTATAACTGCAATGCCAGAGAGGTTCATATTCGATCAGCTTGCCCTCCGCTTGTTTTCGGTTGTAAATTCCTGAACTTCTCAACTTCCCGTTCAGAAATGGATCTCGTGGCCAGGCAGGCCATCATTGAGCTTGAGGGAAAAGTACCGGAGTCTTTTGAGGCATATTGTGATCCGGCAACAGAAAAGTACAATTGTATGTTGGATTGTATTAGAAAGCGACTTAACTTTTCAACGCTAAAATACCAAAACATCCATGACATGATTGCCGCAATCGGTGTAGGCGAGGATAAAATATGTACTTATTGCTGGACTGGGAAAGAATAGTAATGGCATTAGGCCAAGTAAAGACTTCACAACCGGCTGATGTGGCAGATCTATATGGGGCTGTGTGCAAACACAGTCCCTTTAAATAAAGTGGTATGAGTTTTATTGAATTAACAATAATTTAGCTATCCAGTGGAAGACCAAATAAAATTAAAGACTTTCTAATAGTGGGGCTGTTTTCATAAGGAATTTACTTATGACACAGCCCCTTTCTGCAAGTATAATGCCCCCAGAGAGTTAAAGAATGAGTAAGTTATTGGCGGCCATGCGATATTAATTTGAAATAGTTTTCATTGATATTATCTCAGAATATGGCTATAATAAGAACATAAGTTCGATAGACAACCAAATATATGTACTGTGAGGCGAGTGAGATGAAAGATGTATGCGCTGATTGTAACCGAAAAACTTATTGCTTGGAGCGGTGTGAACAGTGGCTAATTCAGCACGACAAATGCCCCGTGTGCCGGAACAAACTAATCCGTGCTGGAGGATGTACCGAATGCATAACGGGAGATTGGGCAAAGTGTGGTTAGTATGAAAATAGTAATGAAACCAATTGAAATGATTGCCTGGTTTAGTAAGGATGGGATTGCAACTCCGGTGAGGTATAAACTTGAGGGTAAGGTAATAAAGGTTGAGCAAGTTACATCGAGGTCTGAAGAAAAACTGGCCGGAAACCGGATGATAATTTACAGGTGCCAGAGCGAGATTAACGGGGAGTTAAGACCATTTGAGCTAAAATATGAGTTGCGGACCTGTAAGTGGTATTTATTTAAACTATAAGAGGGGATTAAGATCAGCAGTTAAGGATTAATGTGTTTTCTAATTGAACGATAGGCATCAACCTATGCATAGCGATTTGTTAAGTTTACTTTTCTTGCAAGAATTCTTGGACGTAGATATTTCCCGCAATCCCTATGCCAACATGAGTGAAACGAGGATCCAGAATATTTGCTCTGTGGCCCGGGCTTTGCATGAATCCTGCCATTGCGCTCTCAACAGACTGGTTACGGGCGATATTTTCCCCAGCCCAGCCAACAGTAAGCCCCACTTGTTGCATCATGGCCCATGGGCTTCCGTAAGTGGGAGAGGTATGACTGAAGTAATTGTTTATTATCATGTCGTTGGCTTTGGCGCGTCCAACTGCGGCTAGCCGAAGATCTAATTTGAGTGGATTTACACCCGCAGCAATACGTTCCTGATTAATCATGTCGATCATCTTTTGCTCATTGGCCGTTATTTCTGTCAAAGATGGAATAACGGGGAGCGTAGTGGTTGCAGTGGTTGTGGTGGTTGTAGTGGTTGGTATGGCGGAAGAAGTAGTAGTTACGGGTGAAGTAACCGTTACCGGGATGGCAGTGGGCTGTGTAACAATATTTTTTAAGGAAATTACATTTCCGCTGCCGGTAGGCTGGCCGATCTTGACCGATTGAGTTTGCGTGGGTGTTGAGGTTTGAACATATGTAGTGATTGGTGTCGTAACAGTGGTTTGGGTTGCCGGAGTAGAAGTTGTAGGAACGGGAGTGACTTGTGTTGTGACGGGAACGTTAGTCTTAAGAGTAACAACAGAACCTGATAAGGTTTGATGTGCGCCTATTTTAATGGCGGCTTGTACCGGTAAGGTAACAGCGGTTATCAGGACAATGGTCTGTACTCCGATTAAAAACCCGAATATTTTCTTCACAAATATTCCTCCTCATGATAATTTAGGAAAAGCTTTGAGACAACAGTAGTATAACATAACAAGTTGTCTCTTAATATCGGTAATTAATTACAGTTGGGAATCAGTAATCTCTCTGGCTGTGTCAAGGGGCTTCTCTTGGGCGAGCACCTAAAACTAGTGCAAATAGAAGACATAACGAAAACCCGCTAAAATAGAAATAGCGGGTTTTCTACGTAAGCAACTTAAATCTTGATAAAGAAATAGATAATCATGATGATTTCAATACCTAACTTTAAAATGGTACCGCCGATAAAACCGATTAGAGTACCAATACCGACCCGGATCGCCTGGTTCAAGTCGGGGCTGTTAATAAATTCTGCTATTACAGCACCCAGGAAGGGACCGATGATAACTCCCAGCGGTCCGAAAAAGAGCAGGCCTAAGAATGTACCGATGACTGCGCCCCAGACAGCCTGTCTACTGCCTTTGAACTGGCGGGTTCCGGCAGCAGAAGCCAGAAAATCAATTGCTAAAATCAAAACCGAGATTAAAGCCTGGATGAGAAAAAAGTTGGTGTCCAGGGTTGAAAAGTGCGTCATAACCCCATAAAGTAACATGCCGCCGTAGATGAGGATGGCACCGGGTAAAACAGGCAGGACGGTTCCCAGAAGCCCCAATACAAACAAAACCAGAGCCAGGATTAAAGCAGTTGTCATCATTATTATCATCCCTTTCGCAAGCTCAAGGCACAAAACGGAATGAAACCGTTATAACAATATTATAACAATAAAAAGACCAGTTTATCACTGGCCTTTTTATTTATAGCAGGCAACTATTTTATTTTACCAAAGCTTTCAAATGTACGACGAACCATTTCTCCGCCCACAGAACCATTTTGACGAGATGTAGCATCCCCACCTAATTGAACATTAAATTGTGAAGCAATTGTGCTTTTGTCCACGGGTAAATTATACTTCGCCATGATAAATTACCTCCTTAATGCTTTAAGTAGTTTCGTCTATTAAATTATTCTGAAACTTAGGGGCATTAATAATTCGCGAATTATTGGTTCTAATTTACCCAGATAGAACGCATATATTCAGGAAAGTTTTGGAGTGAGAAAAGGAAAATGTCAAACAGTAAGAGGGGATAACTTTGTTAACAAACTGTGGATAACCTGTGAACAACTTAATTGCAACGTGCCAAAGGGCTATGCCTTTCCAGATATCTGCCCAGGCAGCTGTATCAAATTCCATCTTTTTGAGATTTTTGGACAATAGGATTTAGGTACGGTTGTTAAAATCTCGAGCTCTTTGTTCACCATCTTGAGCTTGTTGAGCTAGTTGCTCAAATAGTTGAGCTTTTTGTAACTGAGCTTGTTGTTGGGATTGATTCTGGGAAGGCTGTTGACTTTGGTTCATTATGCCGGAAACAGCTTGCTCCACCTGAGGGACTTTATCTTTTAATTGTGCTAATTCACTAGCTGCCTCCATTTTAGCCATTGCGGCACCGAGTAATTTAAGGTCTTTAATTCCCTCTTTGCGTTTGCTCATTAAGTAAAACCTCCTTGTATTTGATTTATCTTAAATAGTGTTTCCTCAATTGTTTAAAGAATTTCTTGGATAAGTGGGGCTAAACTTATACTTTCACAAAACTGATAAACTCATCCGTCCATGTTGTGACAAACAACAACAAGACCGCCTGTTTGAATTCAGGCGGCCTTGCCAAATCGAAATTATCATTTTACATAGTTTACAACATCCATGTTTCTGCTGACCGGTGTTTGAGATGGATCTGCATCATATCCAACTATTAGGCACGCAACGCTACGGTACCCTTTAGGAATACCTACTGCCTGCTTTAGGGTGCTGCCAATTTCGCTTTCTATAAATCTTGTCGGAGAGACAATATAGCGTGAGCCAAGCCCCAAAGCAGTAGCGGCTAATGTCATATTTTCCACTGCTATAGCACAGTTTTGATCAGCAAATGGGGCATTCTCTATAGGAGCAGAAGTAATTATTAGTGTTGGGGCCCCATATAAAGGGTTATAGTCGGATGGGGCATCCGTTAGAACTCGGAGGCCATCGTTGATTTGCTGGAGCAATTCTTTGTTTTGAACAACTGTGAAATGTCTGTTCTGAATATTTCTAGCAATTGGTCCGGCAATACCGGCGGATATTATGATGTTTATGTCACTTTCATTAACTTGTTGACTTGTATAGCTTTTTACGCCCTTTCTTCTCATGATAGTCTCAATAGTTTGGTTCATACAAATCCACCTCTATTCTGATATTAGTTTATATCATTATAAGTATATATTCAAAATATTGTAAAGGCAATTTTCATTATTTTGAGACGATAGTGTGGACCACGCAATAGAGTCGCAAGATGGCATATTATGGAATAGATAATTTTGATTTCAATTATGTCAATTATGTCAATGAGGAGGTTCTATTTTCAGCTTCTTTCAGACCTCTCTTTCTGTTAAAATCAGAGGAGAAGAGAGTGGTAAGATATAAAGAATCTATCCCCTAACCTAAGATTAGGGGATAGATTGAATTGATTATGCTGAATAGAGGTAATAATATGATTCATGAAATACATCTTCAGACAAAAAGACGGGATGAAATGCTAGACATAACGGCGCAAGTTGAAGAAGTTCTGGAAAATGTTCAGGAAGGGCAAGTCGTCGTCTATTGCCCACATACTACGGCGGGGATTACAATTAATGAAAATGCCGACCCGGATGTACAAAAAGATTTCCTTCGAAGGTTGGACGAGATATATCCATGGAATATGGCAGGAGACCGCCATTTTGAAGGTAATTCTGCCGCTCACTTGAAAGCAAGCACGGTTGGAGCATCCCAAACCGTCATTATTCATAATGGGATATTGCTTTTAGGCCGTTGGCAGGGTATTTACTTTTGTGAATTTGACGGTCCCCGTTCGCGTACTTGTTACGTGAAAATTATCTGAAGAATAACTGTCGAGGAGGCTCTTACCGGTGAATGTTGTTTTGGATTGTATTCCTTGCTATATTAAGCAAATGATCAATACTTTGGCACAAACTGAAATATCTGAGGAAAAAGCGAGACAAATCATCTATCAGACGCTGCCCATCTTTCCTCAATTAGACCCGCAAGGAACCCCTGCTGAGAACTCGACCATTATTCTTAGAAAGGTCAATGAACTGTTGGGAATCGAGGATCCATTTTATACTGCTAAGAAGGAGTCAAATGAGCTGGCTCTTAAACTCCTGCCCCAGTTAAAAGAGAGGATTCGCCAAAGCTCAGATCCACTCTTTACGGCTCTGCAAATTGCAGTTGCCGGGAATATTATCGATATGGGCATCCTGAAAGACTTTGATGTTGAGGGGAGTATTCGGGAGGCCATGGCGAAGAATTTTGCTCGGGATGATTACGAGTCTTTTCAGCAAAGACTAAAAGAAGCCCGGGAGATAATAATTCTCGGAGATAACAGTGGGGAAATTGCTTTCGATAGGCTATTAGCTGAGCAACTGTCCGAATCGGGGATCGAGGTCACATATGTAGTTAAGGACCGCCCGATTTTGAATGATGCCACAATGGAAGATGCGGCTTATGTAGGGATGTTGAAGCAAACTCGCGTAATTTCCAATGGCAGCGGTTTTTTAGGAACAATTCTCGAAGACTGTTCGGCAGAATTCAAACAGGCCTATAAAAAGGCTGACATAGTGATCAGTAAAGGGCAGGCTAATTATGAGTCTCTAGAAACGCTCGGCAAAGTGGATAGAAGGCTGTATTTCTTGTTGCGAGCCAAGTGTGAGATTGTAGCGAAGAATTTAGGGGTTCAATTTGGGGAAATGGTGTTTTGTTGTAGTTAAGGGGGTTCACAAGACTTCAGTGTGGCAATACTTGCTTGATCATTCGAAGATGGGGAAGAGTATAACACGATTTTATAGTTGAACCGTCTTGGTGTCTTTTGCTTTCTTCACATATCGTTCAGCTATTTTGCGGAAAGACTCTATTTCCAGTTCGGTAAGTTCTCTGATGACTCTTGCGGGGATACCCATGAGCATAACCCGGGGTGGGTAGGTTTTATTTTCTGGGACAAGGGTCCCGGCAGCGATCGAGGTTTCCTCATTAATTATTGCGCCATCGAGAACAATCGCGCCCATCCCAACAAGGGATCCTTGACCGATAGTACATCCATGGAGAATTGCCGCATGACCAATCGTTACGTAGTCTTGAATGATCACAGGCCGATGTTTGCTGGTATGGATCATTACCAAATCTTGAATATTAGTATTTCTTCCAATACTGATTTTTGCCCTATCGCCTCGAATGACGGAGTTATACCAGACACTGGAGTTTTCACCGATCGTTACATCTCCGGTTATTTTACATCCATCTGCCAAATATACGCTTCCAGCTATTTCCGGTTTTTGAGATTGATGATTATCCATGTTTTCTCCTCCACTAGGTCACCGCAAGTTACCCTTGATTTTGACATTCATTATACTGTGGGAGTCTAAGAAATGCTAGTTAGCGCTTGTAATGTTTTGAGAGAAGACGAGACAGGGGTTTAGTCGACATCAATACACTTAAATTCTTTGCTTTTCTCTACGCTTTAAAAATAAGAATAGAATTTGCGATACAAATATTACCAATAATATTTGTAAAACCTCTTCGGATAGGCTTTTTCAAAACATAACCACTTTTCGAAGTCACCTTATTTTTTAGGATTTCGACATGTCCTTTAACATATAATTACGACACCGGCAAAACAAGCGCATAAAAGAGATATTGTAAACCGGAATACTGTTAAGGCGGGATGTTGGGGAATGGGTAAGAGAATTGAAGTTATTATCGCGGATGATAACCGTAATCTTTGTCAAATGTTACAGAATCACCTTCAAGGACAAGAAGAACTCAGCATAGTTGGCGTGGCTTATAACGGTTCAGAAGCCTGGGAGCTTATCCAAACCAAGGAACCGGATTTGATCATTCTAGACGCTGTGATGCCGAATATGGATGGATTATGCGTTTTGGAACGAATCAATGCTATGACAACTTTGACACGCCCTAAAATTATCATGCTGACGGCTTTTGGGCAGGAATCATTGATTAATCAAGCAATGATGCTAGGTGTGGACTACTTTATTTTAAAACCATTCGATCTGGATATACTCAATAAACGTATCAGCTCTTTAATGCAGGATATGTCGTCCTCCATTCCTACTCAGTTTTCTTCAGCTTCGCCGATCGTTAAAGCGACAGGAAACGGTGTCAATCTTAATGTTGAAGTGACCACGATGATGCACCAAATTGGGATTCCTGCCCATGTTAAAGGGTATCAATATATCCGGGATGCAATTTTGATGGTGGTGGAGGATGCCTCATTGTTAGGGGCGGTGACTAAAGAACTCTATCCTGGCATTGCGAAAAAATATAATACAGCACCCACTAGGGTAGAACGCGGAATTCGTCATGCAATAGAACTAGCGTGGGAACGCGGACAAACAGATACGCTGAAACGGATTTTCGGATATTCTATGAATATTGAGCGCCAAAAACCCACGAACTCTGAATTCATAGCCCTTCTTGCCGATAAATTCAGAGTAATGGGTATGGTTAGCTAAATCCGCTTGATTCTTCACATGTCTTAGAACGGTAACAAATATGTTTTGATAAATACAACGACCAGAAAAATATGAAGGGGTGTTCTATAAAATGAAATTGATTATCCTCTTAGTTATTATCGGTATGATTCCTTCTTTATTAAGGACGTGGGTATCCATCGATCAATACTCAGATTAGTTGAAGTTTATGATCCTCCTTACTTCCCCTCCTTGTGAGGGGATTTCTTATTGTTTAGGTTGTTTAGGCATACTTGAGCAAACAATCTGATTCCGGATTGTCTGTATATAGATAGGCCACCTTGCATAATATGCTAGCAAGATGTTGTGCCTAGACCACCTTTAAAACTAAGTATAAGGGGGGAAGAATATTGGATGATGCACCGCTCCGGATAATTATGCTCCGAGATGCAGACCAATGTGCCATTAATGAATCACTTAAGAAAGAGAGGAGCGAATTAACTATCAAAGAGCTCGAAAATGAATACGAGGATTGGGTTAACTTATGTGAAAAAACTCCAGAAGTGTCTCTCAAGGGTCTTCAAAATGAGTTACCTTGTGTTCAGGGTGGATTAGAACAATTAATAGGATGCCCAAATAGGATTATAGCTCATGTAGACAGAGGGTACATGTCGTTTTTCCCTTTTCATCCCAAATAACAATGCCGCCTGATTAAAGTCGAGCGGCATTTATGTTAAGGGAAGTATGACTGAGGTTGTCACACTCCTAAGCTTGGTTACATATCCTATGAGTGAAATTAGTCTCAAGGAGCGTGGATATCATGCCCGGTAAGTAATTGATACAGTAACTGAAACTGAGACCATGAGCGGACGTACACCGCATGTAATCGCGGCTGAAATTAACATAATCAAATACCAGGCTGAAAGAATCTACCCTGCCGCTACCGTCAAGATCGGCAGGTGGCTAACGGAGGCCAACCGAACAACTTACCCCCTCAGATTCGGATTCGAATCCGAATTAAATTACAGCCAGGCGGTGCTTTTTTTAGATATCCCGAAGGAAGAACCGTTGATGCTTCCGACAGCAACTCAGATTACGCACCAGTGCGCAATCTGACATACTCCCAGGCAGTGATCCTCTTGATTTCTGCCTGTGCTTTTTAGTTTGATGCTTAGGACCCGATAGAGTAGAGCATTTTTAGTCCGTTGTACTGAGGCTGAAAAGGCACATCGCGGCTATATCCTGGATAAAGAACTGGGCGAGGATGAACTGCTTTATCGAAACCAGGATGACTATATCAGTAAATACAGAACCGTTCTCGAAAACTTTGAGGCCGTAAAAATAGCTATTACGGCAACACCCGCTCTCCATACGACCCAAATCTTTGGCAAGCCCCTTTCCAATGTTGGCAAGATCATAAAAGGCTTTGACGTAGTGATTACCAATCCGCCCTTCGGAACGAAAAAGGAGGGGAGCGGACTACTCGTGATGACTTTGTTATAAAACATCCAACAAACAATTAATATCGTTCGCTTAGACAGAACGGAAAGTCAAGGGCTGGGGTTGTCTTGCCAGATAATGTGCTTTTTGCCGATGGTGATGGGGCTAATATTCGTGCAGACTTGATGGAGAAATGTAATCTACACACTGTTTTGAGATTACCGACCGGGATTTTTTATGCCCAGGGCGTTAAAACCATTGTGCTGTTTTTCACCCGTGGTACAACGGATAAAGGCAACACAAAAGAAGTCTGGTTTTATGATCTGCGTACCAATATGCAGAGCTTTGGCAAGACCACCCCACTAAAGCAGGAGCATTTTGAGGACTTTTTCAAAGCCTATACCGCAGAAGACAGAAAGGCAGTAAATGACGAGCGTTTCTCTGTCTTCACCAGGAAGCAGATAAAAGAGAAAAACGACAGCCTGGATTTAGGTTTAATCAGGGATGACAGCATTTTGGATTATGACGATTTGCAGGACCCGATAGAGAGTGGGGAAGCAGTTGTCGCTCAGTTTGAAGAAGCAGTTGATTTAATCTTGTGTGTAGTAAAAGAGCTGAAAAGCTTAAGTGGTAATAAATGATGGCAAAGAAAGAGAAGTTATCACTTGAGGAATTGTTGGAACAGGTACTTGTAAAAGATAGGGATAAGACGTATGCAGTGCCGTCCAATTGGGTGTGGACTAGCTAGGCGACAAAATAGTATTAAGGACGCCGTGGGTTCTTTTCAATTACAGATATATAGGTTATACTGTAATTACAGTATAACTGACAATCAGGAGGCCGAAGGAAATGGCTATTGTTCAACAAGTACAAAAACGTATGCTTATTAGCTTGGCGCAAATAGCTAAAGATGTAAATCTACATGAGGGGGATCATGTTGTAATTGAAAAAATGGACGGAGGAATCTTTTTAAGGCCGGTTGATTGGGTTGATAAAAACCAGAAATACATTTGGACTGAAGAATGGCAAGGGAAGCTACTGCGAAGCCAACAGGATTTAGAAAAGGGAGACTATCAAACATTTGAGAACATGGAGGATGCTGTAAAAGACTTGGAGGAGCTTGCTAATGCCAGTCGTAATAAAGACAAAGAGCTTTGATGAGAATTTTTTACAGCTCTCTTCGGAAGAGCAAAAGCAGACAATAAAAGCACTTCGATTTCTCGCTGAAAATCCAAGACATCCTTCCTTGCAAACCCATAAAGTTGAAGGGACGGTATTTATCGAAGCATACGCAAGTATGGATATTCGGATTATCTTTGAAAGAACGAGCGATACGATCGTTTTACGTACAGTCGGGCACCATAACATATTAAAAGACTTTTAATACTCGGTGTAACGGTTCGCTACCGCTCACCGTTACACGACAGGTTCCATTTAGCTGATTTTTAAGATTTCCTCAATTTTGCGAACTCTGTTTTGGAGTTTTTCAACATCTATGTCTAACCCCTTATGCTGGTAATCTTTAATTTCTTTTATGTCTTTAGCCATAGCTTTCTGTATTTTTTCGATTCTTAATTGACTATTTACTAATTGTGAAACACTGTTTACCAGATTTTTATTTTCCTCTAAGATTTGTTTTAGTATCTCTTCCATTTTCTCAACCTCCGTAAAATGTTAGTGGTTTAATTATATCACATAACATCAAAAATGGATTAAGGGTGCACAAGTAGAGAGTTTGATTAAGAGCAGTCTTTATGTCACAGACTGTACTAAATAGACTGATAAGTATACTGAAATTTTGTTGAGGTGAAAAAGAAGGTAAAAGTCAATTACCTGCATTAGGTCTACTTTACATAATATCTATTATAGGACCCAATATGAAGAAGCATCAAGCTAATTTCTCAGAGGTTATTGTAATTATCGGTGTGTTCAACCGCACAGATCGATAAGTTTTGCTCGATTCCGGCCGTCTTCTTTTGCCTGGTAGAGAGCTTGATCAGCAGCATTAATCAGTGCCACGGACGAGAAATTTGGTTCAGGGTATATAGTAGCAACCCCAAGGCTAATTGTAATGTAATTACTTGTTAAAGAACCGCAATGATCAATGCCTAAGCTTTCAATTCTCGCCCGAAGCCTTTCGGCAACTCTGGCAGCGCCGTCTATCCCAGTACTTGGTAAGATAACAGCAAATTCCTCACCACCGTATCGAGCAACAATGTCAGTAGGCCTTTTTAATGTACGCTGTAAAGTATTCGCTACTTTGATTAGACATTTATCTCCTGCCAGATGGCCATAGGTATCGTTATATGTCTTAAAATAATCAATATCACACATAATCAGGGTTAACGGTGTACCACTTCGCACGGCCTGTTTCAGTTCCTTCTCCAGATTCTTGTCAAAATATCGTCGGTTAGCAATACCCGTTAAACCATCCAAGAAAGATAGACGGCGTAACTCTTTTTCTATCTTCTTACGTACAGTGATATCGTGAACGACTGAAAGCAGGCGACAGCAGTCATTTAAAAAGATCCGTTTAAAGGTTACCTCAACCCAGAAAGGCTTCCCGGTATTTTTTTTTGCTAACCATTCAAAAATCTGCGGTTTAACTTGAACAGCCTTCTTCATATATTTTTTCGCATGTTCATTATCATATGGTGGTTCACCAAGACTTATTTCCCCAATACTGAGTTGTTTGATCTCCTCTTGGGAATAGCCAAACATTTCACACGTTTTATTATTCACATCTAGAATTTTGCCGGACCCAATATCTAGAATAAAGATAGCATCAGAAACTGAATTGAAAATTGTACGATAATTTGCCTCTGAAATTTTGATTATCTCTTCAGCATGTTTGCGGTCGGTAATATCTCGGATGACGTTTAAAAGCACATTGCCATTACCCATTAATGTTCCTTGTGAACTTACTTCTACGGGAAAAGTGCTGCCATTTTTGCGGCGATGGATAGTTTCAAACAAAATACCTTTCTGGGCTGCCTGTTCTATCTGCTCTTTCACTATGGAAACGGTTTCAAGAGCTCGCAGGTCATAGATACTAAGAGAAGTCAATTCTTCGCGAGTGTATCCATAGGCTTGGAGTGCAGCGTCGTTACCTTCAATAATGTGTCCGTCGCAGTGGACGAACAAAAAAATATCCCTGGCATATTTAAAGAGAATTTGATACCTTTGAAGTCCCTCTTCCGCCCGCTTTAGATATGTAATATCCATTAAAGATACTACACACCTTCTTGTTCCGGTAAACATTGTTACATTAATTAGGACATTCCTAACATTTCCATGCCTATTTATGAAACGGCTCTCATATTTGTTGGGAGCCGCATTCGGGTCATTAAAACGCGCTTGTTTATATTCCAGCATTATCTTTAAATCATCTTCGAAAAAAAATTTCGTCCAGCTTAACTTGTTTTCAACCTCGTCTTTTGAATAACCGGAGAGTTTTCTAAATTCCGTATTTATCATGGATATCGTCGTGTCGTCTTCAACTATTATCATTGCGGTTCCAGTTGTTTCAAAGATACTCTGGTATATTTCTTCCGAAGCCTGTAACTTGGCTGCAGTTTGCTGAAGATCCGTAATAATCGTTTTCATATTCTAAAATGCACTCCTTTCTTTATTAAGAGAATAAGAGCTCTCCCAACAGATGCTAATTGATAGTTGAAATGAGTTTCTCTTATAAGAAAAATTAGCGCTATTTGTATTATTCGCGAAAATATTATAATTACCTGCAAAAGATTTTTAAAATTTTTGTACCGTTTTATATGGATAATTTACCAGAAGATGACCAAATTTATGTACTACGACATACTCCAAACGTTCCTGGGCTTTTTTCAGACAATACTAAAATTCGGTGCTTCTGTACAACAAATGCAAACTACTACGAAGGTTCATTCGCCAATGATCTTGACCAGTACACGTTTTCGGCGGCCACCGTCGAATTCTCCATAAAATATCTGCTCCCAAGGGCCAAAGTCCAGTTTCCCTTGTGTAACCGCAACCACTACTTCACGGCCCATAATCGTACGTTTTAGATGGGCATCTGCGTTGTCCTCGTAACCGTTGTGCCGATAACGGTCGTAAGGCTTTTCAGGAGCAAGGTCTTCCAACCATATTTCGAAGTCTTGGTGCAGCCCGCTTTCATCATCGTTAATGAAGACACTGGCTGTGATATGCATGGCATTGCAAAGCAGCAGTCCTTCCCGGATATTACTTTCCTCTAGGCAATTATGTATTTGGGGCGTGATATTGATATATTCTCGCCGCCTTTTCGTTTCAAACCAAAGTTCTTTTCGATAATGTTTCATTAACAATTACCTCCCGCATATTTACTTTTCAACATTATATTTGATGACTACATCTCTGCCATCAAAATATACCAGGTCTCCTGCCGCAAAGTGCCATACCGCTTTTAGAGTGGTTGGATACTTTATTCCGTTCACAGCTTGATAATCTCCGCAGACTGCTGACCACTTTACCTTTTGCAGGTTGCCATTGGTATCAATATTTGCTCGATCATCGGTGGTGAAACTAGTCATCATAACGTTATCATTAAAGGTGAATATTCCACTTGCTGATGTTCCGTAATAAGTTATCGTCGCCTTGGCATGAGTATTATCAATTTCTGTCCAACTAATATAGTCTTGTAAAGCCAGGTTGGGTAACAACAAACATTCAGCCAGGCAGGTAACCAGACCGGCTTTATCCATCGCTGCACCCTTTTGTTCAAACAAGGTGAACGATTTGGCAATAACCCCTTTCATTGAACCTACCCCATTTTGGTAGGCATCAATACCTTCAAAAGGGATGCCATACATACTGCTATCAATTAAAGCAATCCTCTCCGGTTCGTCAATAAAGTTGTATTGGATATATTTTATTTTCAGCTTGGGTTTATCTGGTGATAATACAAAATCAACATCATTGTAATAGACTTGCATGTTCGACATTTTAGGTGTTCCAATATATCCACAATACTGAAAATATTTTTGTACTGGTGCGGGTAGTTTCGCAATATCCTCGGTGCAAAAAATTCCGTTTGGATTTGGCATTTTTGCTATTTGATAGCTGGTTAATTTCTTAAATTCTGCTTTGTTGGGCGAATAAGGAAGATTAAACCATACCAATGTACCTGCAATTAATAAAGTAATAACTGCTGAAATCCAAAGCAAAATCTTTTTCTCTCTTTTCATTATTTAGCAACTCCTTTATCATAGCGCCGGTTGAACGCGGATGCATCCTGTCTGTTTTTTTAAATTAAGTACTGCGTATGATAAAAGTTCGCCACGTCCCGTCCGATTTGTTTCAGGTCGGTGCTGTCTGAGGTAAAGACCATATTCATTAGGGCCTGCTTTCTTTATCTCCTCGGGTTTTTTACCCTAATCCGTACTGCCTGTCCATCTTTCAGGACGTAGGTTTTTTTCAACCCAATAACTCCAGTCTGCAAAGGCAGCACATTGGCCTGATTACTTGTGGTGTCTAATTCAATATAAAAATCGTTTTTGTCATCGGCGTCATAATCGACATATTCGTCAATGCGGTCCGGTAGGTTTTCGGCCGGTTGCCAGTCTACCTGCACCAGCCCTTCCTTCTTCTCGCCCAATAATCCCTGGAAGACCTGCTCATGTATAGCAGTCAGATATTCACCATGGTCGATAGTGTTAATCACATCGCCACCAGTCTCCCAGGGCGAAACCTTCACACCGGTTATGGCCACCAGCTCATTCATCCAGTAATTCTGCCCCATAAAAACAGCCAGCACCACTGGCACAGCCAGGGCGGCCAGGATATATCCTCCAACTGTCTTGAATCGTGACACCTTCACTTTCCTCCTCTCAGATATCTGACCTAATGCACATTCAAGAAAATAACCAGTCAGTATGCCAGTCTATTTTGTGTCATACTGCGTCAGTATGTTCACCTAAACTCAGAAGTCAGAGGTCAGAGGTCAGAAGCCGGATGTGTCAGATCGTTGTATTTCCTTTCTGATCTCTGGCCTCTGTTATCCGACCTCTGGAAAAATACCTCCTTGTCTGACGCAAAATATCCAAGGCATCTTTGACTTGTTATTTTCTTTCATATGCCTAAAACATGCTCCCCGTGCTTACCAGTTTGATCAATTTCGTCAGGGCATCTACAATCATAGAACCACCGATGGCGGTCATAAAAATATAAGCCGGGTAAATGAAAAGCACCCGAGCCAGATCTGAATGCAGCTTAACCGGAGTCCCCTTTATATGATAAGTGACTGCTCCCCGCGGACAAGTATCCACACACTGGCCGCATTTGGTGCAGGACATCAAAGCGGTGCCGTCTTTTACGCATCCTTCGTTCAGGGAGAAGGTGGGGCACTCATTGATACATTTCTTGCAAAGCTTGCACTGCTCCTGATTAATGCGGATATCGAAGATGTTCACCTTGTTAAACAGAGATTGAAAAGCTGCGAATGGGCAGAAGAGGCCACACTGTATCCTGCGCCGGGTTAGCAAAGGCATTACAACCACCAACCCCAGAAACAGACTGACAAAGATAATGGCTTGCACCAGGGTCTTGAAGGATGTTATCTTAACAAACTCAGTAACTGTTTTGAAGGGGCAGAGCCACTCGCAGTAAACCGGGGTAAGGAGCAGGGCCGAAAGCAGGACGATCACGATCAAAACCGCCCAGGGTAAGTAGGTCCAGCGTGGATCAATTTTCTTGATTAGGGCTTGCTTGCGTAAACGGGAAAATCCCTCATCAAAGCCCCCGAAGAAGCAGACCCAGCTGCACCAGCCACGCCCCAGGACCAGTGTAGCCCCCAGCCAGAGCACGATCATGCCTGCAATTGAAGCATAACCGGTCATTAAGGAGCCAGGAAAGATGATGGTTCGGTCAAAGCAGCCGGAATAATAATCATAGGGATAACCAGATGGCAAAAAGGTGTTTCTCCAGCCAGCATGTGTGCCTCGTCAATAGCCATACTGCCGCGGATTTCAATTAGGTTAGAAATAAAGCCAAAGCAAAAACAAAACGCAATAAGGGTAAATAGGGTAGCCCGGTACTTATAAGTTTTACCTGTAAGCATCATCATGATAAATACTACATTAAGAATAGAAAAGGTCAGAATCTTGGCAATCAGCTCTGGAGTGGATTTGGGGATACTTCCCTGAAAAACCATCAAGCCGATTAAGAGCAGCATGGGCAAGGTTAGGAGAACCGTCCGTAAAATCTTCTTGTTCTGCGGCGGGGTGTCCACCTGGGGTTCAATGATACTCATAATTTTATCATTCCTCCTCCTAACATAATAATCCCGATATAGAGATAGTAAAGGGCCATCACCACGCACGCCAAGCGGCCGACAGTCTGTATGGACGGGAAACGCCGCAAGGTTCCGAGAAAGGGCAAAGGTAAGAAATATAGCGACGTTCCCAGGAAGAAGGCCAGGAAGAACAACAGGCTTTTTGCCAGGCTGGCGGAACCGGCCGCTCCCGTGAATACAAGCAGAAAAGGCGGGCAGAGATTGAGACCGGTGGCCAGAACAAGGGCCACCGGCAGTAGTTCCGGCCATCGTTGTAAGAACCTTGCTCTCTTATCGTGCATGAGCTTTCCGACACATAGCTCGGGTGGAAGGGATAATCCATAGAAAAACATCATTACTGCCAGGATCACGTAAGCCAGCCCGAAAAACATTTCCTGGTGAGCCGAGTTTTTTAGCAGACTGCCAAAAGCCCAGGCCAGGAGGCCAAAAAGCAGGTATCCAATAAGGCGCCCGACCAGAAACCTGGCCAGCAGGCTAAAATTCCGGGCAACACCTGTTCCCTCACCCAAAATGAGAGGAACCAGAACCGGAGCACAGTAAGCCAGACACTCCACGGAGCATGAAGAATTGGCTGATAAATAATAAAAGCAATTAGATACCAAAGGTTTAGAATTGCAGTCAGTAAGGAAGACCAAAAGCCAATTTTATACAAAATATGTTTTTTTTCATTGAGTCTTGAAAATGTATTTATTATTTTCTCCTTATCAACATTATTTTTTGAAAATGATCATATATAAGAAAAGCTTTAAGAACGTACACCACTTCTTAAAGCTTTTCTTGGTTGATATTCGAAAAACTCCAAATACTGCCTTCTCCCCATCTATAAGCATAGTGCATGTTATAGACAAAATGGCTCTCATGCAGCTTTAACAATTATCCTATGCCGGCGGTATCCAGACCGCAACGTAATCACTATCCCTTAACGCTTCTTAGCAGAGATCAGCCAAGGAGCTGGAAACGATTCCGTCATGTTTTTGCTATTGACTCGCGATACCTTTATATGGATTGCTTCAGTGCGCTCTAAGCCGTTTTCCCGAAACAATGCAGGAAGAGAAGTTAGAATTTCAAAGTTCAACGTGTAGATCACAAATTTCATGCCCGGATTGATAACCAGCAGACTCTTTATTTCACTGCCGATCCTGGGACTTGCCACGATAAACGCTACGTCCGGCGTCGGCAGCTTATCCGGGATACCATCTTTCAGAGACTCGACGATTGTTACGTTGCTGAGGCCAAATGTCGCAACATTCTCGATCATGGTATTCCGATCCCTGCAGTCATACTCCACAGCAATGACGCTGCCCTCAGCAGCAATTATGGCGGCCTCCACCGCGATGCTCTCACCGGAGATTATACATATATTATCCCGGTCCCCCAGATTGAGCTTATTCATGATAACAGCCCGAACTTCCCGGCACACATAGTGAACTGAACCGTAGGAGAAACGGCTGTTCTCTATCCCTATCGGATAATTCGTTGCCGCGTGAGGATTCTGAATCAACATAGCTGCCGAGGCATTGATCCCGCGGTTGATCATGTCTGAGAGCTTGTCGTGCTTGATCTCGCCGGATGGATTTGAGCCCTCATTGTACCAGATATCACAGTCCCCCAGTTCCGCATTCCACATGTCGTAGAAAATATCCGGATGTCCGGCGTCCGTAAAGACCAGCACTTCCCGGTTGCTCATCACGATTGGAATCAGGTTCTTATTCTTTCCTGTAATGTCCAGCATCTTCAGTTTTGCCAGTTTGATCGGGGCATTCCGTGAAAAATACTGGAGCCAAGCTAAAATGACCTCATTAGTAAACATTGTCTGTTCCACAGGCAAAACCTCCCTATTAATAGTTATCATATTAATAGTTATCATACCATATTTAACAAGTTTTCAAGACCCCCACTTCTATAAGCAGGGATGGGTTCTTCGTAACTTCAGGTGGGGTAGAGTCCCCATCTGAAGCCTCGATGTTCAGCTTTAGTGTAAGCGAGTTCACTGGATTTTTCCCCAGTCTCAGCAGTGAATTACGCGCCGGTGCGCTCCAGCAGGCGTTCCCATTTTTGATCCACATAGGCCTGCGCTTCTTCAATCATCCACTCATTGCCTTTCTGGAACATATGGCGGAATCTACCCTGAGGGCGGAGAAAGTTTTCTACGGGCAGTTTTTTCTTCGGGGTATAACTCAGACGCCACACTCCTTCTTCTATTTCATAAAGTGGCCAGACGCAGGTATCCACCGCCAGATTAACGATCTCTGAAAGCTTGGCTAAGGGGTAGTCCCAGCCGCGAGGACATGGGGATAATATGTTCAAAAAGCAAGGGCCCTCAGTATAAATTGCTTTATAAGACTTGGTGTGCAGATCCTTGAAATTGCCTATAGGGGCAGTTTGAGCTACATAAGGGATATTATGAGCAGCCAATATCTCAGTCAAATCTTTTTTATTCTGTTTCTTACCTGGTTGAACAGAACCGACGGGCGTGGTAGTCGTGCGGGCAAACCGAGGGGTTGAAGAGGAACGCTGGATTCCGGTATTCATGTAAGCCTCGTTGTCATAGCAGACGTAGACCATGTCATGACCGCGTTCCATAGCGCCCGACAGGGATTGAAACCCAATATCATAGGTACCGCCGTCACCTGCAAAAGTAATGAACTTGACGGTTCCTTCCACCTTGCCGCGGCGTTTCAAAGCGGAATATGCCGCTTCCACTCCGGAACAGGTAGCCGCGGAGTTTTCAAAAGCAGAATGTATATAGCTGTCCATATAGGCAGTGTAAGGATACATAAAGGTGGAGACCTCCAGACAACTGGTAGCGTTAACCACCACTGCCCTGTCCTCTTTATCCAGAGCACGCAGAACCCCTGCCACAACGATCCCGGCACCGCAGCCGGCACAAAGTCGATGCCCTCCGGTGAGACGTGCCGGCTTTTCTACTTCCCGTTTCAGGTTATATACCGTGCTCATGCTGTCTCCTCCTTTGACCTCTGTCCCATATGGGTATATACCGGTCCAATCTCGCCTATCGCGGCAATAGCCGCCAACCGGCCATACACTTTTTCAAAATCCTCGGTCTTTATGTCACGACCGCCTAAACCGTAAACAATATTAATCAGAAACGGGCGTTCCTTCAGATCATACAAAGCGCTGCGGGTCTCGGCAAATAACGGACCGCCGTTTGCCGAAAAGCCCTCGGACTTATCCATGACGGCAACGGCCCTGGTATTGGCCAGAGCGCGGGCCAGTTCCTCGCCTGGGAAAGGACGGAATACCCTGATTTTTACAAGCCCTGTCTTTACTCCGCCCTCCCGCAGCTTGTCGACTGCGGCTTTGGCTGTTCCGGCACTGGAGCCGATGATCACCAGAGCAAGTTCCGCATCCTCCATTCTATATTCTTCAAACAGGCCGTAGTGCCGGCCGGAAATCTTCTCAAATTCAGCGGCTACCTCCAGGATGCGAGCCTTGGCTGCTTTCATTGCCTCAGCCTCCAGGACCTTGTGTTCCATGTAATAGGGACTCACATCGTACGGTCCTACCGCCAACGGATTTTCTTTTTTCAGCAGAAAGTTTTCCGGGTTATATTCCCCGATAAACTTACGCACACTATCCGTCTCCAAAAGTTCAATATTCTCTACGGCATGACTGGTAATGAAGCCATCCATACAGGCCATCACCGGCAAGCGTACGCTTGGGGTCTCGCCGATAGGCATAGCCATGAGAAAATTATCGTAAGCCTCCTGATTATTTTCGGCGTAGATTTGGATCCAGCCGGTATCACGGGCTCCCATTGAGTCGGAGTAGTCGTTGTTAATGTTAATTGGCCCTGAAAGGGCCCGGTTGACACAGGCCAGAGTAACAGGCTGACGGCATGAAGCCGCCACGTATAAAAGCTCGTACATCAGTGCCAGTCCGCAGGATGAAGTAGCGCAGACGGTTCTGGCTCCGGCAGCTTGCGCCGCAAGGCACACGGACATGGAACTGTGCTCAGACTCCGTGGTTACGTATTCAGTATTAACCTCGCCGTTAGCCACATACTGGGCGAAGTATTCAGGAATTTCTGTGGAGGGAGTGATCGGGAACGCTCCCATGACATCAGGATTTATCTGCTTCATGGCATAAGCTACAGCCTCGTTGCCGGTAAGACAGTTGCTCATATCGCTGCACCTCCAGTCATCATTGTAATCGCCGGGAAGGGACACACGTCCTCACATATGCCGCAGCCCTTGCAGTGCATATAATCGAAGTCCAGACGTTTCCCGTCCTTCACCGGAATAGCACTGTCCGGGCAGAAGGGAATACAAAGCATACAGTGTTTACATGCTTCCTCGTGAAAAATGGGCGTGTCGGTCCGCCAAGTACCAGTATTGAAAGCCCGTGCGGTTCCCGGTTCGTAGATCTCCCCGCCGGGGGTCAGATCCTGCCAAGGGGTACGTTCGTTGATATCCTTCGCATAAATCATCCTACCTGTACCTCCTCCATGGATTTTTTCAGTGTTGCCATGTTCCCCTCGATAACCTGAGGTTTGGCAGCAAATTTATGTTTAAAGGATTCTTCTATATCCGCTAAAAAATGCTCGGTTTCCAAAACGCCGCTCACCTTAACCGTAGCGGCCAGCATAGGGGTATTCGGGAAGTTTCTGCCTAGAATCTCTTCCGAAATGCGGCGGGCATCTAAGGTACAGACTTTTCCGGTCCATCCCCGCAGCCGGGGACGCATCTCCTGGGGAGAGCGGGGAGTATTAATGATTATTGCACCGCCCTCTTTCAGTCCTCCGGTAACGTCGACACTGTCCAGCAGACTTTCATCTACCACGACCACATAGTCCGGATAGTAAATGTTGGAATGAATCGTACACCGTTTTTCACTGATGCGATTATAAGCCGTAATAGGGGCTCCCATCCGTTCCGGTCCATACTCAGGAAACCCCTGCACGAATTTACCTTCTATACCGGCCACATCCGCCAGCAGCAGACAGGCCATTTTGGCTCCTTGTCCGCCCCGGCCGTGCCAGCGTATTTCTACCATATCATTGGTTGCCATTGCTTTTCCCTCCAGTTCCTTTGAGAATGCTTCTAATAATCTTGGTTGATAGCTTATCTTATAATATAACAATGAGCATACTTAATAAAACAAGTCAAGAGGCATATGGATATCCAGGCATCTGACATTTTCCTCCGGGAGGACATCCGCACCTCTTGCAGAAGCGGATACGGGTTGCCATTATGACGGCATTGGTAAAAAGTAAGGCAAAGCCACCTGAACTTATTAAAAACTGGTATACTCTTAGGAGTAGATAACGTTTCTGTAGTTCTGATTGTAATTTGATCTTATGTTAGAATAGTTGTATTAATATTTTTCTCTTCGAAAATGTACAAGGGGTAAAAAGGAGGAATTTACTGATGTTAGCGGAGTTTAAAATTATTAATGACCCCTTGCGTCCAAGTGTTTGTACTAACCTTTGTGCTGTTTGTTACCGGCATACAAAGTATGAAAGTAAAGGAATCGGCTGCTGTTCCTACGAACCGGAACTTTGTCTTTTCGATTTAGTATTTTTAAATCTTTATTACCCCGATATTTATGAGTTTACATTGAAAAAAGGCCGGATAATCAAGGGTTATAACGGAATTATGGTAGAAATGAAGGTTGGCTTGGACCGCTGTCCTTTTGTAAGTAACTTAGGTTGTGTTTTACCAAGGGATGCTATGACGCCCCTGTGCCGGTTATATATCTGCCGGGAGGCTGCTATCTTTGGGCCTGCCATAATTGAAGAAAAATTTGATGAATACTTTTTGAGCAAGGAATTCCATCTAAATAATTTTTTAAACAGTAAACTGACCTATGACCCGAGTTTAACTAAATCAAGACTAAACACCTTTATCGTGGAATTTGCCCAAACCATAAACACCATCATTGCAGGAATCAATAGAATTAACCCGCCGATCGAAACTTTCCATAGAGAAATAAAGATTGAGGATTTTGGCCACTTCGATTAAACGTTTCAATATCTCTGATTCTGATTTTATCTTCACTGGTTACCCTTCCCTTTCTGGCGGGAAGTTGTTGGCATATCCGTATTCAACAGTATATCGTCGATCATAATTTTTGCAAAATCCCCATCTGGAAATTCAAGACATTGACAGCAATTATCACATAGTTTACCAGGATCCAGATCACAAAGATCACATTCGCCGCATTCAGTACATGGCCGATCTTCTAAAACACATTCATTACTAAACTTACTCAAGGTCTTATCCTCCGGATTTTTTGATGGATTAGATTATTCATTTGCCTTGATAATATTAAAATATTCCCGGACTCAAAATTAGCGATTGAGGGTCTTTCGCCAACTCTCGAAGTGCCGCCTCTGAGCGCTGAGCTGCCCATCCTTCATCCAATAACTTGATGGTGTCGTCGTAGCGATTCTTACTCCCCAATAAGACGAGTAATAAATCTCCGTCCGGTCTTGTGACAAAGGATACAAGGCACTGCGCAGCCTCCGTAGTAGTACCGGTTTTCAGACCTTCGTCTCCGGGATAGTTCCCCAAAAGACGATTCGTATTCTCAAACTCGGCTTTATGAAGCACACCCCGGGCATCTTTCCATTGAATTTGGGCGCGAGGTTTTTTGACATATTTCATAAGACTTTCATTTTTGAGAAATACACTTGAAATTTTAGCGAGGTCATTAGCGGTAGTATAATGTTCAGGGTCGGGCATTCCATGAGGGTTCATAAAGTGGCTATGCTGACAGCCTAGAGAGGCTGCATATTTGTTCATTTCTTCCGCAAAGGCCGGGATTGAACCACTGATTTTTACGGCCAGGGCTGCAGCGGCATCATTGGAGCTGTGCACATAGAGGGCCGTTAAGAGGTCTTGGACCGATATTTCAGCCCCAGGACTGAGACCGAGCTGTGACCCTTCAATATTCACTTCAGGGCCAACACGTACGATATCTGTTTCTTGCAGGGTCTTCAGCGCGATCAGCCCGGTGAGGAGTTTTGTCGTACTGGCAGGCGCACGCTGTCTGTCGGCATTGTTTGATTTTAGAATTTTAGTCGTTTGAGGATCAATAAGTATGTAACTTTCATCTTGCGTTGAGAGTTCCTTAACTGATGGGGGGATATTGGAAGTGAGGGAGTCAGGTTTAGTTTCCGCCACCCCAGTAATAAGCTCCTTAGCTCTAGTCGGATTCAGATAGTGAAATCCGATATATGAAAAAATCCCAACAGTCATTATTAGAATTAGTATAGGTAATTTGGAGCGAAAAAAACGATGCGCAAGATGTTTCACTAATTCACCCTTCTTTAATATACGTATAAATACATGATAAATAAATACTGAAATTTAAAGTATATCAACATAATCAATATAGTTAACATAATCAAATAATCAATCAACATAAATCAAGTAATTATAACGAATTTAAAGACTTTGGGCAAGTTTTATCAACTCAGGAGATCATCAGACTAAGCATCTCTATGCTCACCCCAATACTGCCATACCGCCAAAAAGGGATAGGGATTGATCCATTGCCCGTTTGGCAGTTCAATGCCAAAATGAAGATGATCCGGCGTCGTTAAAGCATCTCCTGTATGGCCCATGGTGCCCAAGGGATCCCCTGCTTGAACTTGTTGCCCTTTTACAAGCGCCGGAGAAATATATTGGAGGTGAGCGTAATAATAGTAGTTCCCATCATCCCCGCGTATCCCGACACGTTCTCCACCCAAGCGGTTCCACCCTAATTGTTCAACTCTCCCTCTACAAATACTGACAATGGGAGTTCCTTCTTTGCTAAAAAGGTCGGTCCCCTCATGTCTGCGTTTACCCCCTTCACGATCCGCACCGAAACTATCTTCAAACCACGTTTTTCCAATAACGGGAAATCTATACTTGCCGGGCTGGTAATAAGTATATTTTCTGAGAATTTCCCAATGCCTTTGAACAATCTTTTGATTTTTTTGCGGGATTGCTCCCCAGTCTAAATCCGAAAAAGGAACAGAGCCTTTAAGCTGATCTATTAGCGGTAGTCCTTCTCCTTCAGGGAGTGTCGAGCGTATAGCTAATAATTCCTCTAAGACAATTGTTGGAGACGTTCGATTTTCATTAATACACTGCTTCACTAAAGCCGGTGACAGAGAAGTTAAATATGGATAGACATCCGACGGAATAGTGGGAGGACGGTGAAGTTCCTGCCATGCTATTAGGGCTGCAATAATGAGTAACCCCAACTGAGCAAGTATTCGTTTTAGCTTCGATGGAATTTTCATGGTCCCCTCTCCCTAATTAAAATATTTCTTTCTAATTCTACGAACATTTGTTTGTATTTTATTTCGATAAATGATAAAATATTTGTTAAAAGATGGGGGTGTGAGATTATGTACCCGGATTTATCACTGCGGCAAACGAAAATTCTAGAATTCATAAAACAAGAAATACGAAAAAAAGGATATCCGCCGGCCGTACGGGAAATTGGCGAAGCTGTCGGGTTGCTGTCCAGCTCTACAGTACATGGCCATCTGCAGACGTTAGAGGACAAAGGATATATTCGGCGTGATCCCACAAAACCTCGGGCGATCGAGATTTTGGATAGTTCGAGTGACGTACTCGAGGGCAAAAAAGTCGTTCATATACCCGTTGTCGGCCGTGTCGCTGCCGGGCAGCCTATTCTAGCCGTGGAAAACATTGAAGGAACCTTTCCCCTTCCTGCCGATCTTGTTCGCCAGGATAACGTTTTCATGCTTAAAGTTCAGGGGGAAAGTATGATTGATGCTGGAATTTTCGATGGAGATTTTATTGTTGTCCGTCAACAGAATGTAGCCCGAAACGGTGAAATCGTTGTCGCTTTAATTGAAGATGAAGCTACGGTCAAGCGCTTTTTTAAAGAAAGAACTCTTATTCGACTTCAGCCGGAGAACTCATCGATGGAACCGATATATTCCCAGGATGTCTCGATTTTAGGGAAAGTTATTGGAGTTTTTCGTAATCTTCAGTAAAAATAAAATAACCAATAATCCTAGAAATACCTAAGAATGTTAGGTTAATGCTCTAATTGATAATTCCCCATTAGAATCTTAGCAACGGCCGTATTAACAATCGTGTTTGAGTGAGGGAAGGAGAGTGGGGGTATGAAAGTAAAATTTAATATGACGGTTGAACAGAAAGAGCAATTACCTTGATGCTTCATTGTATGCGCAGGCAAATGTTTTTAGATAAAAAAGGGGAGCAGATGGATGTTGCCATCAATGCTCCTCTTTTTGTTCGCCCTGCAAATTAAGGCACATTCAAGAAAAAAGTCAGTCAGGATGCAAGTCTATTTTGTCTAATCTTGAGAAATTTTACTGTTTTGTTTATCCAAAAAACGTTCCAACCCAAAGGAAATTAAACGGTCGATTAATTCAGAATACGGAATTCCTGACGCCTCCCAAAGCTTAGGGTACATTGAAATTTCTGTAAATCCCGGCAAGGTATTTATTTCATTAAGGAAAATTTCGTTTTGGGGAGTTACAAAGAAATCGACCCGACTCAGCCCGCTAGCCTCTACGGCACGGAAAGCTTCAATTGCCATTTCCTGAAGACGTGCGATTAAGGCTTCATCGAGAGGCGCTGGAATTATTACGCTGGAGCCAATATCAGAATACTTTGCATCGTAAGTATAAAATTCTTGTGCCGGTTTAACTTCTCCAGGAATTGAGGCTTGGGGAGAATCATTTCCCAGAACGGCGACTTCAATTTCTTGGCCGTTAATATTTTCTTCGACAACAATTTTACGGTCAAATATGGCAGCAACATTCAAAGCATCCAATAACTCTTTACGGCTGTGCGCTTTGGATATCCCCACACTGGACCCTAGATTGGCAGGCTTAATAAAACAAGGGTAACCTATCTTTGCTTCAATTTCATTAAGGCAGGTTTCCCGTCCACGAAGTAAGTCTGAACGTAGTAAGGTCAGATAGCGGGCTTGGGGTAGATCTTTCTCACGGAAGACGGCCTTCATCCGATCTTTGTCCATCCCAAGAGAGGACCCTAAAACCCCGGAACCTACATAAGGTACATTTGCCATCTCCAGTAATCCCTGGAGGGTTCCATCTTCCCCATACGGACCATGGAGTACCGGGAAAATAAGGTCAATTTGTCCTTGGTTTGGCAGCGTTTGGCCGTCTAAGGCTCTAAAATGCGGGTTTGTTGGATCAATGACCAGCGTAACCTGGTGTGTCCGGTCAGCCGGGGGAAAACCTTCTTTTATCAGAGCTTCAGGAAGAAGGCCCCAAAACCATTGGCCTTGTTTATTAATCCCGATCGTTTCTACCTGATAGCGAGTTCGGTCAATCGCTTTGAAGATCGACTGGGCTGAATTTAAAGAAACTTCATGTTCTCCTGAACGACCGCCAAATAAAAGAACGACCCTTAGTTTATGATCTTCCACAAGCACCATCCTCCCAATTAAGCAACTTAAGCAATTAAAGAAATTGGATTAAATGCCCTCCCTATAGAGCATATGCTTAAAAAAAAGAAAAAAGCCCCCGCCTAACGGGCAAGGGCACCTATTTGATCCAAAGGCCAATAGCGAAATAGAGTTCGGCCGGTTATATTTTGGGCAGACAAAATGCCCCACTCCCTTGAATCAGCACTATTGTTACGATTATCCCCCATAACGAATACTGTATCAGCCGGAACAACGAGCGGCCCGAAATTATTTATTGATTTTTCCAAGACATAAGGTTCATAAAGGGGTTGATTGTTTACATAAGTAGTGTGATCGCGTATTTCTACTTTATCTCCGGCCAAACCAACTACTCTTTTAATAAAGTCCTCAGTTGCGTGAGCACTCGGCGGCGGATGAAAGACTATGATATCTCCATGATCAATGTGGTCAAAGTGTTTGAAGAAAAACTTATCTACAATGACCCGGTCTTCCAGTTGAATCGTCGGCAGCATTGAACCGGTAGGGATTTTGCGAGCTTCAATAACATAGGTGCGCAATACCCAGGAAAGGGCAAAAGCAATCAGAATGATTTCAACTAGTTCAAATAAATAACGGATTATGCTTTTC
>JQID01000146.1 GCA_000770645.1 Desulfosporosinus sp. Tol-M
GTCTATTTTGTGTCATACTGCGTCAGCATGTTCACCTAATAGCCCCGCTATGAGGTAAACATACCTCCTTGTCTGACGCAAAATATCCACGGCATCTTTGACTTGTTATTTTCCTCATATGCCTAAATACGGTGCATAAAAGCAAAAATATCTTCGTGTTGGACCTTCACCTGTAGTCCTTTGTTCCTCCCCTCAGCTTCCAGCATACTTGACAGGGCGATCAACTCTATATTTGCCGGATTTAAATCAACGACCATAATCATTGTAAAAAAATCATTGAGGATCGTTTGGCTGATATCCAATATATTTACACTATTTTCGGCAAGTCGCCCGGAGACCCAAGCGATAATACCGATTTGATCATGACCCAAGACGGTAATAATCGCCCGGTTAGACTCTTCCCGTGGTAATGCCATCATTTTTCCTCCCTTTATAGACGAATGAAGAGAGCTCCACGAGCTCTCTTTTTACTGATCTACCGTCTTAGCATCCACTGCAGCTATCACCACAGCCACCGCCGGAATTCGCCGTACGTATTTCAAATCCTCCGCCGTTTACGGAGTCAACATAGTCAATAATCGCTCCCTCTAATTGAGCGGTAAGTTTTTTGTCAGCAATCATTGATACGCCATACTCTTGATCAAGAATATCGTCATCTGTCTTTGACTCTTCCAGAGTCATACCGAAACTCGGGCCGCTTCAGCCAATGCCTGCAAGATAGAGGCGAAGAAACGCATTTTCTTTATTATTAACCTTAAGTACTTCTTTAACTTTTTTTGCAGCAATCTCTGTGATATTGACCATAATTCTTCACTCCTTTAACCTTCGTTTGTACCTTAATAAAGCTTCAATTATATTTATAATATACCACACTTTTCGCTTTTCGCAATCATAACTTAAGAAAATACATTGCCTTTAAAGCCTATGCTCAAACTTCTTTTCCCTCCCCACTGGATTGAAAATCGTTCCAAAGACGACGCACTTCTACTTCAATACTGGCAGGGAGATCTTGCGTAAGTTCCTGCAATTGTTTAATTTCCCCCCGTATTTTTAGTGCCCAGTTGTTTTCTTCCGGCCAGGCAATGAAAGCCTTCGGTTGTGGAACGACAAAGGTACGTAAGCACGCCAGGAGGACTAAAAAAGCTAATAAACGCCATAGCCAACGCATTCTTGAATTCATCCTTTCTGAATAAGCTCCAAAATTAGCTTGTCCGGAAAGCAATAGTTTGAGTCGTTCGGCAGGCAACTTTCGCCAAAACTCTTCCAAAATGTAAAGGGGTTAAAATAGGCTTTAGTCTTATGAATTCATTTATGAAATGCTATAATAGGCTGCAGGGACACTCGTCCATCCATGGACAGCGCAAAGGAGGGTTTATGTTGAAACATTTAAGATTATCGCACATTTTATTGGCAGGTATCCCCCTGATTATCACTTTGATAATCGTTTTTTATTACTTTCCAAAGTACAAAGCAACGCCAACCAACATTCCAATGACTTCTTCTCCATCACCCGTTGAGCCATCGGCTGTCTCTGGCGAATCCAACAGTGTTCCCCTACTCCATGTCTCTGATTCAAGAGTACTGGCTTTGTATAACCAAGGGCTCAAACTCTATTATCAACGCCAATTTCCAGAGGCACTTGCCCTCTTCAATCAAGCGTTGGCAATTGACGCTCATTGTTATGAAGCACTAAACGCCAAGGGAGCGACCTTAGCCTTTCAGGGATACTACGACCAAGGACTTGCCCTAATACAGCAAGCCCTTGGTCTGAATCCTACGTTTGTCTATGGCCATTTCAACCAAGGCTTAGCCAATGAACTGGCCGGACGCTGGGACCCGGCCATTGCCGCATATCAAAAGGCTTTACAACTCGATGATCGTGATACATGGAGTTATTACGGCATCGCAAGCATATACGGACGTCTTGGGAATGTTGACAAAGTCCTGGAATATCTTCAACCGGCGATCAACCTTGACCCTGATGTCAAGGAAGTTGCCCGTGACGAAAAGGATTTTGCATCCGTCCGTAAAGATCCTCGTTTCCAAGCCTTAGTCAAACCCTAGCTTACGCCAGTAATGTCTCCAAACGTTCTACAAGTCCCGTAAAGACCTGGAGGGCATTTCGTACAGGAATAGGAGTCTCCATATCAACACCGGCTTTACGTAACAATTCAATCGGATAATCCGAATTACCACCGCTTAAGAATGCCAAATATCTCGCCACAGCCGGCTCCCCTTCATCTAAAATTGCCCGAGCAAAGGCCATCGCCGCAGAGAATCCGGTTGCATATTTATAAACATAAAACGCATTGTAAAAATGTGGAATACGCGCCCATTCTAAAGCAATTTCCGGATCCAGGATCACCTCTGAGCCATAATAGACGGCATTTAGATTACGATAAATTTCAGATAGGGCGTCGGCAGTTAAAGCGCCACCTACTTCGATAACCGAGTGAATCTTCTTCTCAAATTCAGCAAACATGGTTTGCCGGAAAACAGTACCTCGGAACTGCTCCAGATAATGATTAATCAAATAAGCGAGGGTTTTAGGGTCTTTTGTAGTTTCTAAGAGATGCTCCATAACCAACGCTTCATTTAAAGTAGAAGCAACTTCCGCCACAAAAATTTTATAGCCCGCATAGAGATGGGGTTGTTCACGATTGGAAAAAAAGGTATGCAAGGAATGTCCCATTTCATGGGCAAGGGTAAACATAGAATCCAGCGTGTCTTGATGATTGAGTAAGACATAGGGATGGGAGCGATAAGTTCCCCAGGAATAAGCGCCGCTGGTCTTTCCTTCATTTTCATATACATCAATCCATTTTTTCCGGAATCCTCCTTCAAGAATTTGAAGGTAGTCTTGTCCTAACGGCTTCAGTCCCTCAATTATCATGTCTTTGGCTTCTTCATAAGTTATCACCATTGTCGTTTCGGGAACAATTGGAACATAGATATCAAACATATGCAACTCATCAAGTTTCAAAGCTTTTTTACGCAGTCGGACATAGCGATGCATCTGGGGCAGAAATTCGTGAACCGTATCGATTAGGGAATCATACACCTTTAAGGGAACACGATCATCATCTAAGGAAGCCTCAATCGCCGAAGGATAGTTCCGGGCTTTGGCGAAAAAAACGTCGGATTTTATACTGGCATTCAAGGTTGCCGCCCACGTATTCTTTTGCTTCTCATACGTATGATAAAGCGTCTCAAAGGCCGCTTTTCGTACACCCTGTTCATGGCTTTCCATGAACTTAATAAAATTTCCCTTGGTCAGTTCGATTGATTGGTCCGTTTCATCAACAATATTCGGAAATTTCAAGTCTGCGTTATTGGCCATAGAAAAAATTGCCCCAGGGGCCTCCGCCAATTCTCCGGCTTCTGCTAATAATCTTTCCTCGACTGAACTGAGAATATGCCCTTTTTTACGCAGGATTTCTTCTAGCGCGCGGTTATATAGTTCCATTTTTTCGGACGTTGCGCGGAATTCCTCCAACCGCCCTTCAGGCAGAGCTAACAATTCCGGGACCACAAAGGACACTGCGCTGCTCACCTTCACAGCCAGGGTGCCTGCACGATCTGTCAAGGCTTGATAGTAGGCATTGCGGTTATCCTCATCCCGTCGCATTCGAGCATAAGCATATACTTCTTCAATTTGTAAACTCAAATCATCCAGCCACTCAAAACACGTGATTAAAGTTGCCGGAGCATCTGCTAAATGCCCCTCAAATTTTTTCCCTTCGTCTAAAAGTTTTTCAACGTGGGCGAACTCTTTCTCCCATTGATCATTATCGGAAAAAATGTCCTCCAAATGCCACTTGGTCGCCTCCGGCATTTCTGTTCTAGACTTCAGGCTTCGTTGTTCCATAATTTTCCCTCCAGAAATATAGTTTCACTTATTATATACAGACGAAACGCAAATTACCATTTCCCAGGAACTTTGTTTTCCAAAAGCGAAACAGGCAGCGTACGTTCCACTGCCTGTTTCTTCCGCTTGATCCACTAATCCCCCCGGAAGGTTCCCCAGCCTTCCATTTTCCATTTTACTCGATTTTAGCCTCCTTCGCAAGTGTGTTAACATCACCCAACTTTAACACACTTGTCATAAATATCTATCTGTATTATGATAGTAAAAATAACATCGAACAATGAAGATGAATACCATAAGGGTGTGCAACAAGGTTCTGAATCGTCTCTTTAAGCGGATGGGGCAGACCTTTTCCGTTTCAAAGAAGGAGATTGAAGTATGAATAAGATAGGCTATTTTGGACCAAAAGGGAGTTTTACCGAAGAGGCAATCCATTTATTTATAGCCGCTCATTCTGAATTTAGCGAAACACTGCCTGAGCTTATTTCATTCCCAACAATACCACGCTTACTATTGGCCTGTGAAAATAACGAAATAAACTGGGCCTTTGTCCCTTTGGAAAATTCCACAGAAGGACAAGTTGGCGCGACTATGGATACACTTGGACAAACTGAACATCTATTTATCACCCATGAATTCATCTATCCGATCGAGCAATGTCTTTTGACGCTTCAACCCATGCCGCTTCAACAGATAGAAAAAGTTTATTCTCACGAGCAGTCCCTGGGGCAATGCCGGGATTTCCTCGAAAAACACCTCCCTCATGCTCAACAAATACCTTGTCTGAGCAACTCTGAGGCTGCCCGTAAGATATCCTCCAGCCAAGGAAACTGCGCCGCTATCGGCCCCCGTCGGGCCGCTTGCATCTATAATCTTCATATTCTTCAAGAAGGTATTCAAGATATCGTTCTGAATGCCACACGTTTTGTACTTGTCGGCCATGCCCTTGCGGATATGTCGGATGGCGAAAATAAAACATCTTTTCTAATTGTCGCAGAAAATACACCGGGTTCTCTATACCGTATTCTGGGCGAATTTAGCAAACGCCAGATCAATTTAAGCCGGATTGAATCACGTCCCTCGAAAAGAAAACTGGGCGAATACATTTTCTTTGTGGATGTGGACGGTTATGTCTTCGCTCCTCCCATTCAAGATGTTTTATGGGCCCTTAAAGAAGCTAACATCTCTGTGAAACTGTTGGGTTCCTATCCCAAAGCGCTTTCAGCTGAACAATAAATTAAGGAGAGAGGATAAATCCTCTCTCCTTAATTTATACCTTCAACGTGACAGGTTTGTCCACCACTCCGTAACTGTTTATTCCACGAAGTACCAAGATATCTGAGTTTTGACGGATGTAAAAATCATGTTAAAATTGAATATATGGTTTACATGCAGAAAGCCCAGAGGTTTGCGTTTTAGCTTTAGCGTCAAGCGAATAGCGATGGAACGTGTCGATCACGATAGTCTCCGGTGGAGACTATCGCCGAAGGCGCTGGCCCATGACGAACACTTATCGCCGTAGGATGCTAATACACTTCCCTCAGAACGTGCTAAGATACTTCCTCACCTCACGTAAACATTCTTTGCAGCACCCCGGTAATCCCTTCCGGTACACACACCTCAACCGTTTTAGCGGGTTTTTCATCTAACCCTTGTAACCCCAACGGTATTTTCCACCCAGTCAATTTACTTAGATCCTCAAGGGCAACCCATTCATCCCTCAAACTCGCCTGTTCCTCCCCTTCTAAAGCTTTTAAAACATCCGAAGAGAATTTAAAGGGACTTGCCGTTGAGGCGATAACAGTGAAAGTTTGATCGTTTGTCGCGGCAAGATAGTTTTCATAGACTGTCATGGCAACTGCCGTGTGAGGGTCAAAAACATACTGATAGGCTTTATAACTTCGGGATATTGTCTCTTGAGTTTCCTCTTCATTCGCCCACCCGGCAAAGACTGTTTCTTGACAAAGTTTTAAAGTGACTGGATCGACTGTAAACGTCCCCTGGTTACTCGAATCATACCAAGTCCGAATCTTTTGCACATCTCGCTCACTCATCTCATATAGAAAACGCTCAAAATTACTCGATACCAAAATATCCATAGATGGTGAGCTTGTTTTAAAAAACGCTCGCCGACTTTGATATACCCCGGTTGCAAAAAAATCTGCCAAAACATTATTTTTATTCGAAGCACATATAATTTGGTCAATAGGAAGCCCCATGCGTTTAGCATAATACGCTGCCAGTAAATTACCGAAATTCCCGGTAGGAACCGCCACATTCATATTGCTTCCGGGAGAAACTTTCCCCTGCTCCACCGCTTGCAAGTAGGCCCAATAATAATAAACGATTTGAGGTATAAGCCTTCCTAAATTGATGGAATTGGCCGAGGAAAAGATCAAATGTTTTTCTTGTAACTGCGCCTTCAAAGTGTCCATTGCAAAAATACGTTTTACTGCGGCTTGACATTGGTCAAAGTTTCCCTTAACGGCAATTATGTGGGTATTCATCCCTTCAGTAGTTGTCATCTGACGTTCTTGAACGGCGCTGACGCCACCCTCCGGGTAAAAGACAACAATATGCGTACCTTCTCTATTCTTAAACCCTTCCAACGCAGCCTTTCCTGTATCCCCGGATGTTGCCACGAGAATTAAGACGTCTGTATCCAGAGCCAAACAATCAAGGCTGACTTTCAATAATTCTGGTAACACTTGCAATGCCATATCTTTAAACGCTGCCGTAGGCCCGTGCCAAAGCTCCAGTACTCCAAAATTTCCTACAGAAATCAGAGGTGCGGGATTAAGCCCGTCAAATGTTCCATCTGCATAGACGTTTACAATATCGGAGAGGACGTCCTGTGAGAACTCAGGTAAATATGGGGACATGACATGTTGGGCGACGTCACGATACGTTAACCCCTGCAGGTCCTGCCAATTCAAGGCGGGAAAGGTTGAAGGAACAAAGAGCCCCCCGCTTGGTACCATGCCTAATGTAATCGCCTGCGATGCACTCTGTCCGGAAAGATTACCCCGTGTGCTTTCGTACAATTCGTTTTCCTCCATGCTCTTAAACTTGCATAATTATTTACAATCTATTCGTTGTGTCACGGATGATAATCCGCCTGTTTCAGTAAATTCTGAGAAGTCTCTGTTATGAAGAAGGTCAAATTACGTCGCTCGGCAAGTCGATAAATCAGTTTCGGTTTCTTAATCAATTGTTCCTTTTCCGGTCGCAGGCATCTTTTTATTGCATGTTCTAACCTAAGGGCATCACTCCAAGTGCCTACCTCCCATGCTTGTGCCAAAGAAACTGGAAGATGCGAGGCTGTATACTTTGCCCCGTTCCCTTTTGAAGACCTGCTGTTATGTTCTCGCACCCTCCTTAAGAGGTCCGTCGTTGCACCCGTATAAAGTGTATTGTTGCCACATCTGGCAAGGTACACCCAGCATCCCATATCGTGCCATGCCCCTTCCCTAACATCTTTACCGATAGACGCCAAAACGTGCATTATAGGCGGGCTTAGCAACTATCTTCTCCTTTGCCTATTGTAACATCTTTAATGGTAAAGCACCACTTTTGTTATAATTGCTTACCCCACCGTTTGTCCGGCACGGAATAACACCCCTATAAGTTAGAGAAAATGAAGTATTAAACAAAAACCCTGCCAAACATGGTATAATGGTGTGAAAACGAAATCTGGATAATACTTTTCGATTCGAGAGAAAACGGTATTTTATTACTTGCCAAATCTGGTATAATACTAGTCGAAGAAAATCTCCAAAGTACTGGTATTATTGGGTTTGTAGCTATTTCCAGTGCTAAATCCAAATACAGCAGAAGAGGAGCATTTCAAAATGAAATTACTTACACCAATCAAAATCGGAAATCTGGAAGTTCGAAATAGGGTAGTAATGCCATCGATAACGAACAATTATGCCAAGGATGGTTATGTAACACAACAAATGCTTGATTACTACGAGGCCCGTGCCCGTGGAGGAGTAGGCATGATTTGCGTTGAGGATGGGATCGTTGATTTTCCCATTGGCAACAACACAAAAAACCCCGTCAGCATTGATGACGATAAATACATTCCTATGCTCACGAAATTGAGTACTGTCATTAAAAAGCATGGTGCCCGTGCGGCAATCCAAATTTCTCATGCAGGCAGGAGGGCGGGTCGTGTATCGCCTGAGAATGGCTGTATGGAGGTTACACGAGGGATAATCCCTGTAGGGCCCTCGATTATTGGGCATCCTTTTCCCGGATATGTTGTGCCTCGAGAACTGCGGATTGAAGAAATTGAGGATATTGTAGAAAAGTTCGGTCAAGCTGCACGAAGGGCTATAGAGGCTGGATTCGAAATTGTCGGTTTGCATTGTGCACATATGTATCTTTGCGGTGAGTTTCTATCACCCTGGGCTAATAAACGTACCGACAAATATGGGGGAAGCCTGGAAAACAGGTTAAGATTCACCTTGGAAATTATCCAAAGGATGAAAAAGGAAATGGGCAATGTCCCCTTGATATGCAGGATGAATGGCGAGGAACCGGTAGGCGGCAATACATTACTGGAAATACGTGAAATAGCACGACGTTTACAATCAGCCGGCATCGAAGCCATCAGCGTATCTACAGGCTTTGGCGCTGTGCTGACTGAACGGGATTTTATATCTGCCGAGGCTCCGATCGGTACTCCGGAAGGTTGCATAGTTCACCTCGCTGAAAATATTAAAATCGGCACAACTATACCCGTTATGGCAGGGAACATGATTCGTACACCTGAGTTTGCCGAAAATGTTCTCCTGGAAAATCGGGCGGATATGATCACCATCGGTCGCCCGTTGATTACCGATCCCGATTGGGTAAATAAGGTCAGCGCAGGAAAAAATCGTGATATCCGTCCGTGTGTATCCTGTTGTCAAGGTTGTCTGGGCTATCTCACGCGTGACTTACCCATTACCTGTATCATGAACCCTGTCACGGGAAGAGAGGGAGATCACTCCATGCAGCCCGTCCCTGCGGAACGGGCAAAGAAAGTCCTGGTAATCGGCGGAGGACCCGGGGGATTAGAAACAGCTATTATCGCAGCACGCAGAGGGCATAAAGTTACAATTTGGGAAAAAGCACAGCAACTGGGCGGAACAGTCTTACTTGCTGAACTTCCTCCACGCAAAGCTGAACTTAAAAAAATAACAAATTATTTTCGGCACACTGTCAGCCAATTGAAAATTGACGTCGAACTGGGTAAAGAGGCCAACAAAGAGCTGATTAAAGAGTTTAATCCGGACGCAGTGGTCTTGGCAATTGGAGGCAAGGGTATCCTACCGCCTATTAAGGGGATTACCCAAAACAATGTCTTTTTGGCTAATGATATCTTGAAAAATAACATCACCCTAAGTGGAAAAGTAGTTATTATCGGTGGCGGACAGGTTGGAGTAGAATTAGCTGAATTATTAGGCGAAAAGGGCGTTTCTGTTACGGTTGTCGAAGCATTGCCAAGTGTCGCTGAAGGGGTATTCTTTGGCATAAAAGTGCCTTTAATGTTTAAACTGGAAGATTATAAGGTCCGACTGTTAACGAACACCTTGGCAAAAGAAATTAAAGCTAATGGATTACTAATCGAAAGGAATGGTACTGAGGAATTTATCGAGGCAAGTTCTATTGTCATTGCCGTGGGTCAGACAGCCCAAAATAGCTTGGAGGACGAATTAAAGGAATTTGTACCGGAATTGCATGCCGTAGGCGATTGCCTCAAACCTGGCAACATTATGGATGCTGTACATGAAGGTTATAAAGTGGGACTGATTATATGAAAACCTCCGATTATTCCCCGCCCCTTTTGGGTGGGGAATATCTTTTACATCCCATATTTTACTCCTCCGGCCAAAACTGTAACAAAGGACGACTTGACAACAACTTCAGCTCAAAACACAAATCCAAGTATTTTTTTAGTCCTGTGACAATCGTTTGATCTAATCCATAACTAAACCGGGCAAAATAATTCCTCCAATATTGCAGCGATCCCCCAAGCATGGTCTGGCTAGTCTTTACAATATCCTCCATGTTGCACAATGCCTTCGCTTTAGCGTTTAGAAGCAAATGATATACCGCCTTTAATTCTCTTTCCCGCTCAAAAATCAGCCTTTTTGGGAAAGCCCAAACAGCATAAGTCATGGAGCAGCCGGTATGATAAAGCCATTCTTCGCCCAGATCATAGATATGGCAATCCGGATGAAGAAGCGCTGCTTGAATGGCCGCATCCGCGATCAGAAGCGCTGCGTCTGCCCTGGCCAACATCCCTTGAAGATCAGATGGCATGGTCAGGTAACGTGGAACTACTCCGAAGTAATGATGGAGCAAAATCTTTGTCAGATTCACAGAAGTTGCAGATGTATTTGTCAGAGCAACGGTCAAGCCATCTAAATCCTTCAGAGCAACTTTAGAGAACAAGAGGATCGAGCCTACCCGTCCTTTGGCGGAAACAGAAAGGTTTGGCAACATCGTATAATCTTGCCAATGTTCTCCATAGGAAAATGCGCTAATCGGAGCCATATCAATGCGTCTATCAGACAACATGGCATTATGTCCCGTAGGTTCCGCAGTGATCGATTCCAGTAAAGGATGTTCTTTCGGTAAAAAATGAAACATCGGTAACATATTAGTATTCGGGTTATGTCCAATGCGTATCATGCGTGTACCCCCAAAACATGTAATCCTGGTTATCAGTGAAAAGATTCGGGAAGTCATTAACCGGACAGTAAATCAATCCCAAACAACACTCAGATGCTCATAATGCACTTGTTTCCGAGTAAAATCATCAATCCATTTTTTGAATAACTCGACTTCTTGTTCGGGAACCTTAACAAGAAGTTTGACGACCTCAGTAAATTCTTCCTTTTTAATTATCCAATTATGTTGATCGAACTGATACTTTAGTGGCTCAAACCATTCATATGGTACACGCAATGCAATAATACAATAAAGAGCTAATTTTTTCAGTTCAGTTTCAATTATTACTTGCCGGGCAGTTCCGCCATATGCTCTGGATAGTCCCCCTGTCCCAAGAAGCACTCCCCCAAAATACCTCACTACAACCAATAGAACATTCCAGACATTCCGATGTTGCAGAAGATCGAGTATCGGGCGACCGCCGGTTCCTTGCGGTTCACCATCGTCAGAAGCCTTCTCAATCAATCCCTCGCGCAATCGATAGGCATAGACATAATGTCGCGCGTTGGGGTAATCTTCACGGATTTCCTGCATGGCTTTTTCTATTTGTACGAGTGACGTTAGCGGAACTGCAATCGCAATAAAGCGAGATTTATCAATCACTTGTTCCCAGGTCGTTATTTGAGATAACGTATAAAATCCTTCCACTACTGCAATCCCGGTTTGCGACTCTGAGCTTGGGAAGTTACAATAGTTTGTGCCTGACCCCGTACTCCCAGATGTAAATTCAAAGCGCTCACATCCTTGTCATTAAACTTTACATAATTTTATCATAAATATTATAGTAGCGTTGTGAATTTTTCACCAACGCTACTGTATGTTATGCGGAACACACCAATCGGCATGTAATGCGCCCCAAGTTTCATCCCTTGAATTAACAGCGCACACCTTGTTAAGTTACAGGTTTCGTACCAGTCACAATGGCAACAACACCGCCGGCTAAATTATCGAAATGTGAGTTAATTAATCCACACTCTGTAAAGATCCGGACCAGTTCGTCCTGAGCCGGAAATTCACGGGCGGAGTCATGTAAATATTGATAGGCACTGGCTTTATTAGCCCATATTTTGCCCATTAAAGGAACGAGTTTTTCAAAATATACCCAATAAGCTTGTTTAAACACGGGAAGAGATGGTTTAGCCATATCCAGGGATACGACCTTACCCCCAGGCTTAACTGTGCGTACCATCTCTCGTAATCCCTGACGCAAATCCGGCAAATTACGTAATCCCCAGCCCACCGTTACGCCATCAAAAGTTAGATCCGGAAAAGGAAGCTCCATTGCATTCCCTTGGACGAATCGGATATGACCCGGATTTGAGGAGTGGATCAATGAATGTTTAGCCACCTCAAGCATATTTTGCGAAAAGTCTAAACCAGTTACGTTTCCTTCCGCACCGACGACTTTGCTCAGTTCCATAGAAAGCTGCCCTGTCCCGCAGCAAACATCAAGAATATGCATACCAGGCTTTGCACCGACTCGTTTTACTGCAAAACGCCGCCATCTTTTATCCATTCCAAGACTCATTAAGCTATTCATAAAATCATAATGTCCAGCAATAGAATTAAAAGTCTCTTTGACATAAGTCGCTTTATCTTTACCCAAAAAATCCATAATTATCTCCACAAATGCAATTTGCCATGCACGCAGTCGCGACAATACACATGTCTTAACAAGCACACGGTCAGTATAGCAGAGCAACTATTCAGAAGCAAACTAATCTTTCTGCATAGTCATCCTTTTTGGGCGTATTTATTTCAATAAGTTTCTGGAGCCGTCCGAATGCAGATCAAAAACCCCTCTTCATCCAAGTACCTCCGTTTACTTATTTTACCACTACGAAAAAGAAATTTCTACTCTTCCTCCTCATATCTTATCCTAGGAGTATTGCAACATGAGGAGGAGACCTGTTTGAATTCAAATTGGACACCCAAAGCACGACGCCTTATAGACAAACGATTATGGATACTCGGTTATATATCTGAGGATTTCCAAGGAGACTTGCGCTCAATAAACTCCCTTCGCCGACAGGGTTCCCACATTGATGCTATTGCTGATTTTGCCTTTCAGCTACAGCCTGATGGTCGATTCAAAGGTCAAGTTAATGGACTCGCACTTCAAGAGATCACTACGCGGAGCATTGCGCCACTTATTCTCTTTCATAATTTTAACGGGAAAATCTTTGATCCACTGCCTTTGCGTTCTGTTTTATCTTCCGCCTCTTCTCAGCAGAATTGCATACGCCATATGATAAATTTGCTTCCTCCTGATGCAGCAGGAGTACATTTGGATTTTGAAGGCGTAGAAGCCTCTTATCGAATTCCATTTCTAACTTTTCTGGAATCCCTAAGAGCCTCCTTACATGAACGAGGGTTATTATTAACCATCGCTATACCTGCGAAACATACAGAGTGGGCAGCTCCGGGTTATGACTTTGCTGGAATTGGGCGGTTCTGCGATTCAATTACTTTGATGACCTATGACGAGCACTACTCCGGCGGTTCACCCGGTCCTATAGCAAGTTTACCTTGGATGACCAAAGTGCTCGACTATGCCCTCCGCTACATTCCTCGCGAAAAAATACTATTGGGAGTTCCTGTCTATGGTTACGATTGGTCCGGCGAACCAACTCGAATTCTTCCCATGCGGGATATTCCCGAATTGATCGCTCAAACCAACGCACGCATCCTTTGGTCTGACTCCGCTGTTGAACCTTACTTCTATTATTGGAAAGAACGAGTCAGACATACAGTATGGTATGAAAATGAACTATCCGCAAAGATTCGCTTCGGATTTGTCAAGAGTTATAGTCTAAAAGGCGTTGCCATTTGGCGTCTTGGTTATGAAACAAATCGTTTCTGGCAAATGTTAACGAACAAACTAAAAAAATAATCAAATTTAATTGGACACTTGTCCAATTAGCTTGCATTTATTAGGATAATTGCGGACAATACTATGGTTACAAATAATGCCGCTACCCTAAAAGGGGTGTTGATGGTCGGTTGTATGCGTGCTTGAGTCAATGCTATGTCAACCATACTCTAATTCCTCCTTGGAATTATGAATAGTATATAAACGTCAGTTTATACTATCTGACCAGAAGACCTAAGTCTCTTCATTATACTATGCAAAACATCCGCCAAGAGATCAGAAATGGCGCTTGATAAGAAATATTACATTAGAGTTTCAGTACTTTCCAGTTGATTAATAATGTGCCAACATTCTTCCCAACTTATGTTCAACTGACGCCGCCAGAAAACCATGGCAGCTCGTATCTTTTCACACGTTCGTTCGTTAATCAAGTTTTGATTCGGTGGTTTTCCTCCCCAGGCTTTAATCCATTCCTGATAACACTGAAGCAGTTCTGTCGATTGGCCTTTTAGATATCGGGCAGTATATACACTCGTTAGCCAATGAATCAGCTCATCTTCTCCTCCCCTGGAATATACTTGCCCATCCAAGTCAGCTCCGGCAATTAAGAGGAGTAAAAATAAGAAATGAATACGCACAGCCTGTCGTAAGGACTCCGGATTTATTTGGATGATTTCTGCAAACCTCCCCAAGGGCTTGAGAAATAGTTTAACGCTGGGATCTCGATAAGTACAAATTCCAAAAGCAGATAGCGGGATAGGGAAAACGTCCTCTAACCCGCACTCTTTGAGTTGATCCACTAAGTCTCGTTCAGTCTGAATTAAACGTTGTTCTCTTATTAATAGTTGGTCTGATGTTTCTTTTAAGAAGGATTCCGCGTCTCTGGGACGATCCGGCAGGGAATCCGCCCATTCACGTAAACGGGAACGCCGGGGCATGAGAATATCTATCAACGATCCGGTTTCTTGATGCAATAATTTAAATCCTTGGCGTACCCGTTCGGGATCGCGATATAATCCCCTCATTAACATTTCCGCCGCACGTGGAATTTCCATTGATTCCTCAAACCGGACTATTGATTCTCCGTTTTTCTCTGGAAACTTGAGTCCCATCACCTGCTCAATCTCTAATCGCAACGAAGACACCGCTGATCCCCTCCTAGCCTTTGCCCTTGTCTCTAGTTTCATCATATGGATTCCGGCGGTCATTCAGACCATTCCCTACTCAAAATTGACCATTATCCGCCATTTTGTTAATATTAGTAAAATGAAATTAGAAACGAGCTGACTCACATGTCTAAGCGCACCTATCACCATTTTATCCTCGACTCTTTTCAAGAAGAAGCACTGGGTGCCATTGATGCTGGAAAATCAGTCATTGTTGCTGCTCCTACCGGTACCGGTAAGACTCTTGTAGCTGATTACTTGATTGAAAAAGCAATGAACGAACAATTAAGAGTGATCTACACGGCACCCATTAAAGCGTTAAGCAATCAAAAATACAGGGACTTCAAGGTACAGTTTGGGGAAGAGGCGGTAGGTATCATGACTGGGGATGTTGTCCTTAACCCAACCGCTCCCCTTCTTATCATGACGACAGAAGTCTTCCGCAATCAAGTCATCACGGAAGATCCTAATCTCAACAAGGTCTCGCATATTGTCTTTGATGAAATTCACTGGCTTAATGACGAGGAACGCGGAACAGTATGGGAAGAGTCTATTATTCTGGCACCCCCGAAAATGAAAATCCTGGGTTTAAGTGCCACAATTGCTAATGCAGAGCATTTGGTGGATTGGATCAAATCCATACGGCATGAGGATGTTGCCCTCATCGAAGAATCCAAGCGGGTTGTCCCTATAGAATACTTCTACTACACGAAAGACACTGGTCTTGTCGATTATGATCGATTATGGCATTATTATCGCCAGAAACTCAAAGATCGTCTTCACGATGAAAAACCCTTTGGCCCAACAACCCACCTGGATCTCATTCGTGCGATACAACGTGAGCATCTTCCTGCACTTTTTTTCGTTTTCAGCCGAAAACAGTGTACTTTAAAAGCCATGGAATTATCCTCGATTGCCAGCTATTTAAGATCTCCGGAACGCCGTATGGTTGAAAATAAGTTCCTTTCGCTCTTCGGTCCTGAAATCAACTGGTCAGCGTCTACTCGCGAGCTCAAGCGTTTGTGTTCTAAAGGGATTGCCTATCATCATGCAGGTTTGCTCCCCTCCCAAAAAGTTGTGGTTGAAGAACTCTTTCTAGAACGTTTAATCAAAGTACTCTACTGCACTGAAACCTTTAGTGTGGGAATTAATTATCCCGTCAAAGCCGTTTGTTTTGACTCCCTCAGTAAATATGACGGACGCAATTTCCGTCCGCTTGCGAACCATGAATTTTTCCAAATGTCCGGTCGCGCAGGGCGAAGAGGAATTGATGAAAAAGGGTTTTCTTTTGCTCTCGTGGACTTAACTTATATGGAAAAAAATCCGCCCCCTAAATTCCAGTTAGATCGCCTCGAACCACTTACCAGCCAATTTAGACTTACTTACAATACAGTTCTTAATCTCACAGCCACTCTTTCGCAGGAGCAAATAGAAACTTACTTTCAAAAAAGTTTTGCCGCTTACAGTTACCACTTAAGCTCCAAACATCTGCACACCGAATTAGCCCAGATCCAGCAACAACTTGAAGGGGCGCAACATCACCTCTGCGAAGCAGTTGGCACGTATATCTGTCCCTTGAAGCATCACCCCAAATGGAAGGAATTAGTGCGGCTGAAGAAAACATATAAAGCTTTAGGGCCCCGAAAACAAACCCGCGTTTACGGACGAGAAATGGCTCGAAAAATCCGGGCATGGGATAGACTGTTAGCCCTGTCTCCGAAGAGTTGCCCCTCAGCACGACAAGATAACTGCAAGAAGCATAGCAAGGCCTACTTAACAATCCAACAACGCCGTAAAGAGCTTCAAACAGCCTTAGAGGGTCTTCCGGAGGAAAATGCCTTCTTCCGCGAATTTGAATACAAGAAAACTCACCTTCGTCAAATAGGCTATTTACGGGAAAATGAACTCCTGCCCCGTGGTACTTGTGCCAGTCGTATTTATGTGCAGGAACTTCTGGTTACCGAACTAATTTACTCGGACGTATTCACCCAAATTGACGACGATCAACTTAATGCCTTGCTGTCCAGCATCGACTTCGAAGCAAGGAAAAATGATATGTTTCAGCGTACCGGGGTTTTTGATACCGCGCCGGTCAAAGAAATCTGCGAGTACATCCAAAGCATTTGCGGCGAAGACGCAATAAGATACGATCCACGCGTAGCGGGGATTACCTACGCCTGGAGTCTAGGCAAAACGTTCGTTGAAGTACAAGCTTTATGCAATCTCGATGAGGGTGACATCATCAGCGTTTTCAGGCGAACCATAGATCTCTTGCGTCAGATGCGGGAGGCCATAAGCGATTCCGTCTTGCGAACGCGCTTAAAAGCATGTATGAAAAAACTTGATCGGGATGAAGCTGCGATAATGGAACTTTAGTTAACATTTCTTAGCCGGGTTTTCTTTATCTTCCGGCAAGAAGGGATGGATAAGGGTGGGAATACTTTGTCAGCCCGTACTCAAAACCAAAGGGAACCAGCATCTACCGGTTCCCTCAGTACGTATGTCTAAGCTATTCTATGAGTTTCTTGGTCGTTATAATGAGTGGAAAATCGCTAAACTACAGGAAGCGATCGAGATGTTTTTTCTTTTATTCCTTGGGTTATGTATTGTGTTTCTTCCTTGGTTTTTGCCAGGGAGGGGGTTAATCATGAGTATGGTCATGTTAGTGTTTTTCTATTTCGCCGCGTGCCACTATTTAATTGTAAACGAGCGGGTGAATCACTTATACGTTAATGTATATATTCTGCACCACCATTTAGTCGGTAAACTCGAGGTCGGTTTCTGCGATCACTCGGAGTCTTGCTATTGTGTCGAGAATTTTCGTCGCTATGTTGTAAAGAAATATCGTATTTCATTATATAACAGATCGTTGAGATGATTTATTCACTATAAATTGCCTTGACTAATCAAACGGAAGAGATCGTCGAGATTGCCTGCGTAATCAGTCTGCTCCTCTAAGCCTATTGATCCTACGAAAAACATCTTCATCCCCAGTTCTCGACAGATTATGTCCCGTGTCTGCCCACTGACTAATAAGCAACTATCAGGTTTAACGCCAAGGATTTCAGCAACTTCTCTAAAAAATCCGAGTTGGGGTTTAAAAAAATGGAAATTGTCCACGGCAGGAATGACCGTAAAATGATCTGCCGTAAGTCCAGTCCAGCGGACATGTTCCCGCATGGCACTTAATGGCAGCAACAGATTCGAAGCAACAGCGGTTAAAAACCCCTGTTGAATAGCATTCTCAACCACTTTAACCCCTTGAGGAATGGCCTGAACCAGACATTGCAACGCGGGGAAATCGGATTCATAAAACTCCTCAAAAATTGGCCTCAGTGTGAGTAAGGAATGCCCCGTAGCTTTACTAAAGTCGTCGTAAAACGTCTGTATATTGGTCTGCCCAGGTTTGGGGTCACTTTGCGCAGTTTCCAAAGATCTTAAGAGTTGTTTGGAAAACTTATCAGGTGGAAGAAGATGCGCAAAGCGAGGGGCCAGGATTCCAAGATAGTTGCGCATGAACTCCGTCATATCGACATTTATCAGCGTTCCCTCAAGGTCAAAGAGAATAGCTTGGATCAAGGTTGTCTCCTCCTAATCGAGGTCAAAAACACATAACTGTTAATCGTTCCGGTTCTGTTCTATCTTATTCGCCTTTTCCTTGCGATTTCCTCCTGGTGTTTAAGAAGTTCTTCCCTCCCTTGCTACACCTTTCTTTCCTTAACATAATTTGGTCACTCACATATTACGTTGATTTTAATGGTAAAACTAGGATAATTATTTGGTGCTTTTTCCTATAAATTACATATTGATTTTCGACACATTTTGCGTTAATGTATAAATAAGTAAAGTCTAGTAGTTTAATCTTCTAGGCCTTGCGCATGCGAGGGTTTCCGGACGCGGAAATCCTCAAATAATCTCTGCAAGAAACTTGCAATTTAAGATCATTAGACTATAATAAATGCTAGTTGGGGGTATAGCTCAGCTGGGAGAGCGCTAGATTCGCATTTTAGAGGCCAGCGGTTCGATCCCGCTTACCTCCACCATTCAACGACCAGTTAGCAAGGGTTTCGGTATTAATTCCGCCGAAGCCCTTTTTCTTTTTGTATTGGCATTTTTATAAACATCTACGTTCTAATTGTCTCATGTCCGTCGTAACTATGAATGGGGGGATGGAAAATTCCTGCTTGCAACACAAGGTCATGTTCTTAAATGTCCGCATGCTGCTATCCAAGATTCTAGAATAACCAAAAGATCTCGTTAGTTCACCAATCTTTCTTCTTTTATTCTGTGATTAGCTCCCTATTCCAACAGAATTTTCAACGGTGATTCTCTATAATAAGGATAAGCCAGTATATATTACAAAATAGGATGAGACTTAGCCAAGTTCTCGAATGGAGGGTGAAAAATGCTGTCAACTCATGGTGAAGATATCCTGTTATTTATTCGAGATTTCGAGACATCCTCTCGTGACTATCTTCAATCCAAAGGCTTGAGTGAAAATGAAATGACTAACGCCTATCTCGACGTACAATGGAATTTCCTTCATACGATTCTTAAACAACAAGCAAAGATGAGCCCTAAAATTCCTCATAGCCATATTATTTGTTCTCAGAAACATGCTGTATAGATAAACTATCTGAATAACCCTCGAACACTTTGCATGCATCGCGAAGTGTTCGGGGGTATTTTTACTGTCCTCTTTTCACCGAAAAAATGTGCCTCGTTCAACGTTAGTTTGGAATGCTTAATTGATATTTGGCACAGTATTCGAAAAATTTTATCTTATACCATTTAACCGAGAGATAATAACGATACCAGTTGGAATTCAAAAAGTTATCAGCTAATTGTACTTCTTCCACTGTCCGATTATCAAACACTTTTCGGTCAAAATTAATAAATGCTTCTTTCAACCATTTATTTTCGTCGTAAATTATTAACTCCCGGTCATCCTTATCGAATAATCCCTGTTCAATTAAAAGTCTTATCCAATTCTTCTCCCTTTTATTTACCCTAAACTCCTCCGAGACAAGCATATCCAAAAGAATATCAAAGTTGTCAAACCTTAGCTGACTGTCAAAGTATTGATTATGTTTAATTAGGTAATTCTCCAAATGTTTTCTGATGCGCTGAAAAGCTCGTATAAATATTTCTTGATTATCTTTCTCGACCTTCCGATAAGAACCACTGAATTCGTCACTCTCATCATATTCATACGACCACACCAAGTAAGGGATATCTGGAAATTCCATAGCTTGACCATGTCCGTAAGCAGGCATAATACCATCAAATAATTTCTCGTATTTTTCGCGGCTAAATTGCGCCAGGAAATCAAGGAATTTGTATAACCATCCTAACTTTACATTAGTTTTTGCTTCACAATTGTTAATATCATTGACTTTACTCAACATCCCACTAAACCCTTGGTGAGTATAGGAATCTGCATAGGCATGCAAAATGATTCCTAAGGTAATCAAGTTATCCTCAAGAAATACATCGTTTAAAATATCCAGAATTATTGGAGCTTCTTCCTTACAACGCAGCTTTTTTGTAAAGTTCTCACCTTGACAACCTGGCACAAAATGAAAGGCAATAGTATTGTTGACCATAGCCTCGTAATTAAATGTATTAATACGAAAATAAGAATGGCAGGTAGCCATATTAAATAATGCCGGCTTATTTTCAATAATGTCATGCTCAATAAGATCATTGGAATTGTTTAAATACATAAGATTAATTTTAGCATCATCCACAAACTGTGAGGCATAGGCAACAACCTGAGCACTGCCTTTCTGAAAACCACATGCTCGACAAAATGCTAAAATAGCATAATAATGGGCATCTCTTTGCAAGATGTTCTCCTCCTTGAACATTTATCCATCAAATATCAAGAATTTATGCACCATATTATGCATCGCCCAAATAAAATGTACTAAGGAGGGCGATTTGTATGTCCGTTCAGATAGAAAAGTCCCTGGACGAAACGGTTACCAGGAGGAACGATGACCTATTCAGCAGCGTACCTGAGGGGACAGGTAATGACGAATTGGATAATGCCATCGAAATTGCGGGTTATTCCTATGATCAAAAACAGGACATTTTTTATTCAACCATGGATCCGTGGCAAAGAGATATTGGCTATTGTCGTCTCTATGATGAATTGGCAGCGCCTTTTGGCATGATAATAGATTGTGAACCTATTTACTTTGAATATCTCGAAAAAAAATGGATGATTGGTCTTTGGAAAGGTCAGTATGATTTAGTCACCGGGGCCGAGATAGGCGTCTATACAAAAGCAGCTGATCTAAATATTCTCGGTTTATTTAGGGGCGCTTATTATGATTGTGCAGGCAATACCGATCTCTTAAAAATGTCCTATACATTAAAAAAGAACGGTCATACGCTCTTTACAAGAAAAGGAAAACACTGGTGGCTAACAGGTTTTAAACCAGGTGAGTTTGCAAACCCTTCGGAATTAATTATGGATATAACGATTACTTTGCATAATGTGGTGATGCGTGACGCGTTTGTGACCGGCTTATGGAATGCAGGCTACCCTTTAGATGAATTCACGATAAATGGCCCTACTGTAAGTTTCACATTTGACAGTCCGCATACCCCACCACCAATTACGCGAACACCAACCACAGATCGGATCATCCAAAGGAAAAATGAGTTTTTATGTGAAAAGTTTCAAGATATTACAGGAACGTCCAATAATATACGGGATAAAGTGAAAGCCATTGAGGAACAAGCACCGGAGATGTTTGATAAGATTATCCGGATGGGGAAATCAAAACAATTATATAAAACGTTTTCATCTTGGTTAACTAACGGTATAAAAAAGTGACAAGAATATGAAGAAATAATTCGATCCTTTCATCAAAATAGAAACAGCAGTTCTTACCGAACCGCTGCCTCTATTCAAGTATTCAAAGCCAAGGTGCTATCTTTTCAAAACCCTTCTGTTTAAGCAAATAAGGTTGGACTATTCTCATTATCGATAAAGCACCCCAGAAGGGTGCTTTATCATTATATTTCACAAATCCCCTATTGCGAGTCATTACCAATGTAACATTTCCGAGACTCAAAAATATTATCGAATTTTGAGAGGGCCAGACCCCGGGCGAACGAAGCTCGCGTTTTCGCAGCCCTGACACTACGTGCCGTTAAGCATTTGAATTTGACCGTTTAGATTTCCCGTATCGATTTCCAAGCTTTTAGGAACACGAAGATAGATCATCTTCCACCCGAACCCAAAACCTGAGGATCCTCCATTTTCGACTCCCTTAGTTTGGTTAGCTACAGCATTATCAGATTCAGGATATTATACAATATATAAAGATTTATATGAAGGTGATATAATCCAATATAAGGGAGATGGAGGAATAGATCATTCACAAGTAGTACATGCCTACGATTCTACTGACCTATATATGGCTCAACATGGTACTACTTGGGATAGATTTTGGTCTGGCACAAAGCTAATTGATTATCTAAATTGGGTTAATGAAGATTATACTAATGTTACTGTTTATGCCATTAGAATAAAGAAAGCTGTTACGTAATTAATATGCAAATATATTGGAGGGTTAAATATTATGAAAAAATCAAAAGTCATAATTGTATTTGCAGTTGTTCTAATTACTGTTCTTACAACCGGAACAATTGTAGCTGCCGGAAATTTTACTCTTTCTCAAAAGTTAGCGCAAATAGCTAAGATGAAGAATGATTTTGACAGTGAGCATGATAAGCTTATAAAAGGCAATGTTCCTATTAGCGAAGCTGAAATAAATGAAAATGCTGCTGCTGGAGATAATTTAAAAGAAAAAGGAATAGAAATACAAAAGAGAGAGAAAGAAATAGCCGAACAGCAGGGAAATACCGTACCCACAAAAGATAAAGTTCTTTCGCAGATTAATTTAGGGATACAGGTGACGGAACAGTGTCTTGAAGACTTTATTAAGGTTAATCCAAATAAGAGTAAGTCTGAGTGCTTAAATCGCAGAGGTGAATCCAACCTAGATCGGTTGGATTCACTTAAGAAGCTCAAGGACGATTTAACTAATGATAAAATAAGTACTAATGATGCTTGGAGTAAGGTTTTAGAAATTAGAAATGGTAAAAACCAATAAGATTATTATCTCAACTTTCGCAGTTCAACGTAAGTAGCTAAATGGTATAACCTGACTTTTACAGTTTTAAAAGGGTGATAAGCCCATAGTCATTTAAACTACGGGCTTTTTCGCGTTTGGATCACATATGAATTTTGTTATGCTACAGAGATATCTTCTTTAGTAATTTGTTGAACACCTCCTGCCGCAAATAGATATTGTAGAAATCTTGGCCGAACGTATCCTGGATTAACTTGTAGTCCTGCGCAATTTCATCTTTGTCCGATCCCTTCATTAGAGAAATCTAAACGTCTTTGTTCCTCAACCTTAATTCTGAGTTTATTTCCTGCGACGTATGAAGATATATCCATAGCCCTCATAGACCTTACCCCCATCAATCTATTTCCTATAAATACCATACTATAAGTAGCTCAAACGAACAATAGGTTTGGAAAGCACAAACCATGCTGTCCAAGTGAGAGGGGATAAAGAAATTACCAAGGATCAAAAATGTCCTACCAAATATCAGGCAGTTAGAGCATCTCGGTGAAATCGCGAATATAACCTTTTGACAATTCCCGAATCTGAGCCTGCTCATGTTTCGAATATTGGTCATATACGCCATAAGCTTGCATGCCTGCCGAAACAATTCCTTTAATGGCAGGCAATACATCATCAAACACAATGCAGTCGCCAGGGAGAACATTCAGCTTTTTCGCTGCCAGCAAATAGATATCAGGACTTTCTTTACCCCGGCTCACTTCATCAGCGGAGCAAAATGCGTCGAAAAGTTCATAAACCCTATTGTTCCTGAGTACCGGCTCATAGAGAACTTTCGGCAGGGCGGTTGCCGTGCCGAGTTTAATCCCAAGCTCTTTTAAGCATAATAAGTACTCTTTGGCATAAGGTTTTAACCGGACATGATGACTGTACTCGTCAATCGCCATCCGGTTCCATTCCTCCATAATATCTGCCGCGCTTTCTTTCAGGCCAAACAAAGCTCTCGTATATTCCGCAATCTCTTTGAAGCTCATGCAACAGATTTCTTGAGCGTATTTATCCGGCACGGTCAGACGACGTTTCGCCAGGAAATCAACGTCGATCTTTTCCCATACCCACATGGAGTCAAGCAATGTCCCGTCCAAGTCAAAAATTGCCGCTTTAAAATCGAGCATTTTCATCTCCTGAATCATTTAAGCAAAAATACAATCTTTGTCATAAGTTCGCTCTCGGGTACTTCCATGAGTGAATTATAATAAAACTCATAAACCACACCTGTTGGCTGTTGTCCATTGTCGTTGATCCATTTTACCATTGCTTCATAAACCGGCGCCATTTCCTTATATGCCCCTTTATACATATAGACAGCCTTCTTACCTGCGGGGACTTGACTTGCGGTAATCTCACCTTTGCCCGCTAATTCTTTGGCCACAGGAAACCCTATCTCAACCTCAAGATTTTCCATGTCCATGTTGTAATAAGCTGCAAAAGCCGTATCCGCCGGTTGTTCTCCAATTTCCCTAAGGTAGTCAATGATTAAATTGTAAGTCTTCCCCAGCTCCTGGGGCAAATTGCCGACCGAGGTAACAGTTCTTACAGAAAGAACCGGCTGTGCGGTAGTCTCAACAATTTCGAAATTGTAATTCATATTTGTATTCCTCCCAGTTTCTTTAAGTTCTTCAATTAAAGCCTTAAAGCCTGGTAATGCTTTCTCAATTGTCGAATAAGCGACACAATAGGCAATTCGAATATAACCGGGACAGCCAAATGTTGTGCCGGGAACAATGAGAATATTTTTCTGCTTGGCCAGGTTGCAGAATTCAACATCACTCTCCATTGGAGCTTTCACAAACATGTAAAATGCACCTGCGGGTTTAATACACTGATAGCCCAAGGAGGAGAGCCCCTGATAAAGAAGTTCTCGATTTCTGTTATAAGTTTCAACATTCACCTTCGCAGATAAGCACTTAGCAACGACGCGTTGAAATAACGACGGAGCATTAACGAAACCTAAAATGCGATTGGCAATATTTGCAGCTGTAATAATATCTTCATAATCGGCAGCCTGATTCGGAATCACTAAATAGCCTATTCTTTCACCGGGTAAGGAAAGGGATTTACTGAAAGAATACCCGATTATTGTGTTCGCATAGTATTTTGATAGATAAGGCACTTCAGCATTGTCATATGCAAGTTCTCGATACGGTTCATCAGAAACGAGATAAATGTCTGTTCCAAATTCCTTTTGCTTCTCCCCCAGTATTTCAGAGAGCTTGATTATGGTTGCTTCCGAATAGATGACTCCTGTTGGATTATTGGGAGAATTAATGATAACTGCTTTAGTTAGAGGGGTGATTTTCGTCCTAAATTCTTCAAGATTAGGCTGAAAGTCAATCGTATTTGGGGATACGATAACCAATTCACCCCCATAGTTTTTCACATAGCTTCTGTATTCTCCGAAAAAGGGTGCGAAAGTAATGACTTCATCTCTTGGGTTTAGTAACGTTTTGAAAATTACGTTTAACCCGCCTGCTGCGCCAACGGTCATAAGAATATTGTCTTGTGTAAAAAAGGTGCCGAATTTAGCATTGATCGACTTTGCGATGGCTGCTCTTACTTCTTCATAACCTGAGTTATTCATATACCCATGAATGCTCATGAGATTATCAGTCTTTAAAATCTCTAAAATCGCCTTATTTACTTCGTCAGGTGGTTCAACATTGGGGTTCCCAAGGCTAAAATCAAATACATTTTCCACGCCATGAATTGCTGCCAGCCTTTTCCCTTCCTCAAACATGGCCCGAATAACTGAACTGTTTTGCACCTGCTCTTGCATATTAATAGATATCATGGCATTCAACCTTTCTTCTATTTATTTGATCTACGGTTATTACTTTCTTCTTCTCCCTCCGGCAACTTCACAGCAAAGTGGGCACCCTCAAGAATCTGTGCCAAAACATGGAACGGAGTAGTTGCCACTTCCCGGTACATCCTTTGAGTGTAGACGTGTCTAACGTTGGGAAACTCTTGCTTAAACAAACGCCGGGCTTTGTCTCCGGCATCATCAGCATCCAAAAGTACGCAGACCTCATCCCCACTATACTCTATCATCAACTCTTCAAACTTATCCGGCCCCAACGTACCATAGGTGCAGACTATCTCCACCGGTTCGTCCAAAATCTGTTCCAACCGCTTTTTGTCGGTTTTCCCTTCTACAATAATAACTCTGCTCATTAATCCACCTATACTTTCGGTCACAGCGCTGTTCGGTTATTTCCCGGCAGCTCTTAGAGACCATGCGTTTATTAATTCAGTTGGGTTGTATTATTTCCTTTCCAATAGAATATCAGCATAAGCATAGCCGCGATTAGTGCCATGATTGACCCATAGTAAAACGGCGCACTGTTATTGACATGATCATAAAGCAGACCTGCAAGAACACTGGCAGGGAGTAATGTTATTCCTACAAGACAATTGTACAGTCCAAGACCTGTGCCTCTTTTATTCTTATCAATTAAATCTGAAACCAAGGCCTTCTGAATCCCATCCGTTGCCGCACTATAAAGGCCATATAAAGCAAAAAGCAAAATAAGAACACTTTGACTGTTGGTTCTGCCAAAACCGAAGTAAATAATTGCAAAGAGTAAATAACCAAAGATAATTAGTCTTTCCCTGCCTATTTTGTCTGATAATATACCCGCAGGAACCGAACACATTACTGAAACGGAGTTGAATATAAGATAAATAACTGGGATAAAAGCATCCTGAACTCCAATATCACTAGCTTTAATAAGCAGTAAGGCATCAGTCGAATTGCCCAGCGTAAATATAAATATGATTCCAAGAAAAGCATAATATTTTGGAGAAAAGTCCTTTAAAGTAATCTTACCAAGGCAATCCGCCTTATCTCTTTTTGCTTCTTTCACAAAAAAGATTAATGAAATCAGACCTAATAAACCAGGTATTGCTGCAAATATAAATACTTTACGGTAGTCACCCGGAAAAAGTGCCAAGATTCCAAAAGCCAGAAGCGGACCAAGTATTGCTCCGCTATTATCCATAGCTTTATGAAAACCAAAACTCTTCCCCTTCGTGTTATCCTCCGAGGAACCGGCAATTACACTATCTCTCGGGGCTGTTCTTATCCCTTTGCCAACTCTTTCGGTGAATCGAATAATAAGTACCTGCAGCGGAGAAGTAACAATTGAGAACAATGGAGATAGTATTGCGGTAAATGCATAGCCGATGATCATAAAAGGCTTGTTCTTGCCAATTTTGTCACTCCACCAGCCTGATAAGGCTTTAAGCACGGAGGCAGTGCTTTCTGCTATTCCTTCAATTAAGGAAATTTCTGTTTTCGTTGCCCCTAAGGTCATTAAAAACAACGGCATGATCGCATAGACCATTTTTGTTGTAGTATCCGTAAAAAAGCTGGTAATTCCAACAAAAAAAATATTCCGTTCAAGTCCCAGAATCTTTTTTTCTTTTCTACTATCTCCAGTAATTAGTAATCACCACCTAGGACCAAAAATATTTCCCATATACCATACCATAACTAAGGCAATCGAACAATGCTTAGGAAAGTGTTCCGGACGGGGGCCATAAAACGAGCAGTTCCTAACCCGACGAAATGCAAAAAAAGGTCCCCTCCCTCAACTTATGCATTCTGTACATTATGGTCATACTGTACATGGAGTGCGGCATATGATATTATTGGAGGTGAGGGAGGAATGACCATGTTAACCGAATTACAGTTTACTGAAGCAAGGAATCAATTCTCAACCCTGTATGACTCTGTATTCAACTCTTTTAACCCCGCAATTGTTAAAAGAAAACAAACTGAACAAGTTGCAATGCTTCGAGTGGATCTGCTCAAGATGGTACTTGAAGACTACAAATTAATTCCGGAAATTATTCAAGAAGACGATAGATCAATAACACTTGCACTTGATGCTCTTGAGATTTATGTTAATAACTCGACATTAGAATTAGCCGCTAAGGACTTGGTCGAAGACATTAAAGTATATGCCCAAGATTATTCAAGCCATTCCCAATTATTTCTTCATGCCCCAAACCGTACACACCATTTCCCATATGTATTAAGAATTATGCTATGTGAAAACGATGAAGAAATCCGCACTTTGATAAGGTTGTAAGCTATGGCACCAAAGTTTGGAGATTTGAAGCGTTATTGCGATAAGAACGGTTGGGTCATGGTACGTAACACAGATCATTGGTACTATGAAAAAGTCCTGAATGATGGAACTCTTCTACGAACAAAAATAAGCCATGCAGTTAGTAAAGAGATTCCTAAGAATCTATGGGATAGAATTTTGCGCAAACAACTGCATGTAAATGAGAAAGACTTCTGGAAAGGGCTTTAATTTGGTCTTCAAGGAGGTCTTTTTCTTATAACCCGCCGGACAACTCCGATAGGGACATTTCACTTAACGTTCTAGTTTTCGCGAAGTCCACCCCAAAACAGCCCCACATAGATTTCGCGAAAACTTAGTTACCCGAAGTGTCCCCCTTGTAAGGAATACTTGCACAAACAGGCTTTATATACTGAACCCTGTAGGTGAGACACGAATCTGAAAAATTAGGTTATAATGGTAACATGAGTAAAACAGGAAACGTTTTAGCCCAGAATTTAAAGCTGAAGTAGTTCTTCAATTACTACGGGAAGAAAACACAGTCAACGAGTTAGCTGCCAAGCATCAGATCAGTCCAGTCGTGATTGGTCGTTGGAAGACTGAGTTTATGCAACGAGCGTCTGAAGTGTTTAAGAAGGGGCCCTCTGATGCCGAACAAGCTCTCGCAGAGAAGGAAGAGCTGGTTCAGCAGATACATCGTAGATTATGAACTATCGAGCACACTTGAAAAAGGCTTTGTTATGACCTGTCTGAAACGAGCTTTGATTAAACAGAAAGCGAGTTGGTTGTGGTGTGTTTCCTGCCAAACCGGTTCCTTGCATCATCCAAAAATGTATACATGACCGGGACCACAACCAGGGTTAGAAGCGTCGAGGTAATCAGGCCTCCGATAACCGCATAGGCCATTGGCGAACGAAATGAGGCACCCGCGCCGCCTTCGACGATAATCGGAATCATGCTGAAAATCATGGCCAGCGTTGTCATCAGGATCGGCCTTAAACGGATGGCCGCCGCGTCCAGGATGGCTTCCTGACGCGTTGCGCCTTCCTGCCTGCGCTGCCGGGTGAAGTCAATCAGCAGGATAGCGTTTTTGGTTACCAGGCCCATCAGCAAAACGATACCGATCATCGCCACGAAGCTGAGTTCTTTATGCCCGGCCAGAAGACCAAGGACGGCACCGATAATAGCCAGGGGGAGCGAGAACATGATGGATAGCGGGTCGACGAAGCTTTCAAATTGAGCCGCCAGAATCAGGAAGATGAACAAGGCGCCGAGGATCAGGGCGATGACAATACCGTCGGTAACTTCGGTCATCAGCGAATTAATCCCGGTGGCAGTTAAGCTGATGCCTTCGGGTAGGCCAATATCTTTAACTGCCTGCTGGAAAGCTTTGTCGAAATCTCCAGGGGTGATGCCCACAACATTGGCGGAAATCTGGATCTCCCTTTCCTTGTCAAAGCGGTTGATGGTCGCAGCGGAGGTCATAAATACCTGATCCGTCACCTGGGTGAGCGGCACAAGGATGGTATTGTCATATTCCGTATTGCTGCCCGGGACGTAGATACCGTTGAAACTGCTTAAGCTTTGCCGGTCTTCGGGCTTCAGTTTTACCGTCACATCATAGCGTTCGCCATTTTCCTCATATTGTCCAACGGTAACGCCGTTGTATAAAATGCGCAGGGTGCTCCCCGCCATTGCCGGATTGACGCCCAGGTCTTCCGCCTTGTCCCGGTCAACCTGAAGCTGTGCTTCGGGGCTGCCTGTTTTATAGCTTAGGTTGACATCTGCGGCACCCGGCAGATCCTGGACAGCAGCCTTCAGCTTCTGCGCGTACTGTTGGAGAGCTTTAAAGTCATGGCCGGTAATATGGTAAGCAAAATCCTCGTGACCGACACTGCCGATTGTGGCAATTGAACTGTTGCCGGTGATGGAAAAACTAAGCCCGGGTATTTTTTGCAGGCTGCTTCTCATCCCGGCCACGATCTCTTCGATCGGTTCTTCCCTCTGGTCGCTGCCGTTGACTTTGACATACATGGAGACCTGATCCGCTTCCACGGTGGCATAGGTATAAAGCACCTGCGGGAACGCTTTAACTGCCGCCTCCATTTCCCCGGCCATGGCACCGGCTTTTTCCAGGGACAAGCCGGAATCCAGCGAAGCCTGAATATTGATTTCGCCTTTGTCCTCTGTCGGCAGGAAGGACATGCCTAAAGACGGCAGTGTGACGACACTTAAGATCAGTAAAACCGAGGCGATGAACACGACGCTCAGCCTGTGCTTTAAGGACCATTTCAAAAGCCCGGCGTATTTTTCCCCCAGTTTTTTGAACAAGCGATTGAACCATAATATAAATTTCCCAATACGCCCCTTAATCGTGATGCCATGTTCCCCGCCGACGTTTAAATATCCGGACGCCAGCATGGGTACCAGCGTAAAGGACACAAACAACGAGATCAGGACGCTGAAGGCGACAGTTAGCCCGAACTCCCGCAGGTAGCTTGCCAAAATGCCGTTCATCATAGCCACCGGCAAGAATACCGCTACAATGGTCAGCGTGGTGGCGAGAACCGCCAGGCCGATTTCCGTAGTTCCTTCCTGGGCGGCCTGAAAAGGCGATTTGCCCATCTTCATATGCCGGACGATATTTTCAATGACCACAATGGCGTCATCGATCAACAAACCGATGGACAGCGCCAAGGCCACCAGGGTAATCAGATTCAGCGTAAAACCCATCAGCTTCATGATGATAAACGTGGCAACAATCGAGGTAGGAAGCGCCAGGGAGGTAATGACGGTGCTGGCGCCATTGCCCAGGAATAGGAAAATAACCAAGACGGCGATGATGCATCCTTCGATCAGCGTTTTCTCCACGTTCGTGACCTGCTCGTGAATCATCATGGAGTTGTCCTTGACAATGTCGATCGTAATTCCCGGGGGCAGGTTCTTTTGAATGGTTTCGATTTCTTGTTTGATGGCCTCGGCCACTTCAACCGTGTTGGCCCCGGATTGTTTCACAACGTCAATCCCGACGGCCTTCCGCCCGTTATAAAGCGAGATGCTGTCCATCTCTTTGCTCCCAGCCGTGACTCTTAAGGCATTCATTTTTTGCTTATCCAGCAGGATCTGGATCTCCCGTTCCTGCTCGCCGTAGACATGGACGGAGCCGACGCCCTTCACAGTGCTCAGCCGCACGCTAATCGTATTGTTGACAACCTCAGACAATTTTTTGTCCCCGGCCGGGTCGGTAACCGCCAGTGACACAATCGGCTGGGCCGTCATATCATACGCGGCGACAACCGGTTCCTGGATATCCTGAGGCAATTCACCGCGAATGGCCCCCATTTTATCCTTTACTTCCTGAACCGCTTCGGCCGCCGGTTTTTCCAGAATAAACTGCACTACCGTAACGGATACACTGTCTCTTACCGTGGAAGTGATTTCATCCACGCCCGAGATCTGTCCCACCGTATCCTCCACTTTCCGGGTCACCTTGGTTTCGATCTGGTCCGGCGCGACACCCGGCTGAACCACGACAACCGAAACGACGGGCATATCAACTTCGGTCAAATCGTTGATGGGCAGTCCGATGAACGAGGCTGCGCCGGTCACCATTAGAGCGATAATAATTACTATCGTAAAAGTGGGGCGTTTCAGGCTCAAATCTGCCAAAAACATTCTTATTCCCCCTGCCCTGCGGCTGCTGCAAGCGACTGTTCTCCGGTCGGCGCAGTGGGCTGCTCTGCTGTTACTATGAGATCCCCGTCCTGGAGCACATTGATATTACTGCAGATCACGCCGGTGCCTGCAGCGAGGCCTGCTTTTATTTCAATCAAGTCATCGTGGGTCTCGCCCAGCGTCACCTCGGTGCGGCGTGCCACCCCGTTATCATCCGTAAACACATAATAGCTTCCTTCGCTGCCTGCCACCGCTTTCAGTGGAATAACGAGCACGGATACTTCACTGCCGCTGACAATATCCACATTGGCATAGATACCCGCTTTCAGTTTATTATCCTTGTTCGGCACTTCTACTTTGGCCATAAAAGTTCTGGAAGCCATACTGGCCGCCGCGCTGATATAACTCACTGTCCCTTCATATTCCTGACTGTCGCCGCTTACTCTCACGTTGGCCTTCTGACCGACCTTAATTTTGGCGGCATCCGCCTGCGGGATTTTAATTACAGCCTGAATGGTCGAGGTGTTCTTCACCATGGCCAGCGAAACCCCGGGGGCCACGTAGGCTCCCACGGCGACGTTTTTATCTTCCACAAAGCCGTCTGCGGGCGCTTTAATCACCAATTTAGCCAGTGAATGCTGCAGTCTGTCAACCCCGCTCTGGGCCGCCCCGATGTTGGCCTGCAAAGCAGCCAGATCCGCCTGGGCAACTTTAAGCGCAGTCCCGGCATCGCTTAAGTCATTGGCTGCTGCAGCTCCGGCTTCATAAAGCGCTTTGGCATGATTATAATTACGCTGGGAGATTTCCACATTGGCCTGCGCCTTGGGCAAAGTGGCCTGCACCGCAGCCAGCTGGGCCTGGGTGGACTTCAGCTGGTCATTCAGATCCTGACTGTCCAGAGTGATCAAAGGCGCGCCCTTTTTGACAGCTTCCCCTTCTTTAAACGAAATCTGCACAACCTTGCCGGGTACCTCTGCTCCGACCACGCCTTCTTCCCCGGCCAAAAGCGTGGCATCATATGTACTCGTCGGCAGTATAGTTAAAGTTTCCGCTTTCCGGACCTCAACGGTTACTTTGCTGTCGGCGGAAACCGGCCGGTCTTTTTGGAGTACTGCCCAGGAGTCCATATTGCGGTAGAAAATGAAGCCTATCACAAATAAAAGTACGATCGCCAGATAGGAAATTACTTTTTTCATGTTCATCTTCTCCGATACTTTTATCATCTCTTTAAAGCTCCTTTATCCATTCAATAATGCATGCTTCGCTGATCATACTCACCACTGGAGAGGAGATCATTATCAGCGAAGTCTCGATATATTCAGCTTAAGCATAAGCGTGTTCACTGTCGAAAGACAGGGTCTTTCTTCATGATCTCTAAATAATTCAGATTTAAAGCCAGCATCTGACTGATCAGTTTCCTTATTCTCCTGCCGTCCTCTTTATCTTGTTTCAATATTCTCAAAACACCTTCGACTAACATCGAGGCGAGCACATGAAAAATAAATTCGTCGGCAATGACAATCCCTTCAGCCTTTAATTTAGGCTTGAGCTCTTCTTTCATACGCTTTTCGATCAGAGAGATCAAATTTTCTTTTAGATTCTGATAGACAGAACCTTCACTTTTATCCAGCAAGATCATAAATTCCCTGCTGTCTTTATCATAAAAACTCATGATTTTGTCCATTACGTCTGCTAGAACAGGTACATTATTGGCATCAGCTTTAAAATCACTGAAAATAAGAGCGGTGAAGCGCTCCGATACCGGTTCCATAATATAATTAAATAACTCTTCTTTGCTGTTAAAATACCGATATAGATTACCTGCAGCTATTCCGGCACTTCTTGCTATGATCCGGATGGACGCATCATTAAATCCCTTTTTCTCAAATTCATCAAGTGCGGCACTTATAATGCTGTTTTTAATTTCGTCTTTGAGATATTGCACAATAATGAACCTCCGTTCATTATTAAAATAAACTATATCTATCGCTTTGTCAAGAATAAATTTATAAACATAAGATTATAATTCGATCAATCCGTCTCTGAATGCCTTCATCATCTCACCTGTCAGGCTAATATTTATTTCCTCAAGCGGGACATCCTCTCTCTTCATCCACACGCCTAAGGACAGTTCGTCTTCCTGAATTGTGATGGTATCATCACTTTTGGCTCTATATCTTGAATCATCATGTACTCCTTTACTTCAAGTTAATTCCATTATACATCTTCTCAGAGCAATAGTAGTTTTCTCCTCCCGTAAAAAATATGAGCTACAAGAAAGCTAATTCTTGCAGCTTAGAAATATAACAACAAAATCAGACCCAAATAAGGTTTTGTTAGCCAAAAGGACTACAGCTCAATCTGACAGTTAAACTTGTCAATTTGCCAAGCACGCTTTACATTGCATTATAAATATGTTACTATCTATTCAGGAGGTCTATTCTGGAGGTGATATTTTGAATGATAATATTCAGCTTAAAAACCGATTAAAAGTCGCCCGAGCGGAAAAGAATTTTTCACAGGAAAAGCTTGCCATTCTTGCAGGCGTAACAAGACAAACAATTAGTTCAATTGAGACAGGTCAATACTGTCCAACTGCAAAATTAGCATTAATACTATCTAAAGTTCTTAATAAACAATTTGAAGACTTATTCTATTTTGAGGAGGTTATGGATAATGTCCGAAAAAATGGTTGAGAAAGATGAGAGAACAACATTTATCGAAAATATCAGTTATAAATTCGGATATATTTTTATTACATTTGCTTTGCTTCTGGATGTTGTATATAGATCGTTTATGCAAAATGAAACACCTTGGGATCTCCTTTTATTAGTTATTGTAAGCGGCCTCGTTATATCGTTGTATCAGTACAAACAAAAGATTTTCGGTAAGACTTGGATAAAAACATTTATTTATGTATTCGCAGTCGCTTTTATTATTTCATTCATAGTGGTATTCATTAAAAAGTTCTTCCTCTGATAACTTCACAGCAAAGTGAGCGCCTTCAAGAATCTGAGGCATAAGAAAAAACTACATCGATTGATTGGCAGGGCTTAAAATGGAATACATAAGCGGAGTTGTCGAGCAAATTACATACGGAAATGAAGATAATGGTTTCCGTGTCATCAAAATAAAATCCAAAGGTTTTACCGGCTTGGTAACGGTCGTTGGAAGCCTGGCAGCTGTAAATGTTGGCGCAATAATTCGCGTTAAAGGTGAATGGAAGATGAACAGCAAGTTTGGCAAGCAGTTTATGGCCCTGGATTATCGCGAGACCCTTCCGGCAACAGTTGCCGGTATTCAAAAATACCTGGGAAGTGGGCTTATCAAGGGTATAGGGCCGGTGTACGCCAAGAGAATTGTACAGCATTTCCAGGAAGACACTTTAAGAGTATTGGAGGAGAATGTCGACCGTTTAATCAAAGTTGAGGGCATCGGACAAAAACGACTGGCGATGATTAAGAAAGCATGGCAAGAGCAAAAAGAGATTAAAAATGTCATGCTTTTTTTACAAAGTAATGGAGTATCAACTGCCTTTGCCGTAAAAATATTTAAAACCTACGGCAATGAGAGCATCGAAATCGTGAAGACGAATCCCTATCGACTGGCTGATGATATTTGGGGCATTGGTTTTAAAACAGCGGACAAAATTGCTTTGCAGATGGGTTTTGAGAAAAACTCCTTTGCACGTTGCCGCTCGGGAATTGTGTATGTCCTGAACGAACTATCCAATGAAGGGCATTGCTATGGAAAAAGGGAACAACTCCTGGAAGAAGCGGAAAAAATC
>JQID01000141.1 GCA_000770645.1 Desulfosporosinus sp. Tol-M
CAAAAGATAACCCAAAAATACATTTTGAGCTGAATACCATAATTGAGGAAATCCTTGGGTCTGATCGTTTGGAAGGTGTTCGCATACATGATGTACTCAGCGGAGAAACACGTGAAATCCCGGCAGATGGCGTTTTCATCTATGTTGGAACAGCTCCTAACGTTCAATTTATCAACGGAGAAATTGAGGCGGACGAGCGTGGTTATATTCTGACCAATCCTCTCTTGCAAACTAATATTGAAGGCGTTTATGCCGCCGGGGATATCCGCAACACTCCCTTGCGACAAGTATCCACGGCAGTTGGAGATGGCGCTTTGGCCGCAGTAGAAGTGGAAAAGTTTCTTTCGAAAAAATTCCCCCATCCAGCGGAGGATAAGGCATGAATGAAGAGACCATAAAGGCCCTCCTTGAATCTGTTCAGCAAGGGGCATGCTCCCCCGGTGAAGCGCTGCTTCAATTAAAAGATCTTTCCTATGAAGATCTGGGGTTTGCACGGTTAGATCATCATCGAACGCTGCGCACGGGACAATCAGAAGTGATTTTTTGTCAGGGAAAACAACCTGACCATATTATTTCAATTTTAAAACACTTGGGCACCAAGGCCAAAAACGTGTTGGGTACCCGTCTCGACCCTAAAAATGCAGAACTTATTTTAGCCCATTTTCCAGGTGCTCAATATGATTTGCAGGCCCGCTGTCTCCTACTTCGTCCCCTGGAGGATCCCACCATTTCCGGCAGGATCCTCATTATAACTGCTGGGACTGCCGATTTGCCTGTGGCTCAAGAAGCCTGGCTGACGGCTCGCTATATGGGACACGAGGTTGATACGCTGTATGATGTTGGTGTCGCCGGTATACACCGTCTGTTCGATCAGAGAAAGTTATTGGAACGCGCCGAAGTGCTTATCGTTATTGCCGGAATGGAAGGCGCCCTGGCCAGTGTCGTCGGAGGACTAGTCGAACAACCTGTTATCGCTGTACCAACAAGTGTGGGTTATGGTGCTCACTTTCAAGGACTAGCCGCCTTACTCAGTATGTTAAACGGTTGTGCTTCCGGAATCGGAGTCGTTAATATTGATAACGGCTTTGGGGCAGCTGCTTTAGCCTCGGCAATTGTGCGCCGTATTTCGCGAAAAAGACCGGGAGGAGTATCGGCTTGAGAATTTTATATTGGGATACGTTCGCCGGCATAAGCGGCGACATGGCTCTAGGGTCGCTGCTTGCTTTAGGCGCTGATCCAAAAATAATCGTCAATCAACTTCATTCCATTGGACTGACAGAATTTGTCCTTGATATCCGTGCGCGCCAAATCCATGGAATTCAAGCGACCGACATCGAAGTTATTATTCAAAATAAAGATCATCAATATCATGAGCGACGTCTTCAGGATATTGAAAACATGATCCTTCGTGGTACCTTGTCAGAACGATCTCAAAAGAGCGCTCTTTTGGTCTTTAATGTTTTAGCTGAGGCAGAGGCCCATGTTCACGGGACAACGCTTGACCAAGTTCATTTTCACGAAGTGGGGGCAGTTGATTCCCTTGTCGATATTGTGGGAACCTGTATCGCTCTGGATCAGTTAGACATTGACTTAATTCGAGTCCCTACGCTTCCTTGGTCACATGGTTTTGTGCACTGTGCTCATGGAATATTGCCGTTACCCGCTCCGGCGACACTTATGCTCTTGCGTGGCTACAAATGCCATGAATCGGGAATTACAGGCGAACTCATTACCCCGACTGGTGCTGCACTTATCCGTGCCTTAGCCCAGCAATCAACTTTTCCGGAGATGACTTTGCTCAATGTGGGGTATGGAGCCGGTAAAAATGATTACGGCATACCAAGTTTGTTACGAGGGGTTCTTGGGGAGACCTAAAATAGAGGTGATCATATGTTCGAACAGATTATTCATAGCCTCAGAGAATCTGGCTGGAGGCTGGAAACCTTAGAAGGAAGCTGGGTTAGTGCAACTCACGAGTCGCTGAATCGTGGTCTTCTATTAGGTAAATTCAATGAACTTCCCGATGAATTTAAGCAGTGGCTTCGCCCCTATGCAAATATTTTCAGGTGGGACGTTATTGTTTTTTGCCCCGAAGGGGTTGATTCTTCACATTTAAAACAACACCGTTTTCCTGATATCCAACTTTGGTACTGGGATATCCAACTGGGTAACATATTTCCTTTTCCTCCAACCAACGATCAGTTGATTCCCCATTGGTTAAAGCAACTGGCTGTGGGAACGCCGGTTATTCCAGGGAAGGAATCCCAAATAACAAGATCTTTTAAACCGTTTATAACGAATACTTTTATAGGCATAAACTTGATATATTTTCTACTAATGGTTATTGCCGGACTGGATCTGTTTCCAAATCCTATCACCGGTTCGAACGATCAACGTGTTCTTATCGAATTTGGAGCTAAAGTTAACACCTTGATTCTGGACGGTGAACTCTGGCGTTTCTTAGCATGTACATTTATTCATATTGGTATTATCCACCTCGCCTTTAATCTTTATGCCTTGTGGGCATTGGGCCCTTTAACCGAAGAAATCCTGGGGCATCGACGGTTCCTTATGATTTACATCTTGAGCGGTCTCGGAGGATCAATTGCCAGCTTTATATTTTCTCCCGCCCTTTCTGCCGGAGCCTCCGGAGCGATCTTCGGACTTTTAGGAGCGCTTTTGTATTACAGCTTTAAACGGCCAACACTATGGAAGACCGGCTTGGGAATGAATCTGGTTGTTGTGATTTTGGTTAATTTTGGATTTGGTTTGCTCCAACCAGGAATTGATAACTTTGCGCATCTGGGAGGATTTATTACCGGTACAATAAGCTGTATTCTTCTATCAAAAACGATCTAAGAGAAAAAAAAACTCTTCTTTACCTACTTTTCCCAGCATAATCCTTCCCTTTCTAAGGACAAAATACAATCAAGAGCTTGCGATTTCTTAGCAAGGTGGCTATTTAATAATTGCCATCGATAGTTAAGAAAACGTGAGCTCTATATTTGGTTAAATATTAGAGTTAAAAAGGAGTTGGAAGAAGGCTGTAAAATGCTATAATATAGAAAGGAGAGAAGAGTGATGCTTTGAAAAAAAGAAGTAAACGCACAATTAGTTATTTTTCACGTGATCGGTGGGTTCATTTGATTTTGCTTTTGGCGGTCACCCTGGTGTTAGCCAGGCTCGTGACACTTCAAATCGTTCAAGCTGCTGATCTCAAGGCTAAAGGGATTGAGCGTCGGACAAATGATAAAAGCCTGCGACCGGAAAGAGGCATCATTTTTGATACTCAAGGCAATGTCTTAGCTCAAAGCATCCCGGTTAAAGAAATCTATGCAAATCCCAACATGTTGAGTGATTTAATTGTCAAAAAGCAATTCAAAAAAACGAAAGAAGATGTTGCCAATGAGCTTGGAAGCATCTTAGACATAAAACCACAGGACATACTCGATAAACTCAATAAGAATTATTCCTGGATTAGCTTAGCTCATCAAGTGGACATAAATAAAGCAGATGAAATCATGGCTCTTAAAATCCCGGGGGTAGGTTTAAATGAAGAGGAAAAACGTGTCTATCCTATGGGGAATTTTGCGGCCTCTGTACTTGGGATCGTAAATCAAGCCGGTCATGGCGTGGAAGGCGTTGAATCCTATTATGATAAAGAATTGTTCGGTAAACCCGGTTTTCAGTCTCAGGAGCAAGATACCCGGGCACGTTCCATCCTCGATGCCCTCCTTCAGGGAGACCCTTCAAGCCCTGGAAACTCCGTCACTTTAACCTTAGATTCAACGATTCAATATTTAGTTGAACAGCAACTGGATAATTTACAGCAAACCACCAAAGCTAATAGTGTAACGATTTTAGCCATGGATCCGAAGACCGGACGTATTTTGGGCATGGGATCCCGTCCCACATTTGATCCCACGGATTACTCTAAAGTCACACCTGAAACCCGCCGCAACCTCGCAATTGGTATGTCTTATGAACCAGGATCAGTCTTCAAGATAATTACCGGATCGGCCGCTTTGGAAGAAGGGGTTGTCCACCCGAATGATACGTTTTCTGACCCCGGCTACCTTCGAATTCCACCTCGTATAATTACCAACTGGGACTCGGACCAAAAGCCGCATGGTAACCCTACGTTTACAAAAGGGATGCAGTTGTCTTCCAATGTTGTATTGGCGCAGGTTGGGATGAGTTTAGGTAAAGAGTCCTTTTATACTTACTTAAAAGCTTTCGGATTTGGCTTAAAAACAGGAATTGATATTGCAGGTGAAGAAAGTGGTTTACTCCTTCCCCAAGATAAAGTCCGAGATATTGATCTCGCAACTATGTCTTTTGGCCAGTCCAATTCAGTTACCCCGATACAGTTATTATCTGCCATTTCCGCGGTGGCCAATGGGGGGACACTTTATCGCCCCTATATAGTTGACAAAATAACGACGCCTGATGGTCAACTCATTCAACAAATAAAACCAACCCCCGTACGCCAGGTAATCACTAAAATAACTGCACAGCAAATGACAGAAATCCTTGAACAGGTCGTAGCTGATGGAACTGGGCAACTCGCCAAAATCCCAGGTATTAATGTTGCAGGTAAAACGGGAACTGCCCAAAAAGTTGACCCTCAGACCGGGCAATATTCGCCCACAGACTTCATTGCCTCATTCGCCGCTTACGCACCCGCGGAGGACCCGAAGATTGCAGTGCTGGTAATTATAGATTCGCCAAAAGAAGGTGGAAGCCATCAAGGAGGATTCTTAGGCGGACCTAGAGCTAAAGCCATTATTGAGGGGGCCATGCAATACTATGGCTTTCCTGTAGCCAAAGATACTGAAAGCACCGTAACAATTTCACCCGGTAATTCAGCTGTTAGACCCTCTCCCAAACCGGTAACCCCTGAACGTTTACCTGTAGGCGGGGAAGTTATAGTTCCTGATCTAACCGGAATGACCATGCGCCAGGTTGGGGATACATTGGCAAAGTCTGAACTGCACTTCAATTTTACCGGGAGCGGCTTAGTTAATCAGCAATCACCCGAAGCAGGAAAAGTCGTGGTCAAAGGTACGACCATCGAAGTAAATTTTTCTACTTTAGCCGCCGGGGATCCATAGTAATACATTACTTAATCTGGGTATGCTAGGGTTAATTGTGATTAGAATAATCGGAGGAAGAAAGATGCGTCTTGACCAACAGATTGACTTGATGAAAGAAGACTTGCTTGCTGCCATCCAAGCGTGTACCCAGATAAAGAGTGTCAGGGATATTGAACATGCCGCACCTGGCGCCCCTTTTGGTCCTGGAATTCAAAAGGCCTTGGAGTGGATTTTGGCATTAGGGGAAAAATTTGGCTTTACAATTAAAAATGTTGACGGGTACGCCGGTTATATTGAAATGGGTAAGGGGGACCTTTTAGGGATCCTGGGCCATATTGATGTTGTCCCGGAAGGGGATGGCTGGTCAGTCCCTCCCTATAGTGCGACGATCAAAGACGGCAAAATACTAGGTCGGGGGGCATTAGATGACAAAGGACCGTCGTTAATGGTTCTCTTCGCCATGAAAGCGATAAAAGATGCAAATATTCCCTTAAATATGCGAGTTCGCCTGATTTTAGGTACCGATGAGGAGTCTGATTGGGCGGATATGGATTATTATTTTACAAAAGAGGAAGTACCCCGGATCGGATTTGCACCGGACGCTGAGTTTCCGGTGATCCATGCGGAAAAGGGGATTCTTCATCTCGAATTGAGTAAATCCCATGCGACATCTTTTCCCCATCTTGTCCGTGTCCAGGGTGGGGAACGCGCGAACATCGTTCCAGATCTTTGCGAAGTTACCGTCAAGGGGATCACTGACGATGTCATTGCTAAGAAATTGAAAAACTTCTCTTTCCCAAAGGGCGTTAGCTGTAAGCTTCATAACCAAGATCATAATGAACAGGAAATTAAACTTACCTTTAAGGGATTCGGGGCCCATGGGAGTCTCCCACAAAATGGTATAAATGCAATTTTATACGCTCTACAATTCCTTCGGACGTTACCTCTTGCCCATGAAGAACAACACATTCTTGATTTTATATTGACATACCCAGGCACTGGATTTAACGGAGAAGGTTTCGGAATTGCCTTAAGTGATGAACCCTCTGGTAAGCTATCTCTAAATCTAGGTATATTGGAGATGACTTCCGACAAAGTTCGCTTCGTCATCGATATCCGCTACCCAGTTACGTTTAAGCTGGATGATGTTTTTCTCCCGATCGAAAAAATAGCCCGGAGTGAAAAACTCGGCCTTAAAGTATTAACCCATCAGAAAGCACATCATGTCCCCAAAGACAGTGCTTTAGTTCAATCCCTGCTCAGAGCCTATACCGATGTTACCGGGCTTGAACCCTTTGCCTTTGCCATTGGTGGGGGAACGTATGCTAAAGCACTCCCCCAAGGGGTAGCCTTTGGACCTGTTTTTCCGGGTGAACCTGAAATGGTTCATTGTGCTGATGAATACATATCGGTCGATAACCTCCTCATAACGACCAAAGTATACGCACAAGCTATTCTAAACTTAGCTGCTGACCCGGAGAACCAATAGAACCTGGGGTGTAACCAATATTTATAGCTTGACTATTTAATATTTTATAGGTATACTTCTTATTGTTCTTGTTGCGCCACTAGCTCAGCTGGTAGAGCATCCGACTCTTAATCGGCAGGTCCCCGGTTCGAATCCGTGGTGGCGCACCAAAAAGACATTACTCCCGCAAGCGATTGCGGGTTTTTGTTTTTATACAGTGATTGCATAAAAGTGGCTTTTGGGGACATTTTGGGGACAGGCGTTGTAAAACGATACTTAAATGGACTTAATGAATAGAAAAAAGGACAGGCATTTAAGCCTGTTCTTTTTTCATGCTAAAGAGATCTTCAATTTTCTGAGCAGCGTCTTTATCGGCACTCTGGAGAGCTGTTGCATAAATATCGGCTGTAATGGTTATTGATGAATGTCCTAAGCGGCTGGAAACATTCTTTAAAGATACTCCCTGCGAGATCATCAAGCTTGCTGAAGTATGTCTTAAATCGTGAAATCTAATATGAGGAAGAGGGGTCTTTTCCTCTTCAATCATTTTCTCATTGTGTCTATTCAGGAAATCATTAAACCCACTACTTACAGTGTCCGGGTGCATGGGTTTGCCGTCCCATGTAGTAAATAAGCGGTCGCTCTTTTGCCAAAGGTTTCCGATCTTTAGCCTTTCTTCATTCTGCGATGCTTTGTACTCTTTGAGAAGGGCCACTATAGAAGGTGGTATAGATATAAGACGCTTGGAACCTTCAGTTTTTGTTGTTCTATCTACGATTCCGGTTTCTGGGGTATATTGGCTTTGTTTTATCACTGCAAGTTGTCCTTTATCCAAGTCAATAACCTTCCATTCTAGTCCAAGGAGTTCACCGCGGCGTAGGCCAGTAAACAGAGCAAGCGTAACTAGGATACGATACTTAATTGGCTCAATGAGGAGAGCTTCTAGCAGCATGGCGCTTTGTATTTCATCATAGGAGTTGGTTTGTTTTTTATGAACTTTAGGTGCTTCCACTCGGGAGGCTGGATTAGATGCAATAAGTTGCCATTTCATTGCATCCTCCAACATTGAAGAGAGAACCGCATGATAATAACGTTGTGAGCGCTCGCTTAGTGTACCTTTCTTTCCATCGCGGCGAATATCATTTCCTTGGAGGTATTTAATAGAACGCATTGCTTCAGAAAACATACACAGTGGATATTCTTGAAAAGAAACGTGAATCCAATAAGGGCCAGGTTCCAAAGTACTATGTCGAGAATAGCCACGAAGGTATTATTCCCAAAGATATCTTCTTAAAGGTGCAGGAGGAAATAGCTAGACGCGCAAACCTCACAAAAGGCACCACACTGCACAAACGAATCTACAGTGGACGTTATGCATTATCAGGGATCGTATTCTGCTCACATTGCGGAGATATATACCGCAGAATCAAATGGAATAATCGGGGCTGCAAGTCTACGGTTTGGCGCTGCGTTAGCAGAGTTGAAAAAGACGGACCTGATTGCCCTGCAAGGACAGTCCATGAAGATCTCCTTCACAAAGTGGTGATAGAGGCTATAAACGAAGCCTTCCGTGAAAAGAAAGATATTCTGCCGCTGTTAAGAGAAAACATTGAAAGCAGCCTGGCAGAGAATGCTGCTGATTGCATTGCAGCGGTCGATGAACAGATAAAAGCACTCCAACACGAACTTTTAGCAACAGCCGGTATAAAAAACTCTGGTGATGAACTTGGTATGGAAATTAGAAGGCTGCGTGATGAGAAGCAGGCCATCCAAGCAGAGGAAGCTTCCCGTCAGGACCTGAAGACACGAATTGATGAGATGATGGCTTTCCTCGACGGCCTGTCTTACGAGCTTACCGAATACGAAGAGCAATATGTAAGGACACTCTTGGAAAGGATAACGGTCTACGATGACCATTTCATTGTGGAATTTAAGTCCGGAATTGAAATCCAGATTGACGAGTAAATAAAATACTACACTGCAGCTCTTTTCGCAGAGTTGCAGTGCCTCAACTATGGAACATTGATTGTGCTACTATAATTATGGAATAAGTGGGAGAGGGTACTTGGCCCTCTCCCGTCTTTTGAAATTTTTCATTATTTATAAATTCAGGAGGAATTTCGTTATTAACATGTAAATATATAAAGTGGGAAATTACGGCAAAGTTCAATATATTAATCAGCAAAATATGTAGAATTTCTTGGAATTAATATTTTGAGAAGAGGGATTATTGAATGCAATTCTTAAATATCATGAAATGAACAAGCCTTTTCTTTCTTGTCTATACTGATTTTTTTCAGTGATGAAAATGGTTGATGAAATAATTTCATCTTAATATTATGCGATTAAAGCTTGAACTTCGTGTTTCCAGCCCTTGGAAATCAAGTGTTTGAGTACTAATGATGTATTGATAGCATCATCGAGAGCAGCATGGCAGATACCTTTTAGCTGCTGGTGAGTCTCCTCCACGGCAGTCTTTAATGAAGTCAAATTTTTTCGTTGATTAAACTTCTTGTATTCAAAGGCCAAGTCGATATAACTTTCCCATTTGAAAGGATAGTCGATTCCATATCGTTGGCATATGGTGCCCAAGACTTTACGATCGGAATCGCCCCAAGCAACAAAATATGGATTAGTAGAAACCATTTGTTTTAATTGGTACAACGCAGTTTCTAAGGAGACACCCTGATTTATATCTTCTTGCTTTATGCCGGTTATCCCGTAACATTCTTTAGTGATTCTTGGCCAAAAGCGAGGTTTTACAAAAGAATTGTATTGTTTGTTGGTTAAGATACCATCAGGATTGACAACTACTGCGCCGATTTCAATTATTTCCGGGAAAAAAGCTCGGGGTTTGCCATAGGAAGGCGCCACCGTAAACTCAAAATCTACAACCAGCAATTCCTGAATATTCATATACTTCTGCCTCCTTTATTTTGTAACTTCAAGTTGAACTCTTGCTATAGCAATGGCAATGGACAAATTCTTTACATGAGTTTTTTGCAATAACAAAATATCACAACAAGTGTACTTAAAAACGCATAGTAATTTTTGCCGTATTATTTTTCGCATTATTATAACC
>JQID01000204.1 GCA_000770645.1 Desulfosporosinus sp. Tol-M
CTTTCCCATGATTTGAACTTTAATCATATTTGTGGAGCCGACTTTACCAATTGGAACGCCCGCTGTGATCACCACGACATCTTCGGCATGGATGAAGTTTTTAGTTAAGGATGTATTCACAGCCACTGATAACGTTTCGTCCGTTCCTGAACTTTGAGGGACAAGCAAAGGTTGAACACCCCAAAGGAGAGCTAATTTTCTTGCCGTGGCCGCAAAAGGGGTTGCGGCGACAATCAGGGCGTTGGGCCGATACTTGGAGATCAGCCGCGCAGTCAACCCCGAATGTGTCGGCGTGAGGATAACAGCGGCTTCGAGGTCTTTCGCTATGGTATAGCTGGCGAAACTAATCGCTCCTGCTACATTACGCTGAGGATAGCGGGTTAACTGATTATCTGAACGGGTCTGTTCAGTTCGTTTAGCTATTTTATCCATCATCTGAACGGCTTCAACGGGGAAAAGACCAGCTGCTGTTTCACCAGATAACATAATGGCATCCGTTCCATCCAAAATAGCGTTTGCAACATCACTTGCCTCTGCTCGAGTGGGTCGAGGTTGCCGGATCATCGAATCCAACATCTGAGTTGCAACAATAACGGGTTTGCCAAGTAAATTGCACTTACGAATCATTTCCTTTTGCCTGATGGGGACTTCTTCAACCGGAATTTCAACCCCAAGGTCGCCGCGGGCAACCATAAGCCCATCGGCTACTTCAAGGATAGCATCTAAATTATTCAGTCCTTCCTGACTTTCGATCTTGGCGATGATCTGGACATCGGCAGCCATTTCTTCAACAACCCTACGCACGTTCAAAATATTTAGGGCTTTACGGGTAAAGGAGGCGGCGATAAAGTCAATCCCTTGGGAAATACCAAAGCGAATATCCTCTATATCCCTTTCTGTGACAGAGGGTAAGCCGATAAGTGCGCCTGGAACATTAACCCCTTTTTGCGACATAAGAAGCCCACCGTTACGAATAACAGTTCGGATAATTTTGCTGTCCACTGAGGTGACTTCTAAATCAAGTTGACCATCATCAATGAGAATATGGCTGCCAAGTTTCACTTTTCGCCATAGGTCGGTATAAGTTATCCCTATCCGTTGCTGATTACCGAGGCCGGGATCTGTATCCAGACTAAATACAGCTCCGTTTTCAAGCGTAATACCCTCTTCAGGAGCCCTTCCAGTGCGAACTTCCGGTCCTTTAGTGTCAAGAAGAATCCCCAAATGCTTACCTATTTTGGCAGCTTCCTCTTTGAGAATTGCGATTCTTCGGCCGTGTTCCTCATGTGTTCCGTGTGAAAAATTTAGTCGTGCAACATCCATGCCTGCTGCTAGAAGAGCTTGAACCTTTTCCCTGGACTCACTGGCAGGACCAATAGTACAGACAATTTTAGTCCTTCTCATGGGGTACACCCTCCTGATTTACAAGCCCTTCATTACAATAAGCTTCACTAAATCTAAAATGCGGTTTGAATAGCCCCATTCGTTATCATACCAGGCCAGTACTTTAACCATCCGATCTCCCATCATCATGGTCGACAAACCATCGACTATGGAACTGGCCGGATTACCATTAAAATCATGGGAAACAAGGGGTAACTCAGTATACTCGAGGATTCCCTTTAGTTTACCATCCGCTGCTTGATGCAGGGCAGCGTTGACTTCTTCTTTAGTAGCTGGCTTGGTAAAATTGGCGACAAAATCAACCAAGGAAACATTCGGTGTAGGAACCCGGACAGCAAGTCCATTCATTTTACCTGTCAATTCGGGGATGACAAGAGTAACCGCTTTGGCCGCACCCGTGGTCGTGGGGATCATGGATTGATAAGCTGCCCTGGATCGACGCCAATCTGAGTGTTCAAAGTCTAAGATCCTTTGGTCATTTGTGACTGAATGAGTCGTTGTCATCATCCCTTGTTCTATCCCAAAAGCATCGAGTAAAACCCGAGCTACTGGAGCAAGACAGTTTGTTGTACAGGAAGCATTAGAAATAATATGGTGCTTCAGCGGATCATATTTATCGTCGTTTACTCCCATGACAATCGTAATATCTTCATTTTTAGCCGGAGCAGAAATGACGACTTTCTTAGCTCCTGCAGTAAGGTGTTGTGCTGCAGCGTCACGGTTTGTATAACGACCGGTTGACTCGATGACGATATCTACGCCGAGTTTGCTCCAAGGCAAATCCAGAGGATTTTTTTCTGCAAGTACCTCAATCCGTTTCCCGTCAATAATCATTGTACGTCCATCAAGTTCCACGGAATTAGGAAGAACCCCGTGAATTGAATCATACTTGAACAAATGGGCTAATATGTCAGGACTAGCCAAGTCATTGACGGCTACTACTTCGAAAGGAAGAGATTGATTTAGGGCGGCACGAAGTGTAAGACGACCAATTCTACCAAAACCATTAATAGCTACTTTTAAACTCATTGGGACAACCTCCTTTTAATAATCCGGTAAGCCAAACAGAGCATAAAAACATTTTCCTAATCTTCTTTCTGTACAAACAAACAAATCCCTTCTTTGTGAATGTTTATTCATAATTATTACCAATATTACTTGATATGGTTCGCTAAAGAAGAGGAAAACTTGCAAATCATGGCTTTGCAAGTTAAAAGATTGATCAAAAATTATTGTCGATCCCGGTGCTGGTTTTTACAGACTTTTTGCTTTCCATAACCCTCTTTTCTTACGGCGTAATACGTGGTAAAGGTTTCTGAATATTTCGCTCTTTCTGCGTGTCAAATTCCGTATAATGCGGATCTTTTATGGTTAACGGGGATTTTGCTCGTGAAACTTTTTTGTGGGCGCCCATATATATCCTTCCTTTTCAATCCTAAAATATAACGAACCTAGTTTTCCCGGTAATAATAATTCATATACCTTAAATCTTCAAATTACATAATAGGCTGTTCTTCGACTCCCGCAATATGACGCATTGCCGCTCGCCCAAAATGTCCCCAAAGTCCGCTTTTATGCATTCACTGTATAAAAATAAAAACCCGCAATCGCTTGCGGGAGTAATGTCTTTTTGGTGCGCCACCACGGATTTGAACCGGGGACCTGCCGATTAAGAGTCGGATGCTCTACCAGCTGAGCTAGTGGCGCAATTACAACAATTGATAGTATACCCATAAAACATTAAATAGTCAAGCTCAAAATATTTGTTACACCCTAGCCTAGGTTCTATCGGTTCTCCGGGTCAGCAGCTAAGTTCAGAATAGCTTGGGCGTACACTTTGGTCGTTATGAGGAGGTTATCGATCGATATGTATTCATCGGCACAATGAACCATTTCAGGTTCACCAGGAAAAACAGGTCCAAAGGCGACCCCTTGGGGGAGTGCTTTTGCATACGTTCCCCCACCAATGGCAAAGGCAAAGGGTTCTAGCCCGGTAACATCGGCATAGGCTTTGAGCAAAGATTGAACTAAAGCACTGTCTTTGGGGACATGATGCGCTTCTTGATGGGTTAATACTTTAAGGCCAAGTTTTTCACTCTGGGCTATTTTTTTGATCGGGAGAAAAACATCATCCAGCTTAAACGTAACTGGGTAGCGGATATCGATGACGAAGCGAACTTTGTCGGAAGTCATTTCTAAAATACCTAGATTAAGAGATAGTTTACCAGAGGGTTCATCACTTAAGGCGATTCCGAAACCTTCTCCCATAAATCCAGCGCCTGGGTACGTCAATATAAAATCAAGAATGTGTTGTTCTTCGTGGGCAAGAGGTAACGTGCGAAGGAATTGTAAAGTGTATAAAATCGCATTTTTACCGTTTTGCGGGAGACTCCCATGGGCCCCGACTCCCCTAAAGGTAAGTTTAATTTCCTGTTCATGATGATCTTGGTTATGAAGCTTACAACTAACGCCCTTTGGAAAAGAGAAGTCGTTCAATTTCTTTGCAATGACATCGTCAGCGATCCCCTTGACGGTAACTTCGCAAAGATCAGGAACGATGTTCGCGCGTTCTCCACCCTTGACTCGGACAAGATGGGGAAAAGATGTCGCATGGGATTTACTCAATTCGAGATGAAGAATCCCCTTTTCCGCATGGATCACCGGAAACTCGGCGTCTGGCGCAAATCCGATCTGGGGTACTTCCTCTTTTGTAGAATAATAATCCATATCCGCCCAATCAGACTCCTCATCGGTACCTAAAATCAGGCGAACTCTCATATTTAAGGGAATATTTGCATCTTTTATCGCTTTCATGGCGAAGAGAACCATTAACGACGGTCCTTTGTCATCTAATGCCCCCCGACCCAGTATTTTACCGTCTTTAATCGTCGCACTATAGGGAGGGACTGACCAGCCATCCCCTTCCGGGACGACATCAATATGGCCCAGGATCCCTAAAAGGTCCCCCTTGCCCATTTCAATATAACCGGCGTACCCGTCAACATTCTTAATGGTAAAGCCAAATTTTTCTCCTAATGCCAAAATCCACTCCAAGGCCTTTTGAATTCCAGGACCAAAAGGGGCACCAGGTGCGGCATGTTCAATATCCTTGACACTCTTTATCCGGGTACACGCTTGGATGGCAGCAAGCAAGTCTTCTTTCATCAAGTCAATCTGTTGGTCAAGACGCATCTTTCTTCCTCCGATTATTCTAATCGCAATTAACTCTAGCATACCCGGATTAAGTAATGTATTACTATGAATTCTCGGCGGTTAAAGTAGAAAAATTCACTTCGATGGTTGTACCTTTGACCACGACTTTTCCTGCTTGGGGTGATTGTCGATTGACTAAGCCACTCCCGGTAAAATTGAAGTGCAATTCAGACTTTGCCAATGTATCCCCAACCTGGCGCATGGTCATTCCGGTTAGATCAGGAACTATAACTTCCCCGCCTACAGGTGAACGTTCAGGGGTTACCGGTTTGGGTGAGGGTCTAACAGCTGAATTGCCGGGTGAAATTGTTACGGTGCTTTCAGTATCTTTGGCTACAGGAAGGCCATAGTATTGCATGGCCCCCTCAATAATGGCTTTAGCTCTAGGTCCGCCTAAGAATCCTCCTTGATGGCTGCCGCCTTCTTTTGGCGAATCTATAATTACCAGCACTGCAATTTTCGGATCCTCCGCGGGGGCGTAAGCGGCGAATGAGGCAATGAAGTCTGTGGGCGAATATTGCCCAGTCTGAGGGTCTACTTTTTGGGCAGTTCCCGTTTTACCTGCAACATTAATACCTGGGATTTTGGCGAGTTGCCCAGTTCCATCAGCTACGACCTGTTCAAGGATTTCTGTCATTTGCTGTGCGGTTGTTTTAGTGATTACCTGGCGTACGGGGGTTGGTTTTTGTTGTTCAACGAGTTGACCATCAGGCGTCGTTATTTTGTCAACTATATATGGGCGATAAAGTGTCCCCCCATTGGCCACCGCGGAAATGGCGGATAATAACTGGATCGGGGTAACTGAATTGGACTGGCCAAAAGACATAGTTGCGAGATCAATATCGCGGACTTTATCTTGGGGAAGGAGTAAGCCACTTTCTTCACCTGCAATATCAATCCCTGTTTTTGAGCCAAATCCGAAAGCTTTTAAGTAAGTATAAAAGGACTCTTTACGCAAGCTCATCCCAACCTGCGCCAAAACAACATTGGAAGACAACTGCATCCCTTTTGTAAACGTAGGGTTACCATGCGGCTTTTGGTCCGAGTCCCAGTTGGTAATTATCCGAGGCGGAATTCGTAGGTAGCCGGGGTCAGAAAACGTATCATTCGGGTGGACAACCCCCTCTTCCAAAGCGGCCGATCCGGTAATTATCTTGAAGACTGATCCTGGTTCATAAGACATACCGATAGCGAGGTTGCGGCGAGTTTCAGGTGTGACTTCAGAGTAATCCGTGGGATCAAATGTGGGACGGGATCCCATGCCCAAAATACGTCCGGTCTTCGGATCCATGGCTAAAATCGTTACGCTATTGGCTTTGGTGGTTTGCTGTAAATTATCCAGTTGCTGTTCAACTAAATATTGAATCGTTGAATCTAAGGTTAAAGTGATGGAGTTTCCTGGGCGTGAAGGATCACCCTGAAGAAGGGCATCCAGGATGGAACGTGCTCGGGTATCTTGTTCCTGAGACTGAAAACCGGGTTTGCCGAACAATTCTTTATCATAATAGGATTCAATGCCTTCCACGCCATGACCGGCTTGATTTACGATCCCGAGTACAGAGGCCGCAAAATTCCCCATAGGATAGACACGTTTTTCCTCTTCATTTAAACCGACCCCGGGGATTTTAAGGGCCATGATTTCATCTGTTTTATTTATGTCCACTTGATGAGCTAAGCTAATCCAGGATTTATTCTTATTGAGTTTATCGAGTATGTCCTGTGGTTTTATGTCTAAGATGCTGCCAAGCTCATTGGCAACATCTTCTTTCGTTTTTTTGAATTGCTTTTTGACAATTAAATCACTCAACATGTTGGGATTTGCATAGATTTCTTTAACCGGGATGCTTTGAGCTAAGACATTGCCTTGAGTATCAAAAATGATGCCTCTTTCCGGTCGCAGGCTTTTATCACTGGTCCGACGCTCAATCCCTTTAGCCTTGAGATCAGCAGCTTGAACGATTTGAAGTGTCACGAGCCTGGCTAACACCAGGGTGACCGCCAAAAGCAAAATCAAATGAACCCACCGATCACGTGAAAAATAACTAATTGTGCGTTTACTTCTTTTTTTCAAAGCATCACTCTTCTCTCCTTTCTATATTATAGCATTTTATGGCCTTCTTCCAACTCCTTTTTAACTCGAATATTTTACCAAATAGAGCTCACGCTTTCTTAACTATCGATGGCAATTATTAAATAGCCACCTCGCTAAGAAATCGCAAGCTCTTGATTGTATTTTGTCCTTAGAAAGGGAAGGATTATGCTGGGAAAAATAGGAATATAAAGAGGAAGTTTCTTTTTCGCTTAGCTCGTTTTTGATAGAAGAACACAGGTTATTGTACCGGTAATAAATCCTCCCAGATGCGCAAAGTTATCAATTCCTGGTTGGACGAAGCCAAATCCGAAATTAACCAAAATCACAACAACCAGATTCATTCCCAAGCCGGTCTTCCAAAGTGTTGGCCTTTTAATACTGTAATACAAAAGCGCTCCTAAAAGTCCAAAGATCGCTCCGGAGGCTCCAGCAGAAAGGGCAGGAGAAAATATAAAGCTGGCAATTGATCCTCCGAGACCGCTCAAGATGTAAATCATAAAAAACCGTCGATGCCCCAGGATTTCTTCGGTTAAAGGACCTAATGCCCACAAGGCATAAAGATTAAAGGCGAGGTGGATAATGCCAATATGAATAAATGTACATGCTAAGAAACGCCAGAGTTCACCGTCCAGAATCAAGGTGTTAACTTTAGCTCCAAATTCGATAAGAACACGTTGATCGTTCGAACCGGTGATAGGATTTGGAAACAGATCCAGTCCGGCAATAACCATTAGTAGAAAATATATCAAGTTTATGCCTATAAAAGTATTCGTTATAAACGGTTTAAAAGATCTTGTTATTTGGGATTCCTCCCCTGGAAAAACTGGCGTTCCTCCAGCCAGTTGCTTTAACCAATGGGGAATCAACTGATCGTTGGATGGAGGAAAAGGAAATATGTTACCCAGTTGGATATCCCAGTACCAAAGTTGGATATCAGGAAAACGGTGTTGTGTTAAATGTGAAGAATCAACCCCTTCGGGGCAAAAAACAATAACGTCCCACCTGGAAATATTTGTATAGGGACGAAGCCACTGCTTAAATTCATCGGGAAGTTCATTGAATTTACCTAATACAAGTCCACGATTCAGCGACTCGTGAGTTGCACTAACCCAGTTACCTTCTAAGGATCCCAGCCTCCAGCCAGATTCTCTGAGACTATGAGTAATCTGTTCGAACATATGATCACCTCTATTAGGTCTCCCCAAGAACCCCTCGTAACAAACTTGGTATGCCGTAATCATTTTTTCCGGCTCCATACCCCACATTGAGCAAAGTCATCTCCGGAAAAGTTGACTGCCCAGCTAAGGCACGGATAAGTGCTGCACCAGTCGGGGTAATGAGTTCACCCGTAATTCCTGATTCATGGCATTTATAGCCACGCAAGAGCATAAGTGTCGCCGGAGCGGGTAACGGCAATATTCCATGAGCACAGTGCACAAAACCATGTGACCAAGGAAGCGTAGAGACTCGAATTAAGTCAATGTCTAACTGATCCAGAGCGATACAGGTTCCCACAATATCGACAAGGGAATCAACTGCCCCCACTTCGTGAAAATGAACTTGGTCAAGCGTTGTCCCGTGAACATGAGCCTCTGCCTCAGCTAAAACATTAAAGACTAAAAGAGCGCTCTTTTGAGATCGTTCTGACAAGGTACCAAGAAGGATCATGTTTTCGATATCCTGGAGACTTCGCTGATGATGTTGATGATCTTTATTTTGAATATTAACTTCGATGTCGGTCGCTTGAATGCCATGGATTTGGCGCGAACGGATATCAAGGACAAATTCTGTCAGTCCGATGGAATGAAGTTGATTGACAATTTTTTTTGGATCAGCGCCTAAAGCAAGCAGCGACCCTAGAGCCATGTCGCCGCTTATGCCGGCGAACGTATCCCAATATAAAATTCTCAAGCCAATACTCCTCCCGGTCTTTTTCGCGAAATAAGGCGCACAATTGCCGAGGCTAAAGAAGCTGCCCCAAAGCCGTTATCAATATTAACGACTCCGACTCCGGAAGCGCAACCGTTTAACATACTAAGTAAGGCGGCTAGTCCTTGAAAGTGAGCACCATAACCCACACTTGTTGGTACAGCGATAACAGGTTGTTCGACTAGTCCTCCGACGACACTGGCCAGGGCGCCTTCCATTCCGGCAATAACTATAAGCACTTCGGCGCGTTCCATGAACTTTCTCTGATCGAACAGACGGTGTATACCGGCGACACCAACATCATACAGCGTATCAACCTCGTGTCCCATATAGCGAGCCGTCAGCCAGGCTTCTTGAGCCACAGGCAAATCGGCAGTCCCAGCTGTTATAATGAGGATCCTACCGGAAATGGTGGGATCCTCTAAGGGACGAAGAAGGAGACAGCGGGCCTGCAAATCATATTGAGCACCTGGAAAATGGGCTAAAATTATTTCTGCATTTTTAGGGTCGAGACGGGTGCCCAACACGTTTTTAGCCTTGGCACCCAAGTGCTTTAAAATTGAAATAATATGGTCAGGTTGTTTTCCCTGACAAAAAATCACTTCTGATTGTCCCGTGCGCAGCGTTCGATGATGATCTAACCGTGCATACCCCAGATCTTCATAGGAAAGATCTTTTAATTGAAGTAACGCTTCATCGGGGGAGTATGCCCCTTGCTGAACAGATTCAAGGAGGGCCTTTATGGTCTCTTCATTCATGCCTTATCCTCCTGCTGGATGGGGGAATTTTTTCGTAAGAAACTTTTCCACTTCTACCGCGGCCAAAGCGCCATCTCCAACTGCCGTGGATACTTGTCGCAAAGGAGTGTTGCGGATATCTCCGGCGGCATAAACGCCTTCGATATTAGTTTGCAAGAGAGGATTGGTCAGAATATAACCCCGCTCGTCCGCCGCAATTTCTCCTTTGATAAATTGAACGTTAGGAGCTGTGCCAACGTAGATAAAAACGCCATCTGCCGGGATTTCACGTGTTTCTCCGCTGAGTATATCATGTATGCGAACACCTTCCAAACGATCAGACCCAAGGATTTCCTCGATTATGGTATTCAGCTCAAAACGTATTTTTGGGTTATCTTTTG
>JQID01000128.1 GCA_000770645.1 Desulfosporosinus sp. Tol-M
GATATGTATAACTGGATTGCCGCTCGCTGGTGGACTTCCCGAGCGGGGGATTTGACTACCATTAACCACACGATTGCACTCACCGGGAGTGTCGGGGATACCAAAACAATAAAAGCAATAGTAATTGGTAAGGGTAGGACAAACAGTAATGTTGCTACTTTCACCTACACTATTGGCAGCGCATCGCCATCCCTGACGGCTGATACCTCGAACAACACTGTTGGGCAGGCCGTAGATATCGCCTTTACGGATAATGCCACCTGGCGCAGCGCCATTACCGGTGTGACTGTGAATGGGAATTCTATCGCAGGCCAGTATACGGTTACCGCAGGTAACATCAACATTGCCTCCGGCGTGTTCACCAATTATGGTGACTATACGATCGTGGTTACCGCCGCCGACTACACAAACGCCAGTGTAGTTCAACATATGAACGGCCTCACGCCGCCAACCATAAGTTCCTATGGCCCCAAAACGCTTGCGCAGAACGCATATATCAACTTTACTGATAATTACGCCTGGCGGTCCCACATTACCGGCATAACAGTGGGTAGCGAAGAACTGGGAAGTTTTGGGGTTGGATACGGTCAAATAACCATTGAGGGCGGAACTATGGATACTGCCGGTACTTATACGGTCACTGTTTACTCCACTGGATACGAACCCACCTCTTGTCAACAGACATGGACGAATTAATAAAGACAACGTACTAAACTGGATTCAATGAGATTTATACTCATAACTGGCTTAATGTACGATCTGGCGATGTAATCAACAACACCAATAATGCAATAAAGACTAAGCGGGATCGTAAATAAATCTGGATACTTACTTGAAGGGCGGCGCCACAGTTGAGAGTAATGTCAATGTGGTTGCTGCCTGCAGTTCTGGGAAAACAAATGAAACACGATATAATAATCTGAATTAGGAGGATACCTAATGGAAATTATCAAAAATAAGCTAATGAAGATCCTGCTTTCCATAGCAATGATCATTAGTGCTTTAGGTTTAGGACTGGTACTGATGCCTGGAGTAGCGGCAGCAGCAGAAGTGACGCCGGACGGAACGTATACTTCCAATGATGGTTATTATTTGTACACTGTAACAGATGGCAAAGCCCAAATTACGAAATATTCAGGGACTGGGACTACTCCTCTTACCATACCAAGTACACTTACAGTTACAGTTATGGGAGTTGAGACAACAAGTATTGTAACAGGCCTCGCAGAAAAAAGTTTTTCCGGGAAATATACTAGTGTCACCATCCCGGAAGGAATCGTTAGTATCGGCTTAGTACCTTTTTACTCGTGCAGTTCTTTAACCAGTATTCAAGTAGATGTTAATAATGTTAACTACTCAAGTACCGGCGGCGTGCTTTATGATAAAGCAGGAACTACATTAATAGAGTGTCCAAGAAGTATAACAAGTGTCAGCATCACGGACAATGTCACTAGAATCGGTGACAGTGCCTTTCAAGGTTGCTCTAAATTAACTGGTATCACCTTACCGTCAAGCGTTACAAGTATCGGTGACAGTGCCTTTAGATCTTGTTCTAAATTAACTAGTATCACCCTACCGCAAAGTGTCACTAGTATCGGTGAACGTGCCTTTCAAAGTTGCTCTAAATTAACTGGTATCACCCTACCGCAAAGTGTCACCATTATCGGTGACTCTACTTTTAACTGTTGCTATGCCTTAACTAGTATCACCCTATCGCAAAGTGTCACTAGTATCGGCTCAAATGCTTTTGAATCTTGCTTTGCCTTAACTGGTATCACGCTGCCGCAAAGTATCACAAGTATCGGCCCATATGCTTTTAGTCATTGCGAAGCCTTAACTAGTATCACGCTACCGCAAAGTGTCACTAGTATCGGTGACTGTGCTTTTAGCAGTTGCCTTTTCTTAACCGGTATTCAAGTAGATGTGAATAATTTAAACTACAAAAGTATAGACGGCGTGCTTTATAATTCTGCAGGGACTACTTTAGTAGCGTGCCCCGCAGGCTTAACAGGGGCTTTCACCGTCTTGGAAGGAGTCACTGGTATCGGCTTTGGTGCTTTTGAAGGTTGCTGGAATTTAACTGGTATCACCCTACCGTCAAGCGTTACAAGTATCGGCGATGAGGCTTTTTACAGGTGCGAAAGCGCAACAAGTATAAACATACCGCAAGGTGTTATCAGCATTGGCAAATATGGTTTTTACATGTGCAGCAACTTAACAAGTATAAGCCTTCCAGCAAGTGTAACAAGCATCGCTGGCGATACTTTTCAACTGTGCACTAACGTAACTACTCTTACGGTAGATCATGCTAATGCAGAATACAAAAGTATAAACAACCTGCTTTTAAATAAAGCGGGGACTTGTTTGATATGGGGTTCAGGAGGCTTAACAAGTGTCGACATCCCACAAGGAGTAACAAGTATCGGCGATTATGCTTTTTGCTATAACACCCCATTAACAAGTGTCACCATCCCAGAAGGAGTAACAAGTATCGGCGATTATGCTTTTTCCATGACCAATATAACTAGTATCAGCATACCGGAAGGGGTAACAAGTATCGGCGACAGTGCTTTTAGCCTTACTAAGTTAACTGGTAGTCTCAGCATACCGCAAAGCGTAACAAGTATCGGCTATTTTGCTTTTAGTAATTCCCAAAGCGCAGTAACTTCGGTCACATTTAACTCGGCAACAACAATAATATATGATGATGAAAACACAATTCCAGCCACTGCAAAGATTATAGGATACAACCCATCTACCGCAAAAGATTACGCAACAAAATATGGAAGAACATTCGAAGTGTTAACCATAAAGACAGTGACCGGCGTGACAACGCTCAGCGCCATTAATGTTGCAAACGGTACAACGCTGGTCAATGCCGGATTGCCAAGTACAGTACAAGCGACCTTCAGTGATGCTTCAACACAAGCTATCGATGTGACCTGGGACGGCGGTAGTCCCGCGTACAATGCCAATACAGCGGGGACATACACATTTAGAGGTACGCTGGCCAACTTGCCGACAGGCGTGACCAATCCCAACAGCGTTACGGCGACAGTAAATGTGATAGTGGCCCCGGATGATAATAAACCTAATTACACGGTTGGCATCGGAACCCTCTCAGGCGGAAGTATTACCGCAAGTCCAACAACGGCAACGGCTGATACAACTATTGAGCTCACTATAACTCCAGATACAGGCAGGCGCCTGCAGGCAGGTTCGTTGAAGTACAATGACGGAACGGATCATACTATCACTGGGACCAGCTTCACTATGCCTGCGGCTAACGTAACTGTGACAGCGGTTTTTGAACAGATATCAGCTCTGGCACTGACAGCAGGGACTGTCACAGCTGCGCCCGGAGCGGTGATCAATGTTCCCATCAACTTGACAAGTTCGGGAGAAGTAGTTGCTTTGGGATTTGAACTAAGCTATGATCACAGTTTGTTAACATATAATCAAACAAGCTTAGGAAGCGGGGCAGCGGGCTTTACTATCTTTGATTTTATATCAGGGAATAACGAAGCTGTAAATCTCTATAATATGACTAATACTCCGTTTCCCGGCGGAACGGACAGCACCATAGCAACCATGCGGTTTACGGTAGCAAATGCAGCAAGCCCCGGAGCAGCTTGCGTATTAGGGCTGAATGGAGTAGTACTATCTGATGCCCAAGGAAATGAGATAACAGCAAAAACAGTAAACAACGGGCAATTTAGTATACCAGGGCAAGAAAAAACAGTTATCGGCGTGACAACGCTCAGTGCCATTACCGTTGCAAACGGTACAGAGTTGGCAAATGCCGGATTGCCAAGTACGGTTCAAGCGATCCTCAGTGATACTTCAACACAAGCTATCGATGTGATCTGGGATGGCGGTACTCCCGCGTACAGTGCCATTACAGCAGGGACATACACATTTAGTGGTACGCTGGCTAACTTGCCGACAAGCGTGACCAATCCCGCCAATGTAACGGCGAACGTGGATGTAGTAGTGGCGCCCGGAGCCGGAGTAGTTCTAACTGGCATCGTAATTACAACCCCGGCAACTAAGCTGACTTACGCAGCGGGAGATCCACTGGACCTAAGCGGCCTGGTTGTCACCGGAACCTACAGCGATAACAGTACGCAAGAGGTAACAGTCACAGAAGCCAATGTTACGGGTTTCAACAGCACAGTAATAGCAACAGACCAGGTTCTGACTATCAACGTGGACGGAAAGACGGCGACCTACACCGTGCAGATAGTAGAAGCAACCGGGGCCACTGATTATACTTATACTGTCACAAATGGCCAAGCCCAAATTACGGGGTACACAGGGGCTGGCGGAGATATTGTAATACCAAGCAGCTTAGATGGAGTTCCTGTAACAAGTATCGGCGACAATGCATTTTACAGTTGCACAGGCATAACAAGTATCAGCCTACCGTCAACCCTTACAAGTATTGGCGCCTATGCATTTAAAGGTTGCAAATACCTAGTAAGTATGAACATTCCGCAAAATATAACAAGCATTGGTGAAGGTGCATTTTACAACTGCTATGTGTTAGAAGGTCATATCACTATCCCGGAAGGAACAACTGATATCACTAAAACTTTTATGGGTTGTAAAAAGTTATCCGGTATCAGCCTACCTTCAACCCTTACAAGTATCGGCAACAGTGCTATAAGAGGTTGCATGAGCCTAGAAAGTATCATCATTCCGCAAGGAGTCACCAGTATCGGCGATAGTGCTTTTTATGAAGACAATGCCTTAACTAGTATAAATCTTCCGGAAGGACTCTTAACTATCGGCCTTGGAGCTTTTATGGGTTGCGGATTAACTAGTATCAGCATCCCGCAAAGTGTTACAAGTGTTGGTCAAAATGCTTTTCAAGGGGGTATTACCTCGGGCTCAAACTTGTCCACCATTACCTTTATCTCGGCTACGACAACAATATTTGATACAGAATATACAATTCCAGCCGCAACAACGATTATCGGTTTCGCAGGGTCAACAGCACAAGCTTACGCGACAAAATATAGCAGGACTTTCGAAGTGTTAACCATAAAAACAGTGACCGGTGTGACAACGCTCAGCGCCATTAACGTTGCAAACGGTACTGAGTTGGCCAATGCCGGGTTGCCAAGTACGGTGCAAGCGATTCTCAGTGATAATTCAATACAAGCTATTGATGTGACCTGGGACGGCGGTACTCCCGCGTACAATGCCATTACAGCAGGGACATACACATTTAGTGGTACGTTGGCTAACTTGCCGACAGGCGTGACCAATCCCAACAGTGTTACGGCGACAGTAAATGTGATAGTAGCACCGGACGATAATAAACCTAATTACACCGTTGGCATCGGAACTCTCTCAGGTGGAAGTATTACAGCAAGTCCAACAACGGCAACTGCTGATACAACCATTGAGCTCACTGTAACTCCAGATACAGGCAGGCAGCTGCAGGCAGGTTCGCTGAAGTACAATGACGGAACGGATCATGTCATCACTGGTACCAGCTTCACTATGCCTGCGGCTAACGTAACTGTGACAGCGCTTTTTGAGCAGATACCAGCCTCAACTCCGGTTTACACGGTTTCTCCTGTGGCCGATCCGGCCTATGCACTCGGGATAACAGATGATGGCATCAATAAGATGACTGTTAACGCCGGTATATCAGGGTTTAAGTACTTTGCGGTCAACATTACGCCGGTGATCTCTCATAGCGGTCTGGAAGCAGTAGTCTTTACACACCTAAGAAATGGCGTCCAATTGAGTATCAACGTGACCAAAGCTGATTTTGACCTGGTCAATTCTGCCCAAGCAGGGTTCAATGTCCAGCAGGGCGATGTGGTCAAGGTTTATATTGTTGATGATTTAACTAATGCTGTAGACAACAACCCTGTGATTTTACAATAAGACTATATTTATAGAAGTTAAAAAATTAAAAAATGTACGATGAAGGACAGTTGGGCAAGATTTTCCGAACACTTTACCAGAAGTTTTGCCCAACTCCTGGATAAAAGGTTATTTATAAAATCTATTGAAATTGACTACAAAACATCATATAATTAATTGTCCGTTTAGTAGCATATAGTAGTTATTAGTAGTATTTAGTAAAAGTTTGTTATTCTTAACTTGTTCTAGAAAGGAGACTATTACTTAAGAAAGTTACTATTTTTAAACGAACGATACGTGAAAAGAACGAGAAAAGAACGAGAAAAGAACATTAGACAGAACAACATGGATAAAATATTGGTGAAGAAGGGTGTTGTGACGTTCGGCTGCCAAGTATTGGGCAGTTTTTTTGCATATAGTACCATTTTAGAGCTTAAGATGGAGCTCCATGGATTTGTGATAAGGGGTATGTCTATAAATACTGTTACAAAACTAAAGCATTCGGCGGTTTCGTAAGGTCAGAACTCTGGACATAAGTTAAAAACTAGATTTTTATGTCACAATGAATCAATACTCTCAAAATTAGGGCTATCAGGAGTTGTTGCAATAATTGTTAGTGATAAATTTTTTACTCAGCGAAGCTATGTCCAGAGTTCTGAAGTTAATAAAGGGAGGAGCTTGATAATTATGGTTGAGAAAAACGGGTTTGGAAAATTGATTTTGATTAGTTTTATCCTGAGCCTGATCATGGGATTTGGTGGGGTGATAATGCCCGGAACAGCCAGCGCTGCATCTGATTCGGTGACAATAACCGGTAATGGTTTGGTATCGACGACCCCGACGACTTTTACCCTGGCCCAACTGGAGGGCATGGCCCAAGTGCAGGCCCGCTATAGTTCGATTAACACTTGGCCTACTAAAAAGTGGTATGTGGGTAAGGGTGTTCTCTTGGCGGATCTTTTAACCGCAGCCGGCGGAATTAAGCCCGAGGCCAAGATGATCAAAGTTACTTCAACTGATGGTTATAAGATGTCGTTTACCGTGCAAGAACTGTTGAATGATCCCCGCTATTACTATCCCGGGCTGAAAGCGAATGATGAATATAAGGGCGAAATTGCAGGTTCACCGGCTGATGCAGTACAGATAGCTCCTATGCTGGCCTTGCAAAGTGCGAATAGTGATAATTTTGCCAATATGAATACTGCCGAAGCGTTACTTTTGTTGCTGGGGCAACGGTGGGTGACCGAACAGACTAATCAAATGTTTGTTAAATACGTAACAAATATTGAAGTGACCACCGATACTCCGGCACAATGGGCTGCTCCAATCGCATCGGTACCCAGTGGAACCATTGCAGCGGGAACAGGGGTAGCGCTCACTAATGAGTCTAATGATGCCGATAAGATCTATTATACCACTGACGGCAGCGACCCTACTTATGAGAGTCCTATCTACAACTGGATTGCCAGTCGTTGGTGGAGTTCCCGAGCGGCTGATTTGGCTACCGTAAACCACCCGATTGTTGTTAATCAGTCCCTGACTATCAAAGCGAAAACCATTGGCTTCGGCAAAACGGACAGCGAGATAGTTACTTATAATTACCAGGTTGTTAACAAAGGAGACATTGATAATAACGGATTAGTGAACATTTTGGATGTGGTAAAAGCAATCAACTTTATTAAACATACGGCCACACCTACTACCGCCCAAATGAATGCTGCAGACATGGATAATAATGGAACAATCAATGTCCTGGATCTGGTGAAGATAATCAACAAAGTTCGCGGACTGAGTTAGAGAATCCTATTCATATTTCATTCACTTTTGTACTGGATAGGCGTAAGGGAGGGTATATGATTATTAATAAGATAACTAAAAACATTCTCAGTTTTTTTCTGATTGTATTTGTTGCTATGTTTGTTTTCGGCTGTGGAACGGTAAAGCAGACTGCGGTTCAAACGGGCGGGGTACAAGAACCAGAAAAAAAAGTTTTACTTAGCGGAGACGGCCTGACGGAGAATATAACCCTAACGCTGCAGGAAATGCTTCAATTACCTGAGGCGAAGTACGAACATCTATATTCCACAATCAATAGTTGGCCAACTCCCAAAATTTATGCCGCTCGGGGAATCAAGCTGGAAGAAATCTTTAAAGCAGCGGGCTTAAAAAAGGAAGCCAAATGTTTTACTTTCAAGGGAGCGGGCAACTATCAGTGTTCATTTACCAGGGAACAACTTCTGGAAACCCCTCGCTTTTATTTTCCAGGCATTCTAAAGGATGATCCGGCGGGCGCCGAACAAGTTAAACCAATTATTGCTTACGAATATCGGGAGAATTGCAATACTATCAATAAAATAACGCCGGAAGAACTGACCCTGATCATGCCGCAGGCTTATCTGGAAGAACAAACAAACTATGCCTTTGTCAAAGATATTAAGGAGATTACCATTACTACCGAAGATCCCGGTAAATGGGAAGCAGCAACAGCTTTTCCTCTTGCCGGAAAAATAGCCAAAGGTGAAACCGTTAAGCTGCAGCATAAATATATGGACAATGTTAGGATTTATTATACTTTAGACGGGTCTACACCCACGGAAAAGAGTATGTTGTATAACCCCAGTACTTTCCAGCCGGAACTAAATAAGCCTATTTTACTTGAAAAGGATACCACGCTTAAAGTTTTAGCCAAGGGTTTTGGCAAATATGATAGTGAAACTGCCATCTATAATTATCAAATCAAGTGAGGAGGAAGTTTATGTTTCCCCCCAAAAAATTCATAGGCTTTTTACTTTTGAGTTTTTGCTTAATTTGTTTACTTTTTACAGGGTGTGCGCCAAAACAGGCAAGCAGCATTAAGAGCAGCGGTGATCCGGCATATGAAAACACAAAAATAGCAATTGAGAGCGAGACAGGAGAGACAAAAGAGATAACCGTAGCCGAACTGCGTAAACTCCCCCAGAAAGAACTGGATGAGGCCAGTTTAACGCGGTCAACCGGCTTTGAAGAAAAATTTAAAGCGGCCGGGCCGACGGTAAAAGATGTCTTGGCCTCGATGGGAATAAATATTCAGGATTATAAAGGTCTCGGCTTTGTCGGTCGGGATAACTATTATTGTCTGGTCACTCCGGAAATTATGGCGAACAGAGAGTTGATTTTGGCCATAGCTGTCGATGGACAGTCGGCCTTACCCGAAGATCTAAGTCCAGCCAGGCTTTGTATCAAGGGAGAATTCGGTCCTTATTGGGTACGGATGGTCAACAAAATAATCCTGTATAAAGAAATACCGAAGAAGGATATTACCTCAGTGTGGATATTTAAAAATTTAGCCCAAGGGATTGCACCATACCCTTATGAATATTTTGGCAGCAAAGATGATGCCATTGAGCTGGCCCAAATATTTGCCCGCTTCGACAACGTCAGCAACAAAGCTTTCTTTACCATGAAGTCAGCGGACGGTTTCCTGAAAAATGAAGCGCTTAATATGGTCAGCAAAGGCTATTATCTTAAAGTTGCCGGTAAAGATGCTCCGATGAACATATCTCCCAATTATAAACTGGGTATGAATGTTAAATACATTGCCTGGTTTTCTACTAACGCCGATGCTGTCGTTTTCCCGGAAGAAATGGCCAAGTTAATTGACCAGGAAGAGATAACTGGGGTTAAGGGAACATCACTGGAGAAAATGTTGGAAGAAGTACGGGTGGAAAATATTGGGAGTAAGCAGTTTGAAGTAATTGATGTCAGTGGAGATAGTGTTAAAGTCGACGGCAAGGATTTAACCAAGGGAATCCTGGTAAATAAGAATGACGGAACGATTTCGGTCGTTTGGCAGGATGGAACAGGACTCAAGCCGGTTGCCAATTTAATGCGCATCCGGTCGGTAAAGTAAAGTAAAGTAAAGAGTCTTCCATGCTGCTATCGGCGCCGTCAAAGCATGAAAAATTTTATATTGTTAGAGTAGACTAGACTCCCATGCCGCAGGTGCGGTGCCATCAAATGATAATAATTAGGTTATTTTCAGAGTAGAACTGTATGTGTTTGGAGGAATTCTTGTGATGGTTAGAGAGAAAAAAATGAGTCCATTAGTTTCCTCATTTCTGGTATTAGGTTTATTGCTTTGCTTAGCCTGTCTTAAGCCATCCGTAGTATCAGCTGCCCCAAATGACGTAATCATAACGGGAGAAACAACAGGAGAACCCGTCGTATTAACCATAACGGGGGATGGGGTAACGAATCCTGCGACTTTTACCCAGGCCCAGCTTGAAGGTCTACCACAATACCAGCATACCTACAGTGTGATTAATACCTGGCCGACCAAGAAGTTGGAGGTGGCTAAAGGGATCAAATTACGGGACCTGCTCGCTCAGGCGGGAATAAAAGATGATGCCCAACTGCTTAAATTTACGTCTAAAGATGGCTACTATCTGACGCTTACAGTCAAGGAGTTACTAAAAGACAAGCGTTATTATTTTCCGCATTTCAAGGAGAATATTACTGCCGACGGTGATGGGAATATTCGCGGTTCATCCGAGGGAGCGGAAGAGGTTGAGCCGATCGTCGCCTTGGTAAGAGTCGAAGGCAGTAATAATCCTGCTTATATGAACGCCGTAGACGCCCCGGTGCTGGTCTATGGGCAGCGGGCAGTTACCGAGCAGATAAATAATGGATTTGTTAAATATTTAGCGACAATTGAAGTATCCACCGCTGCTCCGGCCAAATGGGATAGTCCGCAGGCAAATCCAGCCAGTGGCGAAGTGCCCGTAGGTACCATGGTCGCACTCTCCAATGTCAACATGGACGACGATAAAGTTTATTACACCACGGATGGCAGCACACCGACTGTAGATAGTACGATCTATAATTGGATTGCCCATCGCTGGTGGTCGGCACGAGCGGAGGACTTGGGCAGTTATAATAAACCGATTGGACCCATTGAGAAAAACACTGTTATCAAGGCAATAACCATTGGCCCCGGTAAGGCGGACAGCGAGATAGTCACGTTTAATTATCAGATTCCCGGTGGAACGCCGCTTGTAAACCCTGCGGATAATCAAACCGCGTTAGATAGACTGGCGGAAGTGACAACTGAGCAAAAGCAGGCAGCCCAGTTGCCGTCCGATGCCCCAGCCATCATGCCGAAAGCAGTTGCGTCCACAACCCTGACAACCAAGGACGGCGTCCGGATAGTTGTGCCCGCCGGAGCTGTCAGATACTTCACAGACCCCGTACAAATAACCGTAGCCATCGGAAATGTCAGATCCGCACCCCTAGCTAAGTCAAAAACGGTAGTGCTTAACCCGCTCAAATACGAACGCCAATTTGGGGTTAATGGAAAGGAAGACGGTGCAATTCAGTTTACTGAACCGG
>JQID01000173.1 GCA_000770645.1 Desulfosporosinus sp. Tol-M
GGGGCGGCTGTGATCTTTACCACGAAAGAGAAAGCTATGCAGTTGGGCAAACCACTGATCAAGATATTGGTAAGTGAAGTAACTTCGGGGATTTTCACCAATGGATTCAGAGATATGACTTCGATGGAGATCACAGTCCGGGGCTCTAAAGAAGCTTATGAGAGAGCCGGCATTGGTCCGGAGGATATCGATATGGTCGAGTGCCATGACGCTTTCGCGATTAATGAGCATTTATATACGGAAGCCATGGGTTTCTGTGGGCATGGCGAAGCTGTTGAGTTTATCCGCAGCGGGCAAAACGATTACGGCGGTAAAGTCGTATTTAGTCCGCGCGGCGGCTTAATGTCGTGTGGACACCCGACGGGATGCAGCGGAGCGGCGCAGATCGCCGAAATGACTTGGCAATTACGCGGACAAGCCGGAGCTATGCAGGTGCCGAATGCTAAAACAGCAATGACCCATGTCACCGGCGGTGGAATCTACGGTTTGGATAACGCTGTGTGTACGGTTCATATCTTAAGTAAGTAAGTTTAATCGAGAGTTGGAGTAAGCTGAGAGGACGACAAATAGGGGCAGGAATTATTACGATCAAAGCTCAGTAGTCGTCTTCTTGGCATATTTTAGAGAAGTGAAGCAAGGTGAAAGGAGCCGGATAAAATGGGCGTACAGAACAGGGTTGCACTGGTAACCGGATCTGGGAGCGGACTGGGTGAGGCAACAGCAATGATGTTGGCTCAGAACGGCGCTAAAGTGGTCGTTAATGATGTTGTTCCGGAAAAAGTTGACCAAGTGGTGGAAAAAATCAAAGCTGTCGGCGGGGAAGTCATGGGAGTGGTAGCTGATATTTCGAAGAAAGATCAGGCCCAAGCCATGGCGAAACAAATTGTGGAACGCTTTGGCAGGATCGACATTCTGGTTAATAACGCAGGCATATCTCGGGACAAGGGCTTGCTGAAGCTCACGGAAGAAGATTGGGACATTGTGCTAAATGTTAATTTAAAAGGACCGTTCCTGTTGACCCAGGCGGTAGTTCCTTTCATGAAGGAACAGAAATTTGGACGTATCGTGAATATTGCCTCCAGGGCTTATCTTGGCTGGCCAACGCAAGCTAATTATTCTGCCTCGAAAGGCGGACTGGTGAGTTTCAGCAGATCAATGGCTTTGGAATTAGCGAAGTCCCAGATCACAGTTAACTGTATAGCTCCGGGCTTGATCCAGACACCATTGTACGATGCATTGCCGGATAATATTAAAGAGAACTTGGTGAAATCTCAGCCGACGGGTACA
>JQID01000142.1 GCA_000770645.1 Desulfosporosinus sp. Tol-M
TGATACGATGTTTATCGATGAAGGTTTTGGCGCTTTGGATGCCGAATCACTGGAACAAGCCATTGTCACGCTGCACGGCTTAACGGTCGGTAACAGGCTTGTCGGGATTATCTCCCACGTCAGTGAGTTGAAAGAGCGGATCGATAAAAAGATTCTCATCCAGAAAGATATTGCCGGCAGTACAATTAAGTTAGTTCAGTGATCTTAGTTTTGGAAATGTCCGCAAAAGCAGAAAATAATAGCGGGCTTACAAAAAATCTGTAAGCCCGCTTATTATTCAGATAGCTAAGAGCACTGAGTAGGTGCTTTAAAGAAACAAGAATGTTTCTCTTAGCTAGTCATAATAATCCATAAATATTTAAAATGTCAACACTAAACGATGTATTCAGCAATCTGATAAAATATTCCATTAACACTAAAGTTTGCAATATGCCTGTCTATTGAACGATCCTTGAGTATGTTATAATTTCTCTTAACTTTTCGTGATATAAGGATGAGGATTTAGTTTCTTCCATATTGAGCGAATTTAAGTAATAATTTCGCATTATTCCAGCAGAAATATCAGCTAATTGTAGTCCTGCTGTTGTTTCCGAATCAGCGAACAAGGGGACTGGTAAAATACGGGTTAAGTTGTCTCCACCAATAGAACGATATATGTAATTATTAAATGCAAAAGCGAGATGTTTATCTGTCTTCCTAGCGTTGTTATCAATAATGACTAATACATCTCTTGTATGCCATTCACGAGCAATAGACTCAATTCGCCACATAAAAAGCCTGTTTATTCATCAAAAATGCAGCACTGAACGGGCGGGGATTTTCCGCAAGGTCTTTAACACAGAGTATCTGACCAGTCAGGTAAGCTGGTCAATAGTCGAAGATTTAGCTTGGCTGACGGTTTTTAGCGCTTTGACAATCCTGATTCCTTTAGTCAGAATCAAAAAACGCTTGTTAACTTAAGCAATGGCTAATATCGATTTAGGTCGAAATAAATTAGAATTTTTATTTCCTCAAACGAAGGATAAATTCGCATTGAAAAGATATAAGAGTAATGGTGAAACATGACCCGGCTTCTAACCAGATTATGAAAATTCCTATTGACTTTCCTGTGCGGGGGAGGGTTTATACTGCTTATGGGGAGGTGAGGTCATGTATAAAATCAGCCAATTTTCCAGGATTACCAGCTTAACAGTGAAGACCCTGAGGTATTACGACGAAGAGGGTATCCTCAAGCCGTCCTGTCGTGCCGAAAACAACTACCGTTATTATGATGACATTGATTTTCAAAGGGCAAGATTAGTAATTCTACTACGTGATTTGGATTTTTCTATTGCGGAAATGAAAGAAATCCTGGCCAATTGTGACAACCCGAAAGATTTGTCATACTATTTAGCTGAAAAGCAAGAGATGATAGCCGGACAGATAAAAACAGGAAAAGAACTGATTCAAAAAATTGACCTTTACCTTCAGCCTAAAGAGAAAGGGGTAGGTAGTATGAATTACAACATTGAGTTAAAGGAATATGAAGCCCTAACCGTCGCAGTGCTCCGGTTTAAGGGAAGGTACAGTGATGTGGGAAAATACATCGGTACCATTTACAAAGAAGCCAAAGGAAAAGCCTGCGGCGCTCCGTTTTGCTGTTATTACGATAGCGAATACAAAGAAGCTGCCGATATTGAAGTCTGTATTCCTACGAAAGGAGTGGTGACTGGAACGAACGTTACCTCTAAACAACTGCCGAAGATCAAGGCCATCTGTACTACCCATATTGGCAGTTATGAGACGCTAAATTTTGCTTACAAAGCTCTCCTGGATTACGCCAGGGAACATAACTTGGAGTGCCTCTTGCCTTCCAGGGAGATTTATCATAAGGGGCCAGGCATGATTTTCAAGGGTAATCCGAACAAGTATGAAACGGAAATTGTTGTCCCGATTAAGCAAGAAAGCTAGTGGAATCAATCTAAAGGGGCTGTGTGAAAACACAGTCCCTAAAAAATCACATTAACAATAATCAGCTGATAGATTGAGCTTTGGTTCAATTCCGTTAATTTTCTTGCTAGAGCTAGATAATGAAGAGAAACGTATTTGAAAAATTACCGAAAAAGCCGTAGAAATACTGAGTGCGCTGATATTTCAGATATATTTTTATTGAGATTGAGATAGAAATAAAAAATAAAAAAAGAAAAAAATTAAAAAAACAGTTGACAACAAACTTTGATAATGGTATTATAGTCGAGCGTCACAAAGACGCACAGCAGGGAACAAGTGAGGGGTTATACCTTCAAACTATTCAATTCAGACAGAGATAATTAGTTATTGACAACGCGAGTGAGAAATGCTAAAATGTAAATCCGGCACAAATGGTAGCCATGGTCTTT